>NZ_JBHINJ010000005.1:0-121223 GCF_042194855.1 Bartonella sp. CL70QHWL | reverse complement strand
ATGAAATTTGAGACGTTGAATTATGCTATTCAGGATGTTCGGAAAGAAGCAAGACAAGCTGCTGCTATTGGTCTAGCGGTGTCCAACTTACGTTACTATGATATACCAGGATCTTTAAGTGTTTCATTTGGGAGTGGTTTATGGCGCAGTCAATCTGCACTTGCTCTTGGTGCTGGTTATACATCTGAAGATGGAAATATTCGCTCGAATGTATCTGTGACAAGTGCTGGAGGTCATTGGGGAATAGGCGCTGGAATTACTCTGAGGTTGAGATGATAATAGAAAAAATGGCTGTTATTGTAAAAACGAGAAGTATGTTAGTAAAGGTTCTGCTGTTTGCTCTTGCCTTAATAGGCAAGAGCGAAAGCTTTGCCAACGAGAATAATAATATTTATACAGTGCATCCACCGCACTTATCGATACCTAAGGGAGAACCTGGCGAAACACGTCGAATTATTATGCAATTTTATGATTGGACTTTGATTTGTGACGAAAAACAAAAGCTTAAACATAAGCAAGGTATATGTAATGTGACACAGACGGTTCATGATCAAGAAGGAAATACCATTTTTAGTTGGTCTCTTGTTTCTACGACAAGTGGTCAAGCAGTGATGCTTTTTCGAACATTGCCAAATTCTGATATAAATGTTCCGATTCAAATGTTTGTAAAAGATGTTAAAAAACCTGTTCTTATTAATTATACGCAATGTAATGAAACGGTTTGTTTGGCACAATCACCTGTAGGGCCGGTTTTGACTAAACAAATAGAGCAGAACAATAAGGTACGTATTTCCTATAAAACTAAAGAAGGTAAGGTATTTTCTTTTACTGTACCATTTAAAGGGTTAAATGCGGCACTTAATTCTTTCCGTCCTTAGAATCCATCGAGTATTTTTAACAAGAGTCATTTTTCCATAAATTGTTGTATTATATTTTTGAGTGTAAATTATAAGGTCAGATAAGTAAGAAGTTTTATATAATATGATATCGAGGTGATTTATTGGAAAGAGTGAGAGTTTTATGAATATAAAGTCACAGTAAGTTCTTTATATGTAATAGAAAATCAAGTTAGTGTTTCCTATAATGCTTAAAGAGTGATTTCGTTAGTTATTAAAAGTAAAAAAGATTAGAAATACTCGATTTCTTCCTTACAATAATGAGTAGACTAAATTCTTTTTTTAAGCTTCAAATGGATTTTTAATGCGGTCTGATTAAGCATTAATATTTTTCAGATAAATTTTATAATTCTAGAGTTTTTTTGAACGATAGTTTTTATTGGTATTCACGAAATAACAGCTATTGTAATTGCATTTTGTAGTACTACGGAACTTTTATTCCAGCATAATCAAAGCCATTTCATTGCATATAACAAACGAGGTTTGTGTGTGGATAAAGAAAAAAATTTTTTTTCTTATAAACCGTACTAATGTATAGGTTGTTGTAACCTTAAAAGTCAGCAAATGGTATGATAGTGGAGGTTTTACAATAGAGGTGTGCTCCGTGTAAATGGTATAAAGAAAAGAGCATAATTTATAAAAATTGATGTGAACGTAAACGATTAATTTATAGTTTTAAGTTCATAAAGAGATGAATGATTTCACGGAAACAACCGAAAGATTATACAAAAATCTGAATGATGTTAGTGTAGAAAATTTTAATGATAGAAAAAGAAAGAATGATTTCTTGTATATATCATTTGATGCTGCATTATTGCTTTATTTAGGAATGAGCAGAAGAGTTTTCGCGTTTATTTATTGGGGGAACGCTCAAGGGATAAGGGACATGACCCCGTTAAATTATGGTTCAAAAGAGTTAAAGCGAGGAGAAATATACGATACCAAAGCAGATCAGTTGTATGATCAGTGCAGTAGTAATACAAATAATCTTTCTGCATTGTCACGAACAGAGGCATACTCTGTCCTTGTTGATATAAAGAGACAACAGAGAAAAAAACATTATGAACAGAAACAGGTTTTTGTTCAATCTGAGGCAGCTTTTGAGTTTCATAATCAGATAATGATAGGTGCTCAAAAAACAAAAAAACTCAAAGCACCTTTTCTTCGACGGTTCCATTCAGTAAAATCTCCACCTCTTTATGCGGCACTTGATCTCGGAACAAATAATTGTCGTCTTCTTATCGCATCTCCCAGTAAACCTGGATATTTTCGTGTTGTTGATGCTTTTTCTCGTATTGTACGATTGGGAGAAGGTTTAATAAATAACGGTTTTCTTAATACACAAGCTATGGATCGTGCGATTGAGGCATTAAAGATTTGTCATTTAAAGCTAAAACAAAGGCATATTAAGCGTTATCGCTTGATTGCAACGGAAGCTTGTCGTTCTGCAGAAAATGGTAGACATTTTATTCAGCGTGTTTTGGAGGAGACAGGTCTTGAATTGGAAATTGTTGATCGGCGAACAGAAGCGCGTTTTGCTGTTACAGGGTGTAGTACACTTGTTGAACCAAATACTGACGCAATTGTGCTTTTTGATATTGGAGGAGGGTCATCAGAAATTGTGCTACTTGATGTTTCTCAAAAGCGTTCTTTTCGTTTAGCTAGACAAATTATCGCTTGGACTTCTCTTCCTGTTGGTGTTGTTACGCTTGCTGAACGTTTTGGAGGGAATGATATTAGCTTAGACGATTTTGAAAAAATGAAAAGCTATGTGCGAGGGTTATTAAATAATTTTTCAGATCGTCATAAATTAGGAGAGTTAGCACAAGGTTCGAAGTTTCATCTTTTGGGAACCTCCGGTACAGTTACGACTTTAGCAGGAATGTATCTTAATTTAGAGCGTTATGATAGGAAAAAAGTGGATGGCATTTGGATGAAGGATGCAGACATTACACTTATGACACAACGTCTATTATCATGGGATATAGAAAAACGTGTCATAAGTCCTTTTATTGGGCGCGAGAGAGCAGATTTAGTTTTAGCTGGTTGTGCAATTTTAGATGTTATTCGGGAAGTTTGGCCAAGTCAGCGTTTAAGAGTTGCTGATCGTGGATTAAGGGAAGGAATTTTGATAGAGCTAATGTTACGCGATGGGGTATGGTGTCGTCGTAGAAAGAGCAGAGATTTCAAGCGTTAGAGAATTAAATATGGAGACAATGAATAACGATGAAAAAAACAACAAAAACACCGAGAGGTGGCTATGGAGGTTCAGGGTCACATGAATTATATCAGCGCGTAAAAAAGAAAGCAGGAACCATTAAAGCTTCATCACGACGATGGTTAGAGAGGCATCTGAATGATCCTTATGTCCATCAATCAAAAGTAGATGGGTATCGTTCGCGTGCGGCTTATAAACTCATTGAAATTAATGAGCGCTATAGGTTTTTGAAAAAAGGTCAAAAGGTTATTGATCTAGGAGCAGCACCTGGGGGCTGGTGTCAGGTGGTTGAGCGTATAGTAGGGTCAAGTGATGAGGATCCTAGCGTTGTTGGTATTGATTATTTACATGTTGATCCATTACCTAGAGTTGCCATGTTGGAAATGGATTTTTTGCATACAGATGCACCGCAGAAATTAATTGAAACTTTAGGGACAAAACCGGATGTGGTTCTTTCTGATATGGCAGCGCCAACAACAGGTCATCGTCAGACGGATCATTTAAGAACGATTTATTTATGTGAAGTTGCGGCTGATTTTGCTCTTTCGGTTCTTAAGCCTGGGGGACATTTTTTAGCAAAGGCTTTTCAAGGAGGAGCAGAAAACACTCTTCTTACGATACTAAAACAGCATTTTAAAAAAGTCTATCATGTTAAACCACCCGCAAGCCGATCAGAATCAGTAGAGCTTTATCTTCTAGCACTTGAATTTAAGGGAAAAACAAAAATACAAGAATAGCGCCTTCTTTTAAGAAGACTTAACTTTACTTAACCTATTTAGATGTGATGATTTTTTTCTCAAAGAGTTATCGGCGATAGTGACAGTTTTTCTGTTATCAATGATGAAAAACTGGTAAAACTAATGTATTGCCTATAGAGATAAAGAGATTGATTCCTCAGTGAGTGTTTCCAATGAAATTTCTTGATCAAGCTAAAGTTTATATTCGTTCTGGTAATGGAGGTTCTGGAGCAGTATCATTTCGTCGTGAAAAATTCATAGAATTTGGGGGGCCAGATGGAGGGAATGGAGGACGGGGTGGTGATGTTTGGGCTCTTGTTGTTGATGGGCTTAACACGCTGATTGATTATCGCTACCAACAGCATTTTAAAGCAAAAACAGGGGGGCATGGCAAGGGGCGTAATATGACGGGTGAGAAGGGTAATGATGTCATCCTTAAAGTTCCGGTTGGGACGCAAATTTTTGAAGAAGATAATACAACGTTAATATGTGATTTAACGGAAGTGGGACAGCGCTATCGCCTTGCAAAAGGAGGGAATGGCGGTTTTGGCAATCTTCACTTTACAACATCGACAAATCGGGCACCGCGTCGTGCAAATCCAGGTTTGGCTGGAGAAGAGCGTGCAATATGGCTTCGTTTGAAGTTAATTGCTGATGCGGGGCTTGTTGGTTTACCAAATGCTGGAAAATCAACTTTTTTAGCTTCTGTAACGGCTGCAAAACCAAAAGTTGCAGATTATCCTTTTACCACTCTACATCCTCATCTTGGTGTTGTACGTATTGATGGTCGTGAATTTGTTTTGGCTGATATTCCAGGATTAATTGAAGGAGCGCATGAAGGTGTGGGAATTGGAGATCGTTTTTTAGGACATGTGGAACGTTGTCGCGTACTGCTTCATCTAATTTCTTCTCAAGAAGAAGATGTAGCAAAAGCATATCAAATTGTGCGTCATGAACTTGAGGCATATGGAAATAATCTAAGTGATAAAACTGAAATTGTTGCTTTAAGCCAGATAGATACTCTGACAATTGAAGAGCGTGAAGCTAAACGGGAAGCTTTACAAAGAGCAGCGGATCAACCAGTTATGATGTTTTCTGCGGTTAGCCGCGAAGGTTTAGAAAATGTGCTGCGTGCTGGTGCACATATTATTGAAATGTCACGCAAAGAGGAGATCAGTGGGGATAGCAAGGTTGATTGAGATGGCTGTTGGATCGCAAAAACTTACACACTATAAACGTATTGTGGTCAAGATTGGATCTGCCCTTTTGGTTGATCCTCAGGCAGGTTTACGGGTTGAATGGCTTAAAAGCTTGATCAATGATGTTGTTGAATTACACAAAGGAGGCGTAGAGATATTATTGGTGTCTTCAGGTGCTATTGCTTTAGGAAGGACATTGCTACAGCTTCCTAAGGGGGCTTTGAAATTGGAAGAAAGCCAGGCATGTGCTGCTTTGGGGCAAATTGAGTTAGCAAAAACCTATGGTGATGCGCTTGCTCAACATGGGCTCAAAACAGGCCAAATTTTGCTCACTTTATTTGATACGGAGGAGCGAAGGCGTTATCTCAATGCACGTGCAACGATTGAGACGCTTTTATATTTGGGAGCTGTGCCTGTTATTAATGAGAATGATACTGTTGCAACAACTGAAATTCGTTATGGTGATAATGATCGTTTAGCTGCACGTGTGGCAACAATGGTGAGGGCAGATCTTTTAATACTTTTATCCGATATTGATGGTCTTTATACAAAGTCTCCCCATAGTGATCCTACGGCTGAATTTATACCTTTTGTTGCATCCATTACGCATGATATCGAAAAAATGGCAGATGTTGCTGCTTCAGAGTTTTCACGGGGAGGAATGAAGACTAAGCTTGAAGCCGGAAAAATAGCTAATGCTGCTGGAACGGCGATGATTATCACCTCAGGCAAGCGTATGAATCCTCTTGCTGCAATTGACAAAGGTGAACGCAAGAGTTTTTTTGCGGCAAGTAAGAAATCTGTCAATGCTTGGAAAACATGGATTTCTGGTCATTTAGATCCATCTGGTGTTTTGACGATTGATCAAGGAGCCATTAGGGCTCTTGAATCAGGAAAATCATTATTAGCTGCAGGGGTTATTGGCGTTGAGGGAAATTTCCAGCGTGGGGATACGGTTGCAATTGTTGGTACAGATGGAGTTGAGATTGCGCGTGGACTTGTAAGCTATGACAAAGATGAGGCTGTACGCATTATAGGACATAAAAGTGAAGAAATCGAAGCTATTCTTGGGTATGAGGCGCGCTCTGCTATGGTGCATCGTAATGATATGATTGTACGTTGCTTGACCAATACTGTTTAAAAAAGTTACTTTTGTTTTTATTGTTTTGGCAGAGTGGATGTTACGATGACTTTAGAAGAACAAATGAAAGATATGGGACAAAAAGCACGCTATGCCGCTGCAGCGTTAGCTGTTGCTTCTTCTGAGCAAAAGAACAATGCATTAGAAATGATCGCTTTAAGTCTAGAGGCTCAGTCAGATGAAATTTTACGGGCGAATTGTCAAGATTTAGAGAATGCTGCTCAGAATAATTTGAAAGCTGCAATGATTGATCGGCTAAAATTAGATGATTTGCGTTTACGTGCAATGATAGACAGTGTTCGCCAAGTTGCTCGTTTATCTGATCCTGTTGGACAAGTGATGGATGAATGGACGCGTCCAAATGGGCTTCATATAAGTCGTGTACGAACACCTCTTGGTGTGATTGGCATTATTTATGAAAGTCGTCCCAATGTTACAGTTGATGCGAGTTCTTTGTGCTTAAAAGCAGGTAATGCTGCGATTTTGCGCGGTGGTTCGGATAGCTTTCATTCTTCTCATGCTCTTCATTTAGCTTTGGTACAAGGTTTAGAGCGCTCTGGTTTACCCAAAGATGCTATCCAAATGGTTGGAACGACAGATCGTGCTGCCGTTGGGGAAATGCTCAAAGGATTGGATGGAGCGATTGATGTGATCGTACCACGTGGTGGAAAGAGCCTTGTTGCCCGCGTTCAGTCTGATGCACGTGTTCCAATTTTTGCTCATTTGGAGGGACTTTGTCATATTTATATTGATAAATCTGCAGATTTAGATATGGCACGCAATATTGTTTTAAATGCAAAGCTGCGGCGGACAGGGATATGCGGTGCTGTTGAGACAGTTCTCATTGACGGCCAAGCATTAAAAAAATTTCTTCCTGTTTTAACTGCTTTACAGGAAAAGGGGTGTGAAATTCGTGCCACAGAAGATATTGTTTTTCTTATGCCAGATGTCAAATTAGCTTCTGAAGAAGATTGGTCGCATGAATATCTTGATGCTATTCTTTCTGTTAAAACGGTTGAGGGTGTTGAGGGAGCCATTTCTCATATCAAGCGTTATTCATCAGGACATACGGAATCGATTATTGCTGAGGATTTGGAAGTGGTGAAGAATTTTTTTAATCATTTAGATTCAGCTATTTTATTACACAATGCATCTACACAATTTGCTGATGGAGGTGAATTTGGTTTTGGAATGGAAATTGGTATCGCAACAGGAAAAATGCATGCACGTGGTCCCATAGGTGTTGGACAGCTAACATCATTTCAATATCACGTTAAAGGAAATGGTCAGGTTAGAGCTTGAGAACACCATTTTTTCCATGGAAAAATTGTATGCCACATGTTGAAAGATCTAATGTTGTGGGTCTTTTTGGTGGTTCCTTTAATCCACCGCATGCGGGGCATCTTCTTGTTGCAAAAATTGCCATTCGGCGTTTGCATCTTGATCAGTTATGGTGGATGATCACTCCAGGAAATCCTTTAAAGGATTGTACACAGTTGCCCTCTTTAGAGGAGAGAATGCAATTAAGTTTTAAACTTATTGACCATCCAAAAATTCGCTTAACAGGTTTTGAACAGGCTATAGGGAGCAAAGTATCAGTAGATACGATTTTTCATATTCTTACCCATTACAGTGGCGTAAATTTTGTATGGATTATGGGGGCAGATAGTTTTGCGACGATACATCAATGGTATCGATGGCATGATATCGTCTCTATGCTTCCTATTGCGATTATTGATCGTCCTTTAGGCAATCGGTCAGCACTTTCTTCTCCTATGGCACATATTTATCGCCGTTTTCGTTTGGATGAGAGAGAAAGTAAGCGATTACCTTTTATCAAGCCACCAGTTTGGACTTATTTGCATGGACCTTTATCTTTTCAATCTTCAACAAACCTTCGTTTGAAGAAGAATGATTTTTCTTGAACATTTCATAAGATTCTGCTTCTCTTTAGAGAAGTCTCTTTTTTAGATTCCACAACGATAAGAAAGGATATTGATCTGAAAAACGTTGCACACAAACACTCTTACGATATTATGCCTTCAAAAGAAAAAAAAGTTTTTTCTGTTAGTGAGAGTCTTGAAGTTATTCTCAAGAGTTTAGAAGATACAAAAGCAGAAGATATTGTTGCTATTGATATTCGAGGGAAGTCATCTTTGGCTGATTATATGGTCATAGCTTCAGCAAATTCGCAGCGTCATGTATCGTCTGTTGCTGATCATTTATTACATACTTGGAAAGATAGTGGGCAGGGGCTTGCGCGTGTAGAAGGGCTTGCTGGAGGTGACTGGGTATTGATTGATACAGGTGATATTATCACTCATCTTTTTCGTCCAGAAATTCGTCTTTTTTATAATTTAGAAAAAATATGGATGACGCCGGATTTAAACGATACAGCTTTGCTTCTCTTCGGAGATCATTAAAATGCAAATTTCTATTTTTGCGGTTGGTCGTATGAAAAGTGGGGCGGAGCAAAAATTAGTTCAGCATTATTTGGATCGTTTTTCTAAAATTTCTGGAGATGTAGGCTTTCATTTAAAAAAGTTACAAGAGATACCAGAAAGTCGTGCTCACACAGTTTGTCAACGTATGGAGGAAGAGGGGAGAAAACTTATTGAATTTTTACCTGAAAAATGTCGATTAATTGTGTTAGATGAGCGTGGAGAATCGATTTCGTCAATTTCTTTTTCTGAAAAATTGAGGTGTTATCGTGATGAGGGCATTCGAGATGTCGTCATTGCTTTGGGAGGACCTGATGGGCATAATGAACAAATAAAGAAGCGTGCTGATTTTCTTTTATCTTTTGGTTTGATGACGTGGCCACATCAAATTGCACGTATTCTTCTTACAGAACAACTTTACCGCGCTGTAACAATTGAAAATAACCATCCGTATCATCGTTTTTAATATTTTTGTGCAATTTTTAGCACTTATTTATATGTTTATTAATATTGTTTTAGCTGACACCATTTAAAGCATCTCTAATGTATACGATGAGGTGTCATGGTTTTTGCAAATGAAAAAGCTTCTTCATAGAAAGATGCTATATTTATATGAGGAGTGCGTCATATTTGTCATTCTGCTCTTGAGTATGTTTTTTTGCTTTTCTGTATCGCGTGCGGAAGATACAATGAGGAGTACGGAAGTACATAAAGAATTAGGAGAAATTCGCCAAAATATTTCACTTTCGCGTGAGCGTGTTGCTTTTCTTATGCATCAAGTTGAGCATTTAAAAAAAGATCAACGTGTTTTGAGTGATGCACTCATAAAAGCGGCTAAAGAAGAACGTATAGTAGCAGATGATATTGCTAAAAGGGAAGAAAAGCTTAAAAAAATGATAGAAAAGCGGGTACAAGTCTATCAAAGTTTAAAAAATCGTCGTGCTGAATTTGCGGAAGTTCTTGCAATTTTGGAGCGTATGGGATTGAATCCGCCTCCTGCTCTTATGATACAGCCAGAGGACGCGTTGGCTTCTATACGTAGTTCTGTTTTATTAGGTACTGTTATTCCTCAGATGCAGGAGAAAACACGAGATTTAACAGAAAAACTCAAGGAGTTGACCAATTTGAGTAATTCCATTACTACGGAATATAAGGCATTAAAGACAAAACTGCAAAATCAAGCAGAGCAGCGAAAACGTCTAGAGCTTTTATTAGACCAAAAAAACAAACTACAAAAAAAATCAGAAAAAGAACTTACAGAACAGCAACAAAAAAATATTGCTCTTGCTAAAAAAGCGCAGTCTTTGGAAGAATTGATTTTAGAGCTCGATCGTCAGTCAAAACTTAACTCTGATGCATCAGTACAGGTACGGAAAAGTTTGCAATTGTTAGAACAGTCCAATTTTGAAAGCCGAAAAGGTTCTTTACTTTTTCCTGTTTCAGGAAAAAGAATACATCACTCTAACAAAAGTTCGCAGATTACGCGCTTTGGTGAAACGATAGAAACAGAGGCAGGAGCTGTTGTTATATCACCTGTGGATGCTTTTGTTGCTTTTGCAGGGCCATTTCGTTCTTATGGACAGTTAATCATTCTCAATGTTGGAAATGGTTATCATATCATTCTTACTGGAATGTCGAGAATTAATGTAAAACAGGGGCAATTTGTTCTTTCAGGTGAGCCTCTGGGTATAATGGAGATGCAATTTATTTCAAACAGTGTTGCATTGGATATAGGAAAAACTTCTCCAATGCTTTACATTGAGTTTAGAAAGCAGGGAAAACCTGTAAATCCAACTCCTTGGTGGCAGACTGAAAAAATAAGAAGGAGCCAAAATGATTCGTAAAGTTATTCTTTTGGTCGCTGGGGTATTGCTCGGCGCCTGTTCAATGATTATGGTGCAGTCTGTTGCTGCGAATAATGAAGATAATGCATATAAAAAGCTAGCTATATTTGGCGATGTTTTTGAGCGTGTGCGTATGCAATACGTTACAGTTCCAGATGATAAAAAGCTTATTGAAAATGCTATCAATGGCATGCTCACATCACTGGACCCTCATTCATCTTATTTGAATGCTGAAGAAGCCAAGGATATGCGGGATTCTACGAAAGGAGAGTTCGGAGGTCTTGGTATTGAGGTCACTATGGAAAAAAACTTAATTAAAGTTGTTTCACCAATGGATGATACTCCCGCTTCAAAAGCAGGTATTCTAGCAGGAGACCTTATTTCAAAAATTGATGATGTACAAACGAATGGTCAAACATTGAATGAAGCTGTTAATAAGATGCGAGGTGCTCCTGGAACACCAATTACCTTAACAATTATTCGTTCTGGTGTTGATAAGCCATTTGAAGTGAAGATTGTTCGTGATATTATCAAAGTAAAAGCGGTGAAATATCGGGTTGAGGGTGATATTGGATATTTAAGAGTTATCCAGTTTTCTGAGCAGACATTGAATAATCTTCTGGCGGCAATTAAAGATATCCAATCTAAAATTCCTGAAGATAAGCTAAAAGGTTACGTCCTTGATTTGCGGCTTAATCCGGGTGGGCTTTTAGATCAAGCTGTTAATGTTTCGAGTGCTTTTCTCAATAAAGGTGAAATTGTGTCGACTCGTGGGCGCAAAAAGAGTGATGTGACAAGATTTGATGCGAAGCCAGGTGATGTCATCAATGGAAAACCGCTCATTGTCCTTATTAATGGTGGTTCGGCAAGTGCTTCTGAAATTGTTGCGGGTGCATTACAAGATCATCGTCGTGCAACAATTTTAGGGACGCAGTCTTTTGGTAAAGGATCTGTTCAAACAATTATTCCTTTGGGTGAAAATGGGGCTTTACGCTTAACAACAGCACTTTATTACACGCCATCTGGCACTTCTATTCAAGGAACAGGGATCACGCCTGATATTATTGTAGAGCAACCACTCCCTGAAAAATATAAGGGTTATGATGTAAAAGTTGGTGAGTCTGCATTAAAAGGACATATCAAAGGAAAACGAGAGAGTAATAAAGGATCTGGTTCAGCTGCTTTTGTTCCCAAAGACCCTAAAGATGATATCCAGTTGAATGAGGCTTATAAATTGTTACGAGGTGAAATGGCAAATGCAGCATTTCCGCCAGATCCCAATAAGGATGTGTTAAAGTGAGAATTGATATCTATAGCTTGCGATTTTGAGGAATATTAAATGGATGCAGGTATTAATTTGAAGGTTCTTCCATATCGCAAATGTGTTGGGATTGTTATCTTTAATCATGACGGTAAAGTGTGGGTTGGGCGTCGTTTAATGATGCCCATTCATGCAGATATTGAAATATCTCATCGTTGGCAGCTTCCTCAAGGAGGGATTGATGAAGATGAAAAACCATTAGATGCAGCATATCGTGAACTTTATGAAGAAACGGGTATTCGATCTGTGAAGTTGATTAAAGAAGCACAAAATTGGTTCCATTATGATTTTCCACAAGAACTTATTGGGTGCACATTAACAAATAAATATCGTGGGCAAATACAAAAATGGTTTGCTTTCCAGTTTACAGGAAAGCTTTCTGAAATTGCGATTAATCCGCCACCAGATGGCAATAAAGCGGAATTCGATCAATGGAAATGGATTGATCTAGAAACCCTTCCGTTGATTGCTGTTTCTTTTAAAAAGCACGTTTATACGAAAGTTGTCAGCGAATTTCGAGGTAGCCTTAGACCATTATAAAAGCTATATGATTACGAGAAAGCTTTTTTTATTAAGATGCTTTATATTATAATAAATAATAAACATGTTTCTCTTTTATGTAAAGAACAGGAATATAAAATGAAAAAGTTATTTAATTTACTTATAGTTTTTACTCTCTTGAGTATTTCATCTGTTGCATTTGCAACAAGTTCAAAACCTCCTGCATCAAAAGATGCGGCAGCGACATTGCCAAATGGAGCTTCTTCTTTGACTGAAACCTACGGTTTGTGGACTATTAACTGTGGTATACAAGAAGGGAAAAGAATTTGTTTTATGCACCGTCAAGAAGTGAATGAGCAGGGGCGTGTTGTTGTGGCTATGGGCCTTACTCTCGATGCTGAGGGTGTTGTATCTGGTAATTTAACAGTTCCTTTTGGCATTTTGGTTTCTAAGCCTGTTCGTTTACAAGTTGATGAGGGAAAAGCTGTTATCGAAACCGGTATCCGGACTTGTGTACCAGCAGGTTGTGTGGTTCCTGTCGTTTTTGACAAAAATCACGTAGCAGCTTTACGTTCTGGAAAACAGTTAAAGTTGGCGATGACAATTGCTGCTGCAGGTGAACCAGCTTTGAATGATTTATTTGTTCAGCTAGATGGTTTTAGCAGTGCTCTTAATCGTTTGACTGCTTTGCAGAAATAATTTTAAAACTAAAAGCGGCCTTTAAAAGGCCGTTTTTAGTTTGTTTGTTTTTTATATATTAATAATTAAGACGATGAGATTTAAGATTAATCCTATAAGGGATATTCAGATTTTTTGCCGTTTCTTCTATTGTATGTTCTATTTTTAATTTTGATATTTGTTTTCTAACTGCATCGTCATTAAATAGAGAGATGAAGAATTTAGATATCTGGTTTTTATTCAAGAAAAAAGAGTATTGAAATATAAAACCATTTTTTGATACACAGACCTGCTTTAATGAAGGTTTTCTATACGCTCTTCTGTTTCCTTGATTGAAAGGGATGACGCATGATTTATGCATTGCTTCGAACGATTGATTTGATTTTTGAGATTTATATTGATATTTTAATCGCTAGTGTCATTTTTTCTTGGCTTTATGTCTTTAATATCATAAATTCACGCAATCGCTTTGTTGTTTTGATAGGAAGCTTTCTAGATCGTCTTACAAATCCCGTTCTAAGCCGTATCCGGAAAATTTTACCAAATTTGGGAACGATTGATATTTCACCTATTGTAGTGTTCATTATTATATATTTTATTCGTACTTTTATGTGGCGCGTTTACGCAAACATGTATGTATAGAAATATTACTTGAGGCGAATACATGTTTTATCAAGTTGATAAAAATAACTTGATTTTGTTTGTATATCTCATTCCAAAATCGTCTGTTGACAAAATAATAGGGATTGAATGTAGGGATGGTGAGAAACAATATCTGGTTATACGCCTTCGTGCTGTTCCTGAAGATGGAAAAGCGAATAAAGCTCTCATTAAATTTCTTGCCAAGCAATGGAGAATACCATCTTCTTCTATTTCTCTGAAAAACGGTGCAATATCTCGCTACAAACAACTTTACTTTTCAACACATTTAGAAGAGCTAAAGCAGATATGGCAATCCTTTAGAGATTGCATCTCGTAGAAAAAATAAAGAATAAAGCCTATTTTTAAATAGGCTTTATTTTATTAAAATCGTTATATTTTTTTATTGCGCTCAACAGCTTGCTTAATTAATTCATGCGCAAAGTTTTTATCACGCCATCCTTCAATTTTAGCCCATTTTCCAGGTTCCAGATCTTTGTAATGCTTGAAGAAATGTTCAATTTGTTTGAGTGTAATCTCGGGTAGATCTGTATAGTCATGAATATTGATATAGCGTTTTGTTAATTTTGTAGTGGGAATGGCAATAATTTTTTCATCTTTACCACCATCATCTTCCATCATTAGAGCTCCGATGGGGCGAACATTGATAACACAACCAGGCATAAGTGGACGGGTATTACAGATAAGGACATCAATAGGATCACCATCATCTGAAAGCGTATGAGGGACAAAACCGTAATTTCCAGGATAAACCATTGATGTATGAAGAAAACGGTCAACAAATAATGCACCAGACTTTTTATCCATCTCATATTTTATTGGTTGCCCACCAAGGGAGACTTCCACAATAACGTTAATATCTTCTGGTGGATTTTTGCCTACGGGTATTTCCTTAATATTCATAGAGACATCCTTTCTGGAATATAGTGAGGCTCAATACAATTAAATATTTTACCAAAGAGATTATGAAATTAACTTGAAATTGATGCACGTGTTTTTTCAAAACGTTTACGTTCATTAGGATCAAGATAGAGTTTGCGGAGACGAATATTTTTAGGGGTTACCTCCACAAGTTCATCATCTTGTATCCACGATAAGGCACGTTCTAATGTCATTTTAATGGGAGGCGTTAACTTTACGGCCTCATCTTTTCCAGAAGCGCGCATATTGGTGAGTTTTTTCCCTTTTAAGACATTGACTTCTAAGTCATTATCTCGTGAGTGGATGCCAATAATCATACCTTGATAGACTTTCACACCCGCATCGATGATCATAGGACCACGATCTTCAAGATTAAAAAGAGCATAAGCGACAGATTCACCGTTGTCATTTGAAATCATAACACCATTAACACGACCAGCAATGTCTCCTTTATAAGGTTCATAAGCATGGAAAAGGCGATTCATAATTGCTGTACCACGTGTGTCCGTTAAAAGTTCAGATTGATAACCAATGAGTCCTCGGGTTGGTGCATAAAAGACAAGGCGGACACGATTACCTCCAGAAGGACGTAATTCCACCATTTCGCCTTTACGTTCAGACATTTTTTGTACAACAGTACCGGAATATTCTTCATCAACATCGATAACAACTTCTTCGATTGGCTCAAGAGTTATTCCATTTTCATCTTTTTGCATAACAACACGTGGGCGTGAAACACTAAGTTCAAATCCTTCACGGCGCATATTTTCAATGAGAACTGCAAGCTGTAATTCTCCTCGTCCTGAAACGTAGAAAGAATCTTTATCGGCTGATTCTTCAATTTTAAGAGCGACATTGCCTTCTGCTTCTTTTAACAATCGGTCACGAATGACACGGCTTGTTACTTTATCGCCTTCAGTTCCAGCAAGGGGACTATCGTTGACGAGAAAACTCATAGTAACAGTAGGAGGATCAATTGGTTGGGCAGTAAGGGGTTCATTGACAGTAGGATCACAGAAAGTATCAGCTACGGTACCTTTTTGTAGACCTGCAATCGCAACAATATCACCAGCACTTCCTTCTTCAATAGGTTGCCGTTCTAAGCCACGAAACGCTAAAATTTTTGAAATACGCCCAGTTTCTAAAAGTTTTCCATCTTGTCCAAGAACTTTGACATTTTGATTGGGTTTTAGACAGCCAGAATGAATCCGCCCTGTAATAATTCGTCCCAAAAACGGATCCGCTTCAAGAATAGTTCCAATCATGCGAAACGGTCCTTCTGCTACACTAGGAGAAGGGACATGCTGCGTCACAAGATCAAATAAAGGACCTAATCCATGATCTTTTGGTCCTTCAGGGGCTTCAGCCATCCATCCATCGCGTCCAGATCCATAAAGAATAGGAAAATCAAGCTGTTCATCGGTTGCATCAAGAGCAGCGAAAAGGTCAAAAACCTCATTAATGACTTCATCAACGCGTGCATCCGGTCGGTCAATTTTATTAATAGCAACAATAGGGCGCAATCCTACTTTCAATGCTTTGCCAACGACAAATTTTGTTTGTGGCATTGGTCCTTCAGCAGCATCAACAAGTACAATGGCTCCATCAACCATATTGAGAATGCGTTCAACTTCTCCACCAAAGTCGGCGTGTCCTGGTGTATCAACAATATTAATTCGAGTATCTTTCCAAACAACAGATGTCACTTTCGCTAGGATTGTAATTCCGCGTTCTTTCTCAATATCGTTTGAATCCATCATACGTTCGCTTGTACGCTGATTATCACGGAAGTTTCCTGATTGCTTGAGAAGTCCGTCTACAAGCGTTGTTTTCCCATGGTCAACGTGGGCAATGATGGCAATGTTACGCAATTGCATAAATTTTCTTCTTTTCGTTTAATGAAATTTCATTTGAGGCAAAGTCTTTACATTCTTTGCCTGACTATTAAAAAACCTTTTACATGTTTTTTTATAGTTTTGGAAGATGGAGGCAATATTTTTATGACAAAACTATTTATCCAAGTCTTTAAGGCTCTATTAAGCTTCAATTGCTGGAGCTTCGTAAAAGGATTTTTATAGTGCGTATGTTCTATTCTCGAGCTAAGAATTATCCAAAAAATCACCGTCAACTTGATTTCTATCAATATGACACAAGGAGTTTATATGAGCTCTTGTAAGAGTAAGTAAGTATAAAGGTAGCCATATTATTGTTGTTGTTTTGCAAAGAGATTAATAAAAATCCGGAATATCTCTCAATCCATAGCCAATTTATTGACAACTGTACAACATTCTTATTCTAAATAAAGCTTTTTCTTATTCTATAACTTGTCAATCAAAATCCAGATCTAATGCAACCGTGTATTTGAGGTAAATATTGAGATGATTAAGAATTTTATAAGAAGTTCTAGCTTTTGTATGCCAGATTGGGGCAAGAGTTATATCTGTTTGATTTATTTATGAACCCGGAATACAGTCTTATTTAGAAAGAATATGAAGGCATCCAAAGAAAATTTCCATCTTTGCCGTTAATCCAATTTATGCTTTCAAAGGCATCTAAAGTAATATCTTTTAAACCATGGAGATAGTGCTTTGCCCCTCACACTTTTGTTAATCGTATTCTCTAATAGGAGCATGCTTTTCATGCCAAACAGAACACTTTAAACAGAATATACTTGTTGTTGTATATTCATGTACTTAAGAGAGATTGCTTAACGTATACTACATCCATTCCATGATAGGCTCATAAATGATATAATATACGCGAATAGTATACTATTAACGCCTTTGTGAAAAAATATAAAACTGTTGAGCATTATCATTCTTTCTCAGCTGTCAATATTGCGCCGGTTTTTGCTACGAGAAAGAAGATATAAGAAGTATTTTATTTTTTTCTTGAATAGTTTTTAGCCATACACCGATCTCGTTTGTGACTGGCAAGAAGATGACTTTAATCGATTTAATATGAGAAGCTTTATGATGAGGTAAATTTACGTTATTCGGAGCTGTTATTCAAAAAAAATAATAAATTATCTATGGAGCGGTGCGCTAGAAAATAAATAATAAAGCTTATTTTCTTATGGAAAGAATCTTAGGTTACATGACAAGATCTTTCCATAAGTAAGAGTTTTTACTTTACATGTTTAAAGAAGAGTTCCTGACAAAATGAGGGAAGCTACAGAAAAATAGATTATAATGCCCATGACATCTACTAAAGTTGCCACAAAAGGAGCAGAAGCACTTGCTGGATCAAATTTTAAACCTTTAAGAATAAAAGGCAACATAGATCCAGAAAGAGAACCAAAGGTAACGATTCCAACTAAAGCTGTACCCACTGTTGTCGAAATAGCAATCCAATGTTGTCCATAGTCGTAGATACCCAGTTTTTGCCAAAGAGCAATGCGCGTAACACCAATAATTCCTAGTAAGAGACCAAGGGATAGTCCTGTTGGAATTTCACGAATGATCACTTTCCACCAGTCTTTCAACGTGAGTTCACGTAAAGCCAATGCACGGATAATAAGGGATGTAGCTTGTGAGCCGGAATTTCCTCCTGAGCTCATAATGAGAGGTATGAACAGTGTAAGAATAATCGCTTTTTCGAGTTCTGTTTCGAAATGTTGCATAGCGCTTGCTGTCAGCATTTCACCGATAAAGAGTAAAGCGAGCCATCCGCCACGTTTTTTCATCATTTCAGGAAACTTAATTTGCATATAGGGCTTATTAAGCGCTTCCATACCCCCAAATTTATAGGCATCTTCATTCATCTCATCGACCATAGTATCAAGCACGTCATCAACGGTTACAATGCCAATGACATGGTTACTTTCATCAACTACAGGCACAGAGAGAAGATCATGGCGCTGGAAAAGGCGTGCGATATCTTCATGATGTGTGAAGGGCGATATTGTAATGGGCGAGTCATGGGTAGGGACATTAAGAATTAGTTCATCAGGTGAGGCAAGAATAAGGTTACGCAGGGAAACAGCTTTGAGAAGAGTACCTGTTTTAGGGTCAATTACATAGCTGGTATAAACTGTTTCACGTGTTCGCTCGACCTCACGGATGTGATCCAAAGTTTTTTGTATGGTCCAGTTTGAAGGAACGGCTATAAATTCTGTTGTCATCAGTGCCCCTGCTGTATGGTCAGGATAACTGGTGAGTTTTTTAAGTTCAGCGCGCGTTAAGGGGTTAAGCAAGGCATAAAGTCGTGTGCGGGTTTCTTTATCCATTTCTTGAAAGACGTCTGCAGCAGCATCGGCAGACATGCCATCAAGAATTTCAACAGCACGATTTATAGGGAGAAGTTCTAGGATGGCAGCAGGTTGCTCAAGCTCTGGTTTATCAAAAAGTTCGATAACATAATCAAGAGGCAGAAGACTAAGAATAGTTACACGTTCCATGATATCGAGGTCATTTATGATATCAATAGAGTCTGCAAAATGCTGGTTCTTTAACTTTTCAGCAAGAGCTTCAGGAGAAAAATTTTTGAAGTCGAAGGCCGTTTTGATTTCAGTCATGATAAAGTACCTCCTGAAGAGTTGGAGAGTTATAAATCTAGATAATAGATGAGATAAAAACAAAAGTTTATGGAAGATTTAAAAAAAACTCCCCAGCTATATTCCCAATTGTTAATATTTGAAGTAAAGTCAAGGGTGAATTATAAGTTATAAACAAGTTTCTGAATCACTAAAACGAGAATACAGCTTAATTTGAGGATAATATAAAAGCGTAAATGTAAAAATCAGTTCTGATTTTTACCATCATTTCTTTAATGCAGTTTTGTGATTTTCAAAAGAATCTACAGCAATATTTTGTAAAGAGTGGAGATTATGCCTTTCTCCAAGTGTTTTTGTTAATATGCAATTCTATTGTGATGTGTGAGCGAATAATCTTTATTGCTTCAATATAATATGGTTTAAAATGAAAGAACTTTGCGATTTTCAGGTTTTTTATTCAATAGCGTTTTGAAAGGTAGTTTTGAAACTCACGAGATAGTTTTAGTATGTTATCAATTTGTGTCGTAAAGATAATTGTTACAGTTTAAATTTATAATGGAGACATAAAGTATTATGGCAAAAGAAGCAGTGCTGGAGTGGAAGGGATTTTCATGTCTTCCTGATTTTTCTTCTATAAGTGATGAAGATTTTAAACCCGCTTTTGAACAGGCTCTTCAAGAAGCCGAAGAAGAACTAGAGGCGATTGCGATGGTGCAAGAACCACCAACGCTTGAGAATTTTTTACAGCCTTTTGAGCTTTGCGGCAAAGCGCTTGATCGTGTCTGTTCAATATTTTTCTTACGCACCAGTGCTCATACGAATGTATTAATTCAACAGCTAGAGCAAGAGTTCGTTGTAAAACTTTCTCGTTATTCTTCAAAAATGATGATGGATGCGCGGATATTTGCGAAAATAGATATGCTTTATAAACAGTCGCAGCTGGGCACATTTGAGAGTGAAACAACACGTGTTCTTGAATTATGGTGGAAAAAGTTTGTTTGTCATGGGGCAAAACTCGATGAAAAAGCTAAGAAACGGCTTTTGGAAATTAATGAAAGACTTGCTTTTTTAAATGCTACTTTTGGACAAAATGTCTTAAATGATGAAGCTGAATGGATTCTATTTTTAAAACAAACAGACTTATCTGGTTTACCGCAAGATCTCATTGCTTCAATGAAGGAAATTGCGTGTGAAAGAGGCAATGAAGAAGCGTATGCATTAACACTAGCACGTTCGATTGTTGAACCTTTTTTAAAATTCTCTGATCGTCGTGATTTGCGTGAGGTTGCATTCCAAGCTTGGGCTAAACGTGGTGAAAATAATAACAAGAATGATAATAAAACAATTATTGTAGAGATTGTTGCGCTTCGAGATGAGCAGGCTAAATTATTGGGATATAAATCTTTCGCAGATTTGAAGCTCGATAATACTATGGCTAAAAGTGTTGATTCCGTTATGGATTTGCTTATGCCTGTATGGGAGCGCGCAAGAGCGAAAGCTTCTACTGAGCAAATTGACTTACAAAATTTTGCCAACAATCAGGGCTGCAATGAATCTTTAGCTGCTTGGGATTGGCGTTATTATGCTGAAAAACTTCGTACTGAAAAACTTTCTTTCGATAGCGCGGAGATTAAATATTATTTTCAGCTTGATCGTATGATTAAAGCGGCTTTTAGGGTAGCAGAAAAACTCTTTGGCATTACATTTGAAGAAAAAAACGCTGTTACACTTTGGCATCCTGATGCACGTTTGTGGGAAGTAAAAAAGTCTGATGGAAGTCTACTTGGGCATTTTATTGGTGATTATTTTGCGCGTTCTTCAAAACGCTCCGGTGCGTGGATGAGTAGTTTGCAATCACAACATAAATTGGATGGCGGACAAAAGCCTATTATCTACAATGTTTGTAATTTTGCTAAACCGCCCAAAGGAGAAGTTGCTCTTTTATCACTTGATGATGCACGTACGCTTTTCCACGAATTTGGACATGCATTGCATGGTTTGCTTTCTGATGTCACATGGCCATCTGTGTCGGGAACATCTGTTGCACGTGATTTTGTTGAGCTACCTTCTCAACTTTACGAACATTGGTTAACCGTGCCAGAGATATTAAAATCTTATGCTATACATACAAAAACAGGCCATCCTATGCCACAAGAGTTGATAGATAAAGTTTTAGTAGCACAGACATTTAATGCAGGATTTTCTGCCGTTGAATTTATCTCATCAGCTTTAGTGGATATGGCTTTTCATCAAGGCGAAACAGTCACTGATCCAACAGTGTTTGAACGCCAAGAATTAGAAAAGCTGCAAATGCCTGACACAATTATTATGCGTCATCGTCCCCCACATTTTATGCATGTGTTTGCAGGGGATGGTTATGCATCTGGTTACTATTCTTATATGTGGTCGGAAGTTCTTGATGCAGATGCTTTTCAGGCTTTTGAAGAAACGGGAAATGTTTTTAATTCAGAGCTCGCTGATCTTTTAAAGCGTTGTATTTACTCCGCTGGAGGAAGTCGTGATCCAGAGGAGCTTTATAAAGCTTTTCGGGGACGGATGCCTTTACCAGAGGCAATGATTAACAAACGTGGACTATAAGATATAACGGTATGGTTAACACCATGCCGTTTTCATATTATTCGAAAGGTGCAGTTGCGAGTTATGCAAATTTCCTCTTCATTATAGCTCTGTAAACAGAGTTTTTTATCTTATTCGCTTTTTGTTTATAGAGGAAAACAGATTTTGTATTTTAAATAGACATTATGGGAAAGAAAAATCATCAGCTCGATCTTTTTGATGCCCATTTGGTGGAAACCATGATTTTTTTATAAAACTTGACTTTCTTTTGCCTAAAAGGTGAGTGTTTTGTTGTGCCATATCATCGAGGCTCATTGGAAGCTGACGCATAATTTTACTCCGCTCTTGATTCTCTGATTCTTGTATAAGTTTTTGAATAGCTTGATCGGTTGAGTAAGGATTTCCATGAGAAAAGGCATAAAAATTTAAAATATTTTTCAATGGCTTTTCTAAATAAGAGGCAAGTTTTTTCTTTCCTTCAGGGGTGAAATGCATGCCATTATTGGTGCGTAATTTGGTTATTTTCCCATTAATATCATAGCCTGAAAAAGAAAAATTTCCTTCTTCATCACTAAAGCCGCTCCAGATATCGAGAAAATACCCTCCTGCTGTTTCTGTTTCTTGTTTATAGAGCGCATTAAAAATTTTTATTTTTTGTGTCAAAAGATCATTTTCAAAAGAAGGTTGACCTATCCATATCCATGGTTTTCCAGAGGCATGAAGACTTTCAGCAATTTCGATAATTCTTTGTTTGTAGATGCGCATCCATTCTGACTGATCTGTGTTAATCATGTTATGAGAGTCTGTGATGGGTTGATTATCATTTGCACCGATCATCATGATAATAACATCGGGATTATTTTGATCAATGAGTTTAGAAATATTGCCTTGCCAAGAATAATAATCCGTTCGAACTAAGCCGGAAGCTGGTATTGTGTTGTTCATGATAACGATATCGCTATTATTTATAAAAGACTTCTTAAGTGCATCGGCAACAGCAGAAGCTGCAAAATCCCCTATGACAAGAATGCGCTTTGCATTCTCATTTTTTAGCTTTTGTATGTTTTTTTGTGTTACGATCTTTTTTTGCGGCTTGTCTATTTTTTGTTCTATAATTTGCGGTGGCTGCTGTGTCTGTTTGTTTTGTTGTGACAACCATTTGAAGAAGTTCGTTGCTTTACTTGGGGATGGCTGTAAGATCCCCACAATAGAAAGTGAAAACAGCAATAATGTCAAGTATATCAGGCGAAAAGAAGACAAAAATTTAGTCTCCCTTATTGTTTGCGAAGGAGAAAAAGCACTTGAGATGATGGATATCCATTTGCTTTTAGACCGTGACGCAGTTGAAAAGCTTTAATTGCTTTGCGAGAAGCTGTTCCGATTTTTCCATCAACATTCCCTTTATAATAGCCCAGTGCACTTAAGCGAGATTGTAGTTCTTTACATTCCTGGAAAGTAAGAGGTTGAAAAGGTCTTTGCCAATCATTTACCAATCCAGGATGTCCAGCAATGCGATCAGCAAGAAGGCCAACAGCAAACGCATAACGATCTGCATTATTATAATGTTTCAGAACAAAGAAATTTTTTGTGACTAAAAATATAGGTCCTTTTGCTCCATCTGGATATTTTAATATTGCTTGTTCAGCTGATGTAGGAAGAGGGTGCCCATTTGCGTGTTTTACACCTAATTTTTTCCATTGTTCAAAGGAATACCAGCCTTCAGGAAGGTTTTTCCCCTGCGGCACTTTTACCTCTACTCCCCAAATAAGATTAGGTTGCCAGCCATTTTTGTGGAGAAGGTTAGCAGCAGTAGCCAGAGCATCTGGAACAGAGTTCCAGATATCACGCCGTCCATCTTGGTCCATATCAACTGCATAGGCGAGATAACTGCTTGGAATAAATTGTGTATGCCCCAATGCACCGGCCCAAGATCCAGTGAGTTGAGAGCGTTTAATTTCGCCACTTTGTAGAATTTTCATAGCAGCAATCAGCTGTGTATATGCATATTTTGCACGTTTTTTATCAGCATAGGCTAAAGTTGCAAGAGAGCGAATGGTATCACGCATTACACTTTTATTGGCTAAAACCTTCCCATAGTTGCTTTCCATTGACCAAATAGCAAGCAGAATATTGCGATCAACACCAAAACGTTTTTCAATTTGAAGAAGCCATTTGTTCCATTTTTGAGTTTGGCGCCGTCCTTCCTCAATTGCAATATCATGGACACGATTATCGAAATAGTTCCATGAAGGAGCAACAAATTCCGGTTGGTATGCGGCGCTTTTTAGAACTTCTGGATCAATGGCATTAACACCTTTAAACGCCATATGAAACGTAGAGGGGCTAATATTGTGAGCAATAGCTATTTTTTTAAATTCTTTAATCCAGTGTTTAAATCCGCTATCAGCATATGAAAGGGATATAAAAAACATAAAAAAAGCAGAAAAAATAACGGCAGAGACAGTGAAAAGAGTTCTCCAAGTTATTGACTTCTCTAAAAAGAGAGTCTTCAATTCTGTTTTTTGCATTTTGAAATCCCCATTAATATTCAATTCATTAGATGTGCAATAACTTTATTTTGTATTTAGTTTAATCGATAATATGATCAAGAAGAGGAAAAAACTGAATAAATAATACGTTTTAATCCTTTCAATAAATTCTCAGACTCTTTTTACATTTTTATTATCCATTATAATGATAATCAAAACAATAAGATATCTTTTTTACCATTTCGTAAAAACATATGATAAATAAAACAAAAAAGTTATATGAATTCATTGAGGAGGGTGAGTGTGCGTAAAATCCGGAAAGCAGTATTCCCAGTAGCAGGTCTTGGGACGCGTTTCCTTCCTGCGACAAAAACGATTCCTAAAGAAATGCTAACAGTTGTTGATAAACCTGTTATTCAATATGTTGTGGATGAGGCGAGGGAAGCTGGTATTGAGCATTTTATTTTTGTGACTGGACGTAACAAAGCAGTCATTGAGGATTATTTTGATGCGCAAGTTGAATTATACACGACACTTGCTGAATGTGGAAAGAAAGAAGATCTCGCACACTTATACCGTTTACAGCCATTACCAGGGTCAACTTCTTTCACTCGGCAACAGCAACCTTTGGGATTAGGGCATGCTCTTTGGTGTGCGCGTGAATTAGTTGCAGGGGAACCTTTTGCTTTATTATTACCCGATATGTTGATACAGGCGAAAAAGGGCTGTCTTTCTGAAATGATGAGCCTTTATGAAAAGGTGGGTGGGGGAAATATTATAGCAGTTCAGGAATGCGATCCTAGAGAAACACATAAATATGGTATTGTTGGGAAAGGCAAACAGATTGCAAATGGTTTTGAAATCACAAAAATGGTAGAGAAACCAGTACAAGGAACGGCACCATCAAATTTGTACATCAATGGACGTTATATTTTGCAGCCAGAAATTTTTAATATTCTTTCTACTCAAGAACGGGGAACAGGAAATGAAATTCAATTAACAGATGCTATGATACGGCTTTCAAATGAGCAAGATTTTTGGGGTTTGCAAGTAAAAGGGCGCACTTTTGATTGCGGTTCTAAAGCTGGTTTTATTGAAGCCAACGTTGCATTTTCTTTGGCACGCGCTGATATGCACAGCCACGTTTCTGCCTCATTGAAAAATTTACTGGAAACCATTAATGTTGAAAAATAATATAGATCTCTCACTTAATTTTATTGATCGAATTTGATTATGATAATACCGTCTCCTCATATGGCTTTGCAGGGTGCTGTTGTATCAGCGCTTAAAACACTTGCCAGTGAAAAGCAGGGGCTTGAAGCCCTTGAAAAAGCTCTTCTGGAAAGTCTTTCTTCTTCTTTTGAAGCGGCTGTTCAAACTATTAGAAATGCTCGTGGACATGTGGTCATTACTGGTCTTGGAAAAAGTGGTCATATAGGGACAAAAATTGCAGCAACCTTAGCCTCAACTGGAACACCTGCCTTTTTTGTTCACGCTGCAGAAGCCAATCATGGTGATCTTGGTATGATTGGATCTGATGATGTTATTCTTGCTTTATCATGGTCTGGTGAAACTCAAGAGTTAAGTGGTATTATGAGTTATGCGGCGCGTTTTCGTATTCCCCTTATTGCGATGACATCAAGTAAGCACTCTGTGTTAGGACGACAAGCTGATATTGTGCTATTATTACCAAAGATAGAAGAGGCTTGCCCCCATGGTTTAGCCCCTACAACTTCAACAATTATGCAATTGGCAATGGGAGATGCATTAGCGGTTTCTCTTTTAGAAATGCGTGGTTTTACCGCAACGGATTTCAAAATATATCATCCTGGTGGTTCTCTTGGTGCAAGCCTTAAATACGTGTGTGATATTATGCATGAGGGTGATAATATTCCTTTGGTAATGCAGGGAACATCTATGACTGAAGCGATGAATGTTTTGGTGGAAAAACATTTTGGTTGTGTTGGTGTTGTGAATCAAGAAGGTGAACTAATCGGAATTGTAACTGATGGCGACCTTGCACGTAACATTCATTTTAATTTATCAAAATTTAATGTTGACGAGGTGATGACCAAAGCTCCTAAAGTTGTAAAGCCAAATACACTTGTTGGTGCAGCAACAGCTTTTATTAATGATCATCAGATTGGTGCATTTTTCGTGGTTGAAGATAAAAAACCGATAGGAATTGTCCATTTTCATGATCTTTTGCGCATTGGCGCTGCTTAGATTAAGCTTCCTTATCAAATAAAATGTTATTTTAGGTTGAAATAGATTGCAGGATACAAAGTTACAATTTTATTGTAGGTGGCTTTACTGATATTTTGTGGAAGAAAATGATTATTTTACGCATTTCATAATGTTTAGAAAATTCTCAGGGTAAAGATTATACCAGCCTCTTTGCGTATTTTAGAGAGGATTTTCTATCAGGAGGAGAACGGATCGCCTCCTGCTTAATGTGTGTGCTCCCTCTGTTCTTAAGAGAGGTTTCCCTTGTACTTTGTTAAGATTTCCGCTTAAGGAAAAACTGTGCTCCTGTATGTGAGGTGCAGAGAAGTTGTGTGGCGTCATATGACATTGTACAATTGACTCTAGAAATTGTTCCACGGAGAATAGAGCGTATTTCAATTTCTATATTTTGGGCATTGAGATAATTATATGCCCCTTCTGATAGTTTTTCTTCTGTATCTGCTGCACGCGTTTCAAAAACACCATTGTGGAAAGAAGAAATAATACCATTCTCATCAACCCATTTTCCATCAATTCCAGTTGGCATATTTGAATTATAATATTGCGAAAATTTACAGGCACTTAACAGCAAGGCGGTGATTGTAAGACATAAAATATGAAAGGTATGTTTCATTTATTGCACTCTATTTAGATTATTTTCTCTCGAGTTTCTATAACATTATTAAATTACCCCATGAGTCAATATGAAAAATTTAATGAAAATCAATGAAAAAGCAAAAAAATGGAAAAAAATGCCTTAATGTTGTATTTAATTGATAGCTTGATGAAGTTTGTAAGTGAAACACAAGAGGTGAAATATTTCTTATGGTTTACAACAATTTTGATATTAAGCTGCTGAGTAGTCTCAAAGGAGATTATTGACATTATGGTTGGTCCCATTCTTGTTGCGAGTGAAGATTATGGAAGACGTATAGAACTTTCTGCTATGCTGAGAGGTTTTGGTTATCGTGTCATTGAAGCAGAAAATGGTCTCCGTACGATTGATCTTTTACACAGGCGTAAAAACATTGTGCTTGCACTCCTTGATGTCGTTATGAGTGATTTGAGTGTGAGCGATTTGATTAAAATGATTAGAGTTGCTGGTGTTTCTGTTCCTATTGTCGTTATAGCACAACAAGAGAATCAGCATTTACTCCAGAAAGCTTTAACAGCTGGAGCTATTGATTATTGGATCCATCCAGTAACATTATTACGCGTAAGAGTTACTTTGGATATTCTTGCTCTTATTTCTGCCTTGGAGCATGAGGTTCGAGATATTCGGCGAAAAAAAGAGAATCATTTACGGTTTTCTGATCTTTGCGTAAAAAGTAGAGCTATGCAGATAGTGTTAGAACAATCGAGACAAGCAGCAACTTCTTTACAGAATCTTTTGATAGAGGGGGAAGCTGGAACAGGACGTGAGACATTAGCTCGGATTATTCATCATGAGGGATTATTTTCGGAGGGTGTTTTTGTTCGCTTTCAATGTTCAGCCATCGTTGATCCAGAAGAAGAAAATCAGCAGTGGTTTAAAGAATTCCTACCATTGGTTTCTTCTCTTGAAAAAGGGACACTTTGCCTTTGTGATATTGATCGACTTGAGCCCATACAGCAAAAACGGTTTGCTCATTACCTTAAAGAGAGGGAAAGGGATACAAAAGGAGGATTTTTCCCTTTTCGGATCATTGCTATTTCAACATCGCGTTTAAAGGACTTGGTTAATGAGAACTTTTTTTTGCATAGTTTGTTTGAACAATTTTCTCACTTGTCTATTAGCGTCCCTGCTTTACGAGAATTAAGGGATGATTTTCCAGAGATTACACAACGTTTGATTGATCGCATTATCACAGAAACAGGGCGATCACATGTCCATGGTTTAGCAGGCTCTGCTCTTTCCTTGCTTATGCAGTATGATTGGCCTGGCAATAGAAATGAGCTTGAAACCTTTTTATTTCGTGCGATTTTACTCAGTGAAGGACCGTTATTAACTGTTCGAGATTTTCCGCAATTAATGGGAAATTCATTAATGAATGTTCCCAATATCATTGAGGGTAATATACAAGAAGATAATGAACAAGAATCGATAAAATTTTTGAATACTGATGGGCATGTGCGTACTTTTGCAGAGATGGAACATGATATTATAGAGAAAGCGATTAAACATTATAAAGGACATATGAGTGAGATTGCGCGCCGCCTTCATATTGGTCGCTCTACACTTTATAGAAAAATGGAAGAATTGAGAGCAATAAGAAATCAAGAACGAAAGTAAAATTCATAACAAATTTCTCTTCATGACAAGCATGAGTTTCAAAAAAATAGAGTGGATTTTGATAAAGTTCGTGGGGGAAGCTTAAGAAAACAATTATTTATTGTAAAATTTATCTATAGAGGATGATTTTGTAGATTTAAATCAAATATAAATTTTATGTGATTATTTTAATCGTTTGTTTCAATTTATACAATTTTAGTTAAGTTTACATTTATTAAAACAGAGAAGCATTTTTAAAAACTTTTAAATACTACCGCTAAAATTTTTGTATCATCAATATTAAATTTATACTCTCTTAAGCAAGAAGTGGCATTTTATCTGCTATACGATTAAGATAAAGTGATTAGTGTTATCGTTTGCATTACGGATGATGTGATAGTTTAAAATAGAAAGTTTATCCTCTTTGACTCTTTTACAGATTGTTATTGGTTTTGTCCTCTTTTTTTTTATTGCATCTATGTTGGCAATCTACACCTATGGGCGTTTTGTGAAAAATGCTAGGGGGCAGTGTTCTTATGCGTTACCTATTCAGAAAGATGAAACTAAGCTTGATCGTATCGTCAGTCAATTAGCTGAGGAAGAAAATGGATTGGGGATTGATAAAGATGCCCTTTCCCTCATTATCAGCAATTTGGATGCGTTTTGTGTTCGTGCAATAGGAGCTGCAGAGGCTGGGCGTAGCCTTGATCTGATGTATTATATTTGGGACGATGATTTAACGGGGCGCCTATTATTAAGTGAAATAGTTGAGGCAGCAGATCGGGGTGTTCGGGTACGGCTTCTTTTGGATGATATTAATGCTCAGGCACGTGATCCAGCTTATATTGCGCTAGATAAACATCCTCATATTGAGGTGAGAATGTTTAATCCAGGGCGATCTCGTAAAGGTGGTTTACGCCGTGGTTTAGAAATTATATTACGGGCAATTACCGTAACACGTAGAATGCATAATAAAGCTTTTATTGTTGATGGCAGGGTCGCTTTTGTAGGAGGACGTAATCTTGCAGATTCTTATTTTGATGCTGGTAAAGAATCCCATTTTCGAGATTTAGATTTGATGTTAATCGGTCCCTCTGTTAAAAAGGTAGAAAGTATCTTTGATGATTTTTGGAATAGTGCTGTTGTTTTGCCAATTCATACTTTGGTTGTTCCTAAAAGCGCAAGTGATCTTAGCTATTGGAAAGATAAATTACGAAAGTTTCGTGATTCCAAGGTTGCAAAAGTTTATTTAGATTATGTCAAAGAGCACATTAACTTTAATTGTTTTATCCAAACAGGAAAGCGGTTATTTTTAGCAGACAAAGTTGTTGTTCTTTCTGACCCTCCAGAAAAAGCATTGCGTAAAAAAGCAAGCAATTGGCTTATGAAGGCACTTTCAAAGGTTATTGGAAATGCCCAAAAAACGGTTCAGATTACGTCACCTTATTTTGTTCCTGGTAAGGTTGGCACGCAGAATTTTAGTAATTTGGTTTCAAAGGGTGTTGATGTCAAAATTCTGACAAATTCTTTAGCAGCTACTGATGTAGCATTAGTGCATGGTGGTTATGTACCGTATCGTAAGGCATTGTTGAAAAGTGGTGTTAATCTTTATGAATTAAAAGCGGAAGGCAATACTCATGGGTTACGATTGTTTCGATCGAGTAAGGCAAGTTTACATGCCAAAGCTTTTTTAATTGATCGTAAAACAGCTTTTATTGGATCTTTAAATTTTGATCCAAGATCAGCATCATTAAATACAGAAATGGGCATTCTTTTTGAATGTGCTCCCATTACAGCAAGATTAGATTTGTTGTTTTCTGAAGAAACCACAGGGGAAATGAGCTATCATCTGCGTCTTGGTGATAATAATCGTATTTATTGGGATTTTATTGAAAATGAAAAAAAATATAGCATTGACTATGATCCAGAAAGCAATTTTTGGCGTCGCGCATTTGCAAAAATAATAAGTTGGTTACCTATTGAATCACAATTGTAAATTTTTATAAACCACACTTAAAAAAATATTTTATTTTTCTTTTCATTTTGTTTGTAGCATGGCATAATTTTTTGCCAATCTACCATGTATGAGAACCGCAGTTGTATTTTAAAGCTCCTTGCGGTGTTTTATTATAAAAGGAATTTTGCTATGGCAAAGATTGTTGAAACGGGGACAGGTGCATTGGCACTGACTTTTGATGATGTACTTTTACAACCCGGTCATTCTCTTGTTATGCCTAGTCAAGTGGATCTCAGTACGCGCATTGCAGCGGATATTAAGCTCAATTTGCCATTGCTTTCTGCGGCAATGGATACGGTAACAGAATCGCGTTTGGCTATTGCGATGGCTCAAGCTGGTGGTCTTGGGGTTATTCATCGTAATATGTCTCCTGCAGAGCAGGCAGAAGAGGTCCGCCAAGTAAAAAAGTTTGAATCTGGTATGGTTGTTAATCCAGTCACCATTGGACCAGATGCAACACTTGAAGAAGCAAAATCTTTGATGCGCTCTCATGGTATTTCCGGTATTCCGGTTGTTGAAAATGGTGCTAAAGGTGAAACTGCTGGACGGCTTGTTGGCATTTTGACAAATAGGGATGTGCGTTTTGCATCGGATCCCAAACAAAAAATTTATGAATTAATGACGCATGAAAATTTAATCACAGTGCGTGAAAATGTTCAACTCAATGAAGCAAAGTATCTTTTACACCATCATCGTATTGAAAAATTATTAGTTGTGGATGAACAGAATCGTTGTGTCGGACTGATAACAGTTAAGGATATTGAAAAAGCAAAATTAAATCCAAACGCTGCCAAAGATTCGCAAGGTCGCTTGCGTGTTGCAGCTGCAAGTAGTGTAGGGGACGATGGGTTTGAGCGGGCTGAACGATTAATTGATGCAGGTGTTGATATTCTAGTGATTGATACTGCACATGGACATTCTCAGCGTGTATTAGACACAGTTGAGCGTATTAAAAAAATGACGTTTTCTCCAGCCATTATTGCTGGTAATGTCGCAACTCCGCAAGCAACACAGGCTTTGATTGACAGTGGTGCGGATGCTATAAAAGTTGGTATTGGTCCTGGTTCTATTTGCACAACGCGAATTGTTGCAGGTGTTGGTGTTCCTCAGCTTGCAGCCATTATGAGTGCGGCAGAAATTGCTGATAAGGTCGGTATTCCCGTTATTGCTGATGGGGGGATAAAAGCTTCGGGTGATTTTGCTAAAGCCTTAGCAGGTGGGGCTTGTGCTGCTATGATTGGCTCTCTTTTAGCGGGTACAGAAGAAAGCCCTGGTGAAGTTTATCTATATCAAGGACGATCCTTTAAAGCTTATCGCGGCATGGGATCTGTTGGTGCTATGGCACGAGGATCGGCAGATCGCTATTTTCAAGATGATGTTCGTGATGAACTTAAGTTGGTTCCTGAGGGTGTAGAGGGGCAGGTGGCTTATAAAGGTCCTATAGCATCAGTTCTACATCAGCTTGCTGGTGGACTTCGTGCTTCGATGGGGTATGTTGGAGCAAAAGATCTTGTAGAGTTTCGTGAAAAAGCAACGTTTGTACGTATTACGAATGCGGGACTCCATGAAAGTCATACGCATGATGTTTCTATCACACGAGAGAGTCCAAATTATCGTGGGCCAGTTTAAAGATACAAGATCCTAATGTCATATTGCATAAATATAAAATCTTCCGAGAATAAGAAAGAGAGACTGCGCTTTTTTCTGTTTGTAATTTGGTGTAATAATCCCAAAAAGGAAAGAATTAGAGGTCAAAACTCTAATTCTTTCTGTTAAGACTATATGAAATAAGTTATATAAAATTAGAATTAACTTTTTGTTGTCTTCCGTCCAGTCTTTGACGCACGTTGGCGAGTGTTTGTCTGATCACTTTGGATGGATTTCTTTCCGTTGTTTGAGGGCATTGTATTATGACGGCTTTTAGACGAAGTTGTTTTTCCATTATTATAAGTCATTATTTTCTCCTTTTAAATTGTCTGGCAGTTGCCATTAGAGTAAAAACGGTCATGCCAAATAGTGGTTCCAAGCATTTTCTAAAAAGTTAATTTTTTGTTGAACGTAAGATGAAATTGTTTAATTTTATGAGAAGACTTTTTCTATTTTTTCAGCAGGATAGCCGTACAAAGATGGGAGATATTTGATTTTTTCGTAATGCATGGCGGAAATAAGTTCTTTATGGATGGCTACGTATCTTTTAGGATAAGAGGTAGAAGGATAAAAAGCGAATGGGCAGAAGATGAAAGGAAAAATCTAGATACTCTAAATTGGATTTTATAAAAAAGTATGATCAGATCATTTTAATATTGAATGTAAATTTTTTATGGCTTTGAGAAGGTTCCATTGGCAAGAAGACGATAATATTATTTTTTTAGATGATTTAAAATTTTATTATTTTAATGGGAGAAATGAATGCGATTAGGTGGGCGTTTGCAAGCAGCAATAGATGTTCTCAAAGAGATAGAAATGAAGCATCGCCCAGTAGGAGCAGCTTTAAAGGATTGGGGGCTTTCTCATCGCTTTGCTGGAGCAGGTGATCGCGCAGCTATTGGTACAATCGTTTATGATGTTTTAAGACGACGTTATTCTTTACAATGGCGTATGGAGAGTGATGATATCCGAGATATCGTTTTTGGTGCCTTATTAGATTATGGAAAAATGACGCTGGAGCAAATTGACGGTGAGTTGGCAGAAGATCGGTTTGCACCACAGTTATTAGGGGCTAAGCAGCGTAAATCGTGGCAAGGTCAGCAATTAGTGGATGCTCCAGACTATATTCGTGGTGATATTCCACAATGGTGTCAAGCGCATCTGCGTCCTTTATTTGGTGATAATTGGATCACTGAAGCGGCTGCGTTAGCAACGCGTCCTTCTTTAGATCTACGGGTAAATAACCTAAAGGCAACACCAGAAAAGGTGCTGAAAGAATTAGCAAAAACCAAACTTAAATCTTTTCCATGGTTTGGGCAAGCTTTAAGAATTGCACCGATTGAAAAGTTTAATCGTCATCCCAATGTTCAAGTGGAACAAGCTTTTCAAAAAGGACACTTTGAAATACAGGATTTAGGATCTCAAATTGTTGCTCACCTTGTGGACGCGCAAGAGAGCATGCAGGTATTAGATTATTGTGCAGGTGCTGGGGGCAAAACATTAGCTTTAGCTTCCGATATGAACAATCGTGGGCAAATTTATGCTTATGATTCCGATAAAGCGCGCTTAGCTCCTATTTTTGATCGTCTTCGACGCGCTGGTGTTCGTAATGTACAAACACGAGCACAAAAAGAAGAATTGAAGCCATTAATAGGCCAGATGGATAGAGTTCTACTAGATGCACCATGTAGTGGGACAGGAATATGGCGTCGTCGTCCAGATGCGAAATGGCGTTTAACATTAGAACAGGTGAAACAACGCCAAACAGAACAGAGGGCTATTTTGAATGAAGCGATAGCTTATCTTAAGCCAAATGGGCGCCTAATCTATATTACCTGTTCTCTTTTTACAGATGAAAATGAGGAACAAATTTCCCATTTCCTTCAACAACATTCTCATTTTTCTCCAATAGATATGCCAGCGCTTTGGCAGAAACATTTTAGTTTTTCTCCTGTGCAACCAGTTTTTTCAAATTATGGACTTACTTTGTCGCCAGCCACAACACAAACAGATGGGTTCTTTTTATCTGTGTTGCAAAAAAAACATTGATCCATATTTTTGCACTTTTTATCATAAACTTTACGAGAATAATCTTTTTCTTAAGAAAACAGGCTTGTGAAAAGAGAAAGATTAAATCATAACTCTCATGAGTTTTCTTTTACAATTGTTGATTGGTTTTCTATGAGCATATCACATCCAGACACTGTTCTTATTATTGACTTTGGTTCACAAGTTACACAACTTATTGCACGACGGGTACGAGCAATGGGGGTATATTGTGAAATTGCTCCTTTTCAATTGGCTTTAGAAGCTGTGCGCCGCATAAATCCTAAAGCTATTATTTTATCAGGGAGTCCTTATTCCGTTATTGATGAGGGCTCTCCGCGTGCTCCAATGGAAATTTTTGAGGCGGGTATTCCGATTCTGGGTATTTGCTATGGTGAACAAGTCATGTGTGTTCAGCTTGGAGGAAAGGTTGAAGTTGGGCATGAGCGTGAATTTGGGCGTGCTTTTTTGGAAGTGCAAGAAGAGAGTGCCCTTTTTGATGGAGTGTGGAAAAAAGGTTCTCGTTATCAAGTATGGATGAGCCATGGTGACCGTGTGGCAGCTTTACCAGAAGGTTTTCGTGTCATAGGAACCTCAAAAGGAGCTCCCTATGCGGCTATTGCGGATGAAAAAAGACATTTTTATGCGGTACAGTTTCATCCTGAAGTTATCCATACACCGGATGGTACAAAACTTTTGCAAAATTTTGTTCATAAGATCTCTGCTATTACAGGCAATTGGTCAATGGCTTCTTATCGTGAGCAGGCAATTGCTACGATACGACAAAAAGTTGGGAAAAGTCGTGTGATTTGTGGTCTTTCAGGGGGAGTGGATTCATCTGTTGTAGCGGTACTCCTTCATGAAGCTATAGGAGATCAACTGACATGTATTTTGGTAGACCATGGGCTGATGCGCAAGAATGAAGCTGAAGAAGTTCTCACGCTCTTTCGTGATCACTATAATATAGAGCTTATTCACGTTAATGCTGCTGATGTGTTTCTTAATGCTTTAAAAGGTGAGATAGATCCAGAAAAAAAACGCAAAACAATTGGTCGCCTTTTTATTGAAGTTTTTGAAGAAGAAACGAAAAAAATAGGAGGTGCAGAGTTTTTAGCACAAGGAACACTTTATCCAGATGTTATTGAGAGTGTGTCTGCTATTGGTGAAACGGTAACCATTAAAAGCCATCATAATGTGGGTGGGCTACCAGAACAGATGAAGATGAAACTTGTAGAACCGTTACGTGAGCTCTTTAAGGATGAGGTTCGCTCGCTAGGACGAGAGTTAGGGCTACCGGAGCAGTTTATTGGTCGCCATCCTTTTCCAGGTCCCGGCCTTGCAATTCGGTGTCCAGGTGCTGTAACACGTGAAAAATTAGAAATTTTACGCGAAGCAGATGCTATTTATCTTGAGGAAATCCGTAAGGCCGGTCTTTATGATGAAATTTGGCAAGCTTTTGCTGTTCTTCTTCCAGTCCAAACTGTTGGTGTTATGGGGGATGATCGCACTTATGAATTTGTTTGTGCTCTTCGCGCTGTCACATCTGTAGATGGAATGACCGCTGATTTTTATCCCTATGATATGGCATTTTTAAGTAAGACAGCAGCACGTATTATTAACGAAGTTAGAGGGATTAATCGTGTTGTATATGATGTAACCTCAAAGCCTCCTGGTACTATTGAATGGGAATAATTGAAATGAAGAATAAGCCTTTATCTGACAATCTGTACGTCAATATCGTTTAAAATTGAGAAGTGTGGGATTTTGCATGTCTGAGAAAAAAATTGTTGCACACCGTGGAGGAGCTCATCTTTATCCTGAAAATACCCTTTCAGCATTTAATAATGCTATAGCGTTAGGTGTTGATGAAGTTGAATGCGACGTTCATTTGCTGAAAAGCGGTGAAGTGGTTGTCTTTCACGATTTCCGTTTAGACCAATTGGTTGGGAAAAAGGGGTATATTCACGACATTGATAATGAAACACGCAAACAACTCTGCGTGAAAGGAAGCCAAGAAGCACCTCCCTTATTAGAAGAAGTGCTTGATCTTTTAGCACCAACGAATGTTGCATTGCATCTTGAAATCAAAACATGTGGTGAAGTGGAGCGTGAAACAATATTATCCCAAAAAGCGCTTGCACTAATAAAAAGCCGAAATTTATTAGAACGGGTTTCTGCAATTAGTTTTGATCCTTTTATCCTTCGTCCTTTTATTGAAGCAGGAATACCATCTGGTCCATGTGTTGATAATTTTGAAGGTGATATGTACCGTCATTTTTCTGAATGGAAGCAATTAGGTTATTCTGATCTAAGTTTAGATGGCTCCATTGTTTCACAGAACTTTATTGAATCAGCTCTTGAGGCTGGTTTTACTGTAGGGGTATGGACAATTAATGGAAAAGCTCGGTTATCACATTGGCTTGATATGCCTGTACATTACATTACGACAGATCAACCTGATCTCGCATTACAATTGCGTGCACAAAGGTAAAAAACACATCAACACAAAAGGAACTATATATTTTCATAAAGCTAGCGTAATAAAAGAATAAAAATTATCTAATATATAACAATAATACATTGATTTATAATGATAATTAATGGTTTATTCATGTGAATAATAGACCTTAATACATAAGATTTTCTTATTTCAAATCTTTTTACAATGAATCAATTCAAATCATTCGTTTGCACATTACAAGCAGGGTTGGTGTGTGGATAAAAAATGATTGAGAAAAGAATAAAAATATTCATTTAACGTATTTTAAATGCAAGATTTGTTGAAGCATTAGGGTCTCACATGATGATGTCGTTTTGCACTTTTATGAAGTGTAAAAGTGATGGTATACAAAAAGTCTTATATACTTTAGTGGAGAGGCTTTATGGCTTATATTATAGGAGCTATCACGAAATGTAGATGTATTGAAAGATTTTTTAACAGCATGGAAATTGGTCATACATTGTCATTTTGTTTTGCGTGAGGGGCGTGATCTTGTTACAGGGAAAGAGACTATTAAGCGCTCAAAATGATTTTTAATTTTAAGAAAAGTTTTATTTGTCTCTTCGTTAATACATAAGAATGCTTATAAAAGAAAATGAATAAATTTAAACAAATTCATTTGACCTTTTGGTGGTTCCTGTTTAAATGAGAGAATATGTTTCTGAAATAAAACTGTCATAGCATGTTCATGTGTAATACTATAAATTTAGGGGTAGTTTGTATTCCATCACTTCAGAAAGGGTGAACCATGAGTCGTTTTTATCTTTCCATAGCGGCCACGGTTGCTATCATAATGTCCACAGCGGGAATAACAGCAAGTTTTGCGCAGACAAAAATCAGCTTTTGGCATTCTATGAGTGGTGAATTAGGAAAGCAAACTGAAAGTCTCATTAACGATTTTAATGCAAGTCAATCTGAGTATAAAGTTGTTTCTTCATATCGCGGTGAATATGAAGAGGGGTTGATTTCACTTATTGCAGCATTTCGTGGAAAGAAACAGCCAGTACTTGCCCAAATTTATGACGTTGGTACTGGAACTATGATGGCTGCAAAAGGCGCAATCTACCCATTTTATCAACTTATGGCTGATACAAAACAAGAATTTGATCCTACAGATTATTTCCCTGCTATTAGTGGTTATTACTCCGATGAACAGGGGCGTATGGTTTCTATGCCATTCAATATTTCAACACCCATCCTTTATTATAACAAAGATATCTTTAAAAAAGCAGGGCTTGATCCAGAACAGCCTCCTAAAACGTGGCAAGATATAGAAAACTTTTCCAAAAAAATTCTTGAGACTAAAGCAGCAACTTGTGGTTTTACAATGGCTTATGCCGCTCAATGGATTGGTATAGAAAATTTTTCAGCGTTGCATAATGTTCCGTTTGGAACAAAGGAAAATGGCTTTAAAGGACTTGATTCAGAACTTACATTTAATGGACCTTTACAAGTGCGTATGTGGACTGACCTGAAAAAGTGGTCTGATCAAGGTATTTTCCGCTATGGTGGTCCAGCAGGTGCATTAGATTCAACACCAATGTTTATGGCACAAAATTGTGCAATTTTTATGCAATCTTCAGGATCACATGCTGGAATTGTTTCTGAAGCTCAGTTTAATGTGGGGGTTGGTATGCTACCGTACTATAAGGATACAGAAGGAGCACCACAAAATTCAGTTATTGGGGGAGCTTCTATTTGGGCGTTTAAGGGCCATACCCCAAAGGAATATGCAGGGGCAGCCGCTTTTCTTAAATTTCTTTCGAAAACAGAAAATCAAGCAAAATGGCATCAGGAGACAGGTTATCTTCCAACCACAAAAACGACTTATGAATTGAGTAAAAAACAACATTTCTATGAAAAAACGCCAGGTGCGGATATAGCTATCAAACAGATTAATCTTAATCCACCAACAGTTAACTCAAAAGGGATAAGATTTGGTAATTTACCACAAATCCGTGCCATTCTTGATCAAGAGTTGGAAGCTGTTCTTAGTGGTTCAAAAACGCCGAAAGATGGTTTAGATGAGACCGTTGAACGTGGAAATAAACTCTTGCGTGAATTTGAAAGATCTAATCATTAATTTCGTTTTATTGTTAAACATTAAAGACTCAACAAAAACAGTTGAGTCCTTTTTGTTTACCTTTTTAAAGTCTCTACATTTAAAGAGCCCTACGAATGCAAGAAAAACATGCATATTTTAAAAATAATCTACTTTCTTACGGACTGCTTTTTCCTCAGCTTCTTGTGACTTTTTTGTTTTTCTTTTGGCCTGCTGCTCAAGCAATAAAATCATCTTTTGAGCGTGAAGACCCTTTTGGCTTTACAACAACCTTTATTGGTTTTGAGAATTATCTAACCGTTCTTTCTGATCCTACTTATCGGCAATCGCTTCTTACAACCGCAGTATTTTCCATCTCAGTTACTGTCGCTTCAATGACAATATCACTTCTCTTAGCTGTCTGTGTTGATCGTGTCATCCGTGCAAAAAAGGCTTATACAATGCTTTTGCTTTGGCCCTATGCTGTTGCTCCAGTATTGGCAGGTATATTATGGCTGTTTATCTTTCATCCCACTATCGGAATTATGCCTTTTCTTCTCGAGAAAATAGGAGTGCTATGGAATTATCGTATTAATGGCACTCAAGCAATGATTCTTATTGTCATTGCGGCTAGTTGGAAACAAATTTCTTATAATTTTCTCTTTTTTCTTACAGGTCTTCAGTCTGTTCCGCGTTCTCAAATAGAAGCAGCCGCCATTGATGGTGCTGGTCCCTTTAAACGATTTTGGACAGTGGTCTTCCCGCAAATTTCACCAACGACGTTTTTCCTTCTTATTGTCAATGTCAATTATGTTATGTTTGATACTTTTGGTATTATTGATAATACAACTTCTGGAGGTCCTGCGCGTGCAACGAGCATACTCGTCTATAAAGTATATGACGATGGCTTTAGAAATCAAATAATCGGTGCATCAGCAGCACAATCAACAATATTGATGTTGATGGTTATTGTCTTAACGTTTATCCAGTTTCGCTGGATTGAGCGCCGTGTACAATATTAGGAAACAAATTATGGTTGAAAATCGCCCTGTTTTGAAATTTCTAACCCATATTACTCTCATTGTTGGTATTATCATTATTTGCTTTCCAGTTTATGTTGCTATCATTGCATCAACTCATAGTTCAGCAGCATTTAACTCAGGAACACTTCCTCTTTTGCCTGGGAAATACGCTCTGGAAAATTATAAAACAATCTTTGGTGATGGCCTTGCACGGCTAGGTTTGCCCAACCTCTGGCCACTCATAATGAATTCATTCATTATGGCTCTTGGGATTAGTATTGGAAAAATTATTATTTCACTTTTGTCTGCTTATGCAATTATTTACATGCGCTTTCCCTTCCGAAAAACTGCTTTTGTTCTTATTTTTGTTACATTGATGCTCCCTGTCGAAGTTCGTATTCTTCCAACCTATGAGATTGTTGCAAAATTGGGGATGATTAACACCTATAGTGGAATGATTATTCCACTTATTGCATCTGCAACCGCTACATTTTTATTTCGCCAGTTTTTTTTGACTGTTCCAGATGAACTCTTAGAGGCGGCACGTGTTGATGGTGCAGGTCCAGTTAAATTTTTTAAGGATATCCTTCTTCCTCTTAGTAAAAGCAATATCGCTGCCTTATTTATCATTATGTTCATTTATGGATGGATACAATATCTCTGGCCTCTTATAATCACAACGGATCAAAATCATCAAACGATCCTTATTATTTTAAAACAGCTTATTGTCGAATCACTTCAACATGATCCTCAATGGAATATACTCATGGCAGTATCGGTTGTTGCCATGGTTCCCCCTGTTCTTGTTGTTATCTTCATGCAGCGGCTTTTTATCAAAGGCCTTATTGAAACGGAGAAGTAATTGTGGCCATAATCCAGTTATCAAATATAAAAAAACAGTATGACAACGGCATTCTGGTCATTGATGATTTAAACTTAACTGTTGCCGATAAAGAACTTCTTGTTCTTGTCGGTCCTTCAGGGTGCGGAAAATCGACTTTATTACGTATTATAGCAGGACTTGAACAAGTTACCTCAGGTGAATTATGCATTGATAACGAATGTATCAATGATCGTGAACCAGCTGATCGTGATATCGCTATGGTTTTTCAAAATTATGCCCTTTATCCCCATATGACAGTTCGTGGAAATTTAGAATATGGTCTTAAAAATCGTAAAACCCCTAAAGAAGAAATTAAAAAACGTATCGCACATGCTGCAAAGCTTTTGGAGATAGAACCATTTCTTGATCGTAAACCACGACAATTATCAGGAGGACAACGTCAGCGTGTTGCAATGGGGCGTGTGATTGTACGTCAACCCCGTGTTTTTCTCTTTGATGAACCTCTTTCAAATCTTGATGCAAAATTACGGGCGCAAATGTGTATTGAAATAAAAACACTACAGCGTTCATTAGGGACAACGAGCCTCTATGTTACCCATGATCAACTAGAAGCTATGACATTAGCTGATAGAATAGTCGTTTTGAATAAAGGAGCTATCGAGCAAATTGGAACACCAATGGAAATTTACGATACTCCAGCAACAACATTTGTTGCTGATTTTATTGGTTCTCCTCCTATGAATTTTCTTGATCGCCATGTCTTAGAACAACATTTAGGGCATTCATTTACTTATGGCGAAGAAACTGATCTTTTAGCATTCAGACCTGAAATAATCTTATTGGGCGAACATCCAGATAAAGGACCAGTCTTTCACACAAAAATTGAGCTTATCAAGCCTATTGGAACGGGTTGCCATGTTTTAACGCGTTGGAATGATATCATCTTTACGATTGAAATAAAAGAACGCTTGACATACGAATATGGTCAAAAACTAAGTTTCACAGTTGCTCATCAGAATTTTCATACTTTTAATAAAAACACAGGAAAGCGCACAAATAATAAGTAAGCATTAATTGATGTGACACGACTCTCTTTTATGCTGCGTCATGATAATGTTGCTTTTTGACTTTCTCGATTACATTTACAAAATCAGGTTGTAACCGGCGGGATTAAAAACAAAATTTTAATAGTTTTGGTAATGATCCATTGTCCCATGGCGCTGAGAATGTCAAAACATTTATATGAAAAAATTTTGCGGTTTCACGGTCTGTAAGAAGAATATTATTTTCAAACATCATTTTCATTATAAAAAACAACATATTATCATATGTTTCTTGATGTAATAATTTATGTATCTTATAAAAAGTAAATGAGAGAAATAGAGAGAAAAAATGCGTCACAGATAAGGGAGGATGCACCCCATATCTTAGCTTTGATCCCTAACATAAGAAGTCTATTTGATCCACAAAATACGACGCTGTTCTAAATAGTCTGTACGAGAATAGGCGCATTCTATTTTACCGCTGACCATATGATCTAAAATGGTTTCAGAGCTCCTATAAGAAGCATTTGTTTTTTCTACCAATCACATAAATTAGAGAGAAACCTATGCGCGCATGCTACAAGTTTATTTTTTCTCATGTAAATCACTATGCAATTCTCAGCGAGGGTATCTGATAAGTTGCAAAAAAATCACTGAGATATAGAAGGCGTGCTTGTTTTAGAATTTTCATTACTGTTAACGATAAAAGCAGATGAAACACATCTGTAACATCTCATCGATCTTTCTATATTCTTGAGTTAAAAATTGCCTATAGATCATCCTCAAACAGATCTTTATGAATATAACATAAGGGATCGATGCGAACGCCTATAAGAATCAGCAGAGACAAAGACAGTTATATTATTGTTTTGCAAAGCATTTTATAAAAGCTGGTATATTTTTTCAATATATTGCCAGTCTATTAATGGTTTTATGATATTACTTTCTTATAAAGCGCGTGCTTTTTTGTTGCTTATAAATCAACCTAAACTTTATACAGCAGTATGTTTGAGACAAATATGAAGACGGTTCGGTGCTGTATTCAGTTTTTGTATGTCAGAGTGGAATAAGCTTGTCTTCTTATGTAATTTCTAAAATGAGGAGACAGCTTAATTTAGGGAGAATATGAAAGCATCAAGATAAAAAATAGTTTCTATCTTTAGCCTCATCTTTTAATTTAGTATTGCGATTTTCAAAAAAAAATCTGAGCCAATGTCTCTTACATAATGGAGATTACGCATTGCTGAACACATTTTTTTATTACGTTCTTTGAATAGAATTGCACCTCTCATACAAAACAGAATACCTAAACAGAAGGCTATTGGGTTGCCAATTCACGCACTTGTTTTAAAAAATATCTTGCAAGGTTGTTCCAACTATTTTTTCACGCAGTCTTTTATGAGTGGTATAACATAAAATCCATAGTGTATCGCCATCTTTATGCTTATAAAAGTGCAAGCTGGGGACATCATCATACTCTCTTTCAGTCTCCAACATTGCAAAAATTATTGTGTTGAGACTCTTTAGAAGAGGCATTTTTTCTTCAAGTGGTTTTTATTCATACGCTAATCCCATTTGCATGTTATAAATGGAGTTGGATAGATAAAAATATTTTAAGAAAGAGACACCAAATGCTTCTTATGAATCGTTTCAAGTGTCGAGAGTTATTGTAAAAGAATCATTGAAAAGTAGAGTGCTACTGCTAATGATTTGGGCACCATGAGGTAATAAATCCACTTACTTTATCTATCTTAGAATCTATTGAATATAAATTTCTCTGTAAAAGTCACTTTATTTCATATCAATGTTATCAATTATAGATGTTGGGCATCATTAGTAATAAAATCATAGACTTATGATTTTATGAACTCTTTTTTATCTCTTTTGTAGAAGATCTTAATGTTTTGTGATGGCATCAATGATGGTATTCACATTATGTTCCATCATATCGAGATAAGTTGCTGCTGGACCATTTTTGTTTGACAATGCATCAGAATAAAGTGTTCCACCAATTGTTAAACCTGTTTCTTTTGCAATCTGTTTTATGAGACGGGGATTAGAGATATTTTCAACGAATAGTGCAGCTGCTTTATTCGCTTTAATTTGTTTGATAAGTTTAGCAACATCGGCTGCGGATGCTTCAGCTTCTGTTGAAGCACTTTGAGGGGCAAGGATAGTAAAACCATATTCCTTGGCAAAATAGCCAAAGGCGTCATGAGATGTGATAATGATACGTTTATCTTTAGGAATGGTAGCAATTTTTGTTTTCAGGGTATCTTGTGCTATTTTAAGTTTTTGAATGTAGGTTTCGGCATTTTTTTTGTAGCTGGTGCAGGATTGTGGATCGATTTTACAAAAAGCAGCAGCGATATTCTTCACATAGATTTTGACATTGGGAATGGTTTGCCAAGCGTGTGGATCAATAACGCTGTGGTGGTGATGGGCATTATGTTCTTGATTTTTCATTTTGAGGGAAGGAATGTTAGCGCTAACTTCGACAAGAAGTGCTTTTGTACCACTTGCTGTAATGAGGCGATCAATAAATCCTTCTAAATGAAGCCCGTTGATGAAAATAATTTGAGCATTTCTAAGAGCTTGAGCATCATGGGGGGTAGGTTCATAAGTGTGGGTATTCGCATTGGGACCTACAAAAGTGGTCATAGAGATATGGTTGTCTCCTACATTTTTGACGAGATCTGCGAGAATAGAAAAGCTCGCAACAACTTTGATTTTATTGTGTGCAGAAGCAGAAAATGGAGAAAGGGCAAGCAATAAAGCTCCAAGAAGAGCAAATTTTTGAGCAAACTTAGGCACATTTTTTTCCTTAAAGTGAGGAGGTATAAAAGAGGTGGGGAAACCATGTTACAATAAAGCCACGTGGACTTATCAAACAGGAAACAAGATAAATAAATCCTGCGGCAATGATGATAGCAGGGCCGGAGGGAAGTGAAAGATGAAAAGAAAGCAGAAGACCACATACGCTAGAAATGATTCCAAAAAGAGTGGAAAGCGCGCAAATAGGGCCTAGCCGTGAAAACCAAAAACGGGCTGTAATGGCTGGAATCATCATAATGCCAACGGAGAGTAATGTTCCTAGTGATTGAAAGCCTCCAACCAGATTCAACACCACAAGTCCAAGCAATGAAATATGAATATATTTACTCAATGGAGAGAGTGATTTAAAAAAGAGGGGGTCAAAGCTTTCTAAAACGAGTGCACGCCAAAAAATACAAAGGCTGCATAGTGTAATCAGCATTATAGTAGCGATTAACCAAAGGGCTTGTGCATCAAGTGCAAGAACCGATCCGAATAAGAGATGAAGCAGCTCAATTGTTGAGTCTTTCAGTGAGATAATAATGACACCTGCCGCGAGTGCAATAAGATAAAAGACGGTCATGGATGCATCTTCTTTCTGAAAGCTGTTTCGTGAAATCAAAATGGTTGCTAAAGCAACAATAAGACCAGCGAAGATGCCACCAAGTGTCATAGATATGAGGGAAAAACCACAAATCAGAAAAGCAGTTGCAACACCAGGAAGAATGGCATGAGAGATAGCATCTCCTGTCAAGCTCATTCCACGGAGCATCAAAAACACACCAACAGGACAAGCGCTAATAGACAGGAAAATAGAACCGATAAGGGCGTTTTGCATAAATTGGAAATCAACAAAGGGGGCAAGAAAAAATGCATACACGTCTTATAACCTAAGAAAGAGAGGATCATTGATGGGAAGATTTTGTTTTTGTGCGCTAACAGGGAAAGAATTGGATGAGAGAGGTGGCATAACGTGATGAATGGTGTTGTTTAAAAACTGTGTTGTTTCTCCATAAAAGGCGTTTTGTTGATCAATTTGAATCATTTGGGGGAAAAATTCTTGCACGATGAGAGGGTTATGGAGTGCGGTGAGAATTGTGCGTCCTTGCTGTTGCCAGTATGTGATCAGTGCAAGAAGGTCTTTTTGGGTACTATGATCTACACCATTGAAAGGTTCATCAAGCAAAATAATATTGGCATCTTGCACAATGATACGTGCAAAAAGAGCGCGTTGTAATTGCCCGCCTGATAATGTTTCAAGTGAACGGGGTGCGAGTTCTGTAAGCCCAACCATTTTAAGCGCATTTTGAATCTTAGAATCATAAGGGCGTTGATTTTTCCATAATCCACAAAAAGACCACAGTCCTGTTTTTACAAGCGTTTTCACATCAATTGGAAATGTTTGATCTATATCACATTGCTGAGCAAGATAAGCAATGCGACTTTTTTTTTGTTTTATAATTTTTCCCTTAAGAGGTTTAATCAATCCGGCGATGGCTTTTAGCAGTGTCGATTTTCCAGCGCCATTATCACCTGTTATTGCGACCAATGAACCAGCTTTTAACTTTGCTGAAAAGTTCTTTATTGCTATTCTATTCCTATAGCCTAATGTTGTCTTATTGAAGAGCAGATCCATATTTTTTACCATCGTTGCTTATTATTTTGGAAACTATGTAATAATATAACGTTTGTCAACAAAATGTTATATTATTACATAGTTTTGAGTACTGAAAATTTTAGTGGGAAGATCGTGGAAAATTAAAAATAATAATTGAATTCACCTTGACGAAAGAGAGAGAGTATATACTATATATAGTATCAAAATGATTGGTGATTCTAAATAAGCACAAGAGAGGGTGTTAGTGTGTTTCGTTTGGTATCTAAGTTATTTCCATTATTGTAAAGAGTTTATTGACCAAGGGTATAGCAGTATTTTTGCTGAAGGATCTCTTTTGGAAGGATTCCCTTTCATTTTTGTAATTGATTTTTGCCGTAAAAGAGTAAAACAGAGCTCTTGGAAAACGGTAGTTTAGAACGTTAGTTTTTTAGACAGCAGGAGGGAATTGTAATGCAAGCAAAAGATTGTTTTATAACTAGGGGACTTTGCCATTTAAGTTGTAGAATAATCTCTTATTCTCATCATAGTCTTTGAAGTTATTTGATGAGGAATTCTGTTATATTCAGGAAGCTGTGTACTATTTGAAAAATAACCACATGCTTTGCGTACAATTTCTATTTTTTGTTATTCTTGAGTACCTATAAAATTATTAGATTGACCTTTGAGGGTTGATTGTTTGGAATTGTGAAAGTTGAAGAAAATGTCGATCACTATTTATAGTAAACCATCTTGTGTCCAATGTGATGCTACACGCCGCGCTTTTGATGCAAAAGGCATTCGTTATCGTGTTGTTGATATTTCCTGTGATGAACAAGCATACAGTTTTGTTCAATCTCTGGGGTATCGTCAGGTTCCTGTCGTTGTTTGTGGTGAAAATCATTGGTCTGGTTTTAGACCAGATATGATTAGTGGTCTTTGTGCTTAATGGGGCTTATTGTTTATTATTCGAGTGCAACGGGTAATACACAGCATTTTGTCTCGCAGCTTGGTCAACGACTCTTCAAAATTGATAAAAGAAAGCCTTCTGCATTGGTTGGTGAACCTTATGTACTGGTTGTTCCTACATATGCAGATGGTGAAGGAAGAGGGGCAGTGCCGAAAGCCGTTGTCCAGTTTCTTAATGAAGCTGAGAACCGAAAATTAATTTGTGGTGTTATTGGCGGTGGGAATCGTAATTTTGGTCGCTATTATAATTTAGCAAGTAAAATTATTGCTGAAAAATGTTGTGTACCTTGCCTTTATCGTTTTGAGCTGCGTGGAACTGATGAAGACGTTATTTATGTAAAAAAGGGATTGGAAATATTTTGGAAACAATTGGTATAGGACAATCGCAGAAATCGGATCAGATTACTGATTATCATGCGCTGAATGCAATGCTTAATCTTTATGATGAAAATGGTCATATTCAATTTGATATGGATCGGCTTGCCGCACGGCAATATTTTCTTCAGCATGTTAATCAAAATACAGTTTTTTTTCATAACCTGAAGGAAAAAATAGATTACTTAATAGAAGAAGGTTATTATGAAAAAGCTTTATTTGAGCTTTATGATTTTTCTTTTATTAAAAAACTTTTTAAACGTGCTTATGCATTTAAGTTTCGTTTTCCTACCTTTTTAGGCGCATTTAAGTATTATACCAGCTATACACTGAAGACTTTTGACGGGAAACGTTATCTTGAACGTTATGAAGATCGCGTCTGTCTTGTAGCTTTATATTTGGCACAAGGGAATAAAGCTCTTGCTGAAAATTTTGTGGATGAAATTATTACAGGACGTTTTCAACCGGCAACACCGACATTTTTAAATGCTGGAAAAAAACAACGAGGTGAATTGGTTTCGTGTTTTTTGCTACGTGTTGAAGATAATATGGAATCGATAGGTCGTGCGGTTAATTCGGCTTTGCAGCTTTCAAAACGTGGTGGAGGTGTGGCGCTTTGTTTAACGAATTTGCGGGAAGCAGGGGCACCAATTAAGCAAATAGAAAATCAGTCCTCAGGTGTTTTACCGGTGATGAAACTCTTGGAAGATTCTTTTTCTTATGCCAATCAGCTTGGGGCACGACAGGGGGCTGGAGCTGTTTATTTGCATGCTCATCATTTAGATATTATGAAATTTTTGGATACAAAGCGTGAAAATGCTGATGAAAAAGTTAGAATTAAAACGCTTTCGCTTGGTGTCGTTATTCCTGATATTACTTTTGAGCTTGCACGGAATAATGAGGATATGTATCTCTTCTCATCGTATGATATCGAGCGTGTGACAGGTAAGCCTTTTAGCGATATTTCTTTAACGGAGCATTATCGTTCTTTTGTTGATAATGCAAAGATTCGTAAAAAGAAAATAAGTGCACGCGTTTTTTTCCAGACATTAGCGGAAATTCAATTTGAGTCCGGTTATCCCTATATTTTATTTGAGGATACTGCTAATCGATCGAATCCGATAGCTGGGCGCATAAGTATGAGCAATTTATGTTCAGAAATTTTGCAAGTGAGTGAGGCGAGTGAACTGGAGACAGATTTAACTTATCGCACGATTGGAAGTGATATATCCTGTAATCTTGGATCCATGAATATTGCCAAAGCAATGGAAAGTCCTGATTTTGGACAGACCGTGGAATCTGCTGTTCGTGCTCTTACTGCTGTTTCGGATATGAGCAATATTGCCTGTGTGCCTTCCATTGCGAAAGGCAATGCTGAAAGTCATGCGATTGGTTTGGGACAAATGAATTTGCATGGGTTTCTAGCGCGTGAGCAGATCTATTATGGGTCTCCAGAAGCGATTGATTTTACCAATATCTATTTTTATATTGTGACATATCATGCCATACGGGCTTCCAATTTAATTGCGCACGAACGTCAAGAAATGTTTGCAGGGTTTGAAAAATCAGCTTATGCAGATGGAAGTTTTTTCGAAAAATATATTGAAAAAGAATGGAAACCGCAATTTGCGCTTGTGCAAGAGCTTTTTGCACGGAATAATATTGTTATCCCAGATCAAAAGGATTGGCAGGAACTCAAAAAATTAGTTATTGAGTATGGGCTTTATAACCGCAATTTGCAGGCAGTTCCACCTACGGGATCTATTTCCTATATTAATCATGCCACTTCTTCTATTCATCCAATTGCTTCAAAAATTGAAATTCGCAAAGAGGGAAAAATTGGACGCGTTTATTATCCCGCTCCTTATATGGATAATACGAATTTGAATTTTTACCAAGATGCTTATGAGATTGGCCCTGAAAAAATTATAGATACCTATGCTGCTGCAACACAGCATGTTGATCAAGGTCTTTCATTAACATTATTTTTTCCTGATACAGCGACCACACGTGATATTAACCGCGCACAAATTTATGCTTGGAAAAAGGGTATCAAGAGTATTTACTATGTACGGTTACGGCAAGTAGCATTAAGTGGAACGGAAGTTGATGGCTGTGTTTCTTGCAGTTTATAGGAGATCATCATATGACAAAGATTACAACCAAAAATCCTGTTGTGTGCGCTGTTAATTGGAATAGATTACATGATGAGAAGGATCTTGAAGTATGGAATCGCTTAACTGGGAATTTTTGGTTACCTGAGAAGGTTCCACTTTCCAATGACATTCCCTCATGGTCAAGCTTAACGGATGAAGAACGTAAATTGACAATTCGTGTTTTTACAGGACTAACGCTTTTAGATACAATTCAAAACACTGTAGGGGCCATTTCGCTTCTGGCTGATGCGATAACAGAGCATGAGGAGGCAGTTTTGACGAATATTGCCTTCATGGAAGCGGTTCATGCACGTTCTTATTCCTCTATTTTTTCAACCCTTTGTTCGACGGTAGAAGTTGATGACGCGTTTAGATGGTCAGAAGAAAATATTCATTTGCAGAAAAAGGCTAGATTAGTACTTGAGCGTTATGAAGCAAATGATCCACTTAAGAAAAAAATTGCTTCGACTTTGCTGGAAAGCTTTTTATTTTATTCTGGTTTTTATTTGCCCATGTATTGGGCCAGTCGCGCTAAGTTGACCAATACAGCAGACCTCATTCGACTAATCATTCGTGATGAAGCAGTCCATGGTTATTATATAGGTTATAAATTCCAATTGGGCTTTGCAAAGCTTGATGAAGCCAAAAGACAAGAAATTAAAGATTTTGCTTTTAACCTGCTCTTTGATCTTTATAACATTGAGTGCAAATATACTGAAGATCTTTATGATGCGCTTGGATTGACAGAAGATGTTAAAATTTTTCTTCATTATAATGCAAACAAGGCTTTAATGAATTTAGGTTTTGAAGCTCTTTTCCCCCCTGAGGTTTGTCGTGTTAATCCCGCTATTTTGGCAGCTTTATCACCAAACTCTGACGAAAATCACGACTTTTTTTCAGGGGCAGGTTCTTCTTATGTCATCGGCAAGGCGGTTGCTACCACGGATGATGATTGGGAATTTTAATGTTTGCATGCAAATAGAAGTGCGCGGGGTATTCCACTTAGATCTTTGCGCACTTCTAAACATTGAAAACCATTTTTTTCGAACAAATTGCAGACTTCATTTTCTTGAGAGAAACCAATTTCAACAGCGATATAGCCGTTTTCTTTTAAGTAGTTGGCTGCTTCATGGGCGAGTTTTCGATAAAAATCAAGTCCATCTTCTCCTCCTATCAGAGCGCGCAATGGGTCATGTAAGCGCACTTCTTTTGCAAGTTTTTTGATATCTTTTGCGGGAATATAAGGTGGATTGGAAACAATAAAATCAAAGCGATCTGCGACAGAATCAAACCAGTCGCTAAGAAGAGGTGTGAAGCGGTGTGCTACTTCAGCATTTTTTGCATTTTTTTTTGCTGTTCTAAGGGCATCTTCAGAAATATCGACTGCCACCGCATAGGATTGGGGAATTTGTTTAAGGAGTGCAATAGCAATGGCGCCACTTCCTGTTCCCATATCAAGGAATGTTGTTTTTCTCGAATTTTCGACCTGTTTTTGGAGAAAAGGGAGAACAAGATCTATCAGCGTTTCTGTATCAGGGCGAGGTTCTAACGTCTCTTGAGACAATGTAAAAGATATACCATAAAATTCTCGTGCTCCTATAATACGGTAAACGGGTTCGCCTGCAATACGCCGTTGTAAAGCTTGTTCTATTTGTATAATATGCTCAGAAGATAGATGCATATCTGGTTTAGAAATTCTTTCAGCAGCATTTATTCCTGTTATCCATTCAACGAGTATTTTCGCATCGAGATCGGCTTCAGCAATTCCTTTCGTGCGCAATTTTTCTTGCATTTGTTGGATGACATTCTTGAAAGAATATTTGCTCAATTATTATCCATTTCCATCAGCAGTGTTGTTTGATGATCTGAGATGAGTGCATGAAGAAGCTCATCAAGATCTCCCTCTAGAATGCGATCAAGCTTATACAAGGTTAGATTAATACGGTGATCCGTGACACGTCCTTGTGGAAAATTATAGGTACGAATACGTTCTGAGCGATCACCAGAACCAACTTGGCTTTTACGAGAAGCTGAACGTTCACTTTCCGCTTTTTGTCGTTCGATATCGAATAAGCGTGCCCGTAAAATTTGAAGGGCTCTTGCTCGGTTTTGATGTTGTGATTTTTCTGCTTGTACGACCATAATTCCTGTTGGAATATGCGTGATACGAACAGCTGAATCCGTTGTATTAACATGCTGTCCTCCTGCTCCGGATGCACGCATTGTGTCGATACGAATATCTTCAGGACGAATATCAATATCAATATCTTCAGCTTCTGGAAGCACAGCAACGGTAGCAGCAGATGTATGGATACGTCCACCTGTTTCTGTTTCAGGGATGCGTTGCACACGATGAACCCCTGATTCATATTTCAATTTAGAAAAGACACCTTTTCCTGAAATGGTAGCAATAATCTCTTTATATCCGCCAACTTCCCCCTCACTAAGTGAAATAACTTCTACTTTCCAATGGTGAGCATGGGCATAACGTTCATACATGCGGAAAAGATCACCGGAAAAAAGTGCTGCTTCTGATCCACCCGTTCCTGCACGAATTTCAACAATAGCGTTTTTTTCATCAGCAACATCTTTAGGCAAAAGCAGAATCTGGAGTTCTTTTTCAAATTGCTCTACTTTTTTATATAACGATGGTAGCTCTTCTTGGGCAAGATTACGCATCTCTATATCTGTTTGTTTATCGTTGATAATCGTTTCTAATTCTGTAATCTCTTCGTAAAGAGCATTTAATGCGCGTATAGAGGCAATAACGGGTTGTAGTTCTGCATATTCAGAAGCTAATTTGACATATGTTTCAGCATTTGGATTCGTCGTCATTTGGCTTTCAATTATTTCAAAGCGCTTTTCAAGCTGTCTCATACGATCTTGTGGCAAGGAAACCATGATAATATTGGCCTAATTTTTTATAATACAATTTTTTATAATATTTTGTTGCAATGATTTTTTGTTATAATATTGGCAATGAATTACCGTATAGCATCATACAAAGAGGGGTAATAAAGCAATTCTTTTTTTTTGCCAATGAAAACTATTATATTTTAAAGGTAAATTTTTATAAAATTTGATTTGCCTGAGGTCTTTTATCTAATGATATATGATCACTTTTTTAAGAGTTTTTTTTTCCGTAAAGTTCAAGGCGGTGATGAATAATATCATAGCCAAGAGATTTTGCAATTTCCTCTTGTAGCTTTTCAATAACATCAGAATGAAACTCGATGACTTGTCCTGTTTCTATATCAATGAGATGATCATGATGTTGCCCATCTGCTTGCTCAAAACGAGATGGACCACCACTAAAGCTATGGCGATGAATTGTTCCATTTCCTTCTAATATTTTCATGGTTCGATAAACAGTTGAGAGTGAAATATTCGAATCTATTTTGTTTGCACGCTGAAAAATTTCAAATGCATTGGGATGATCATTTGTATCAGTCAAAATATCAAGAATAACTCGTCGTTGACGTGTTACTCTTAAACCAGCGGTGCGCAATTCTTGCTCATAATTTCGCTTTTTATTCATTTGCATAATTTGCTTTTCAAATAAAGGCTCCATGACAGTGTTTGTATTTTTTCTCTGAACCGCAAGGACAACGCTCATTACGTCCAACTTTTCCCCATGTGGTTATATCGTTAGGGTCACGATCTTGTGGATTAACAAATCTATTTTCTTGTGATCGTGCCGATAAGGTGGGAGCATTTTCTTGACTTTGATCATTAAAGACAGAAGAAGCAGCATCAGTTTGCTCAGGTATGGTCGGTTCTGTGGGGTGTTGAATGATTTCAAAGCGCATAAGCTTAGAAGTGACAATTCGGCGCAAATTTCTCAACATACTTTGAAAGAGTTCAAATGATTCTGTCTTATATTCATTGAGCGGATCCCGCTGCGCATAACCACGAAAACCAACAACAGAACGCAAATGGTCTAAACTCACCAGATGTTCACGCCATAACGTGTCAATAGTTTCGAGCAATACTGCTTTGTGAAAATAAGCCATAACTTCTGGAGAATATCGTTCAGTACGCTCATTTTCAAGTTTTGTAACAGCATCTGATACACGCTCTAGAATTTGCTCCTCGGCAATTCCATCTTCTTTTGCCCATTCTTCCACTGGAAGCTCAAGATTAAAGAGTTGTTGAAGCTCTTCTTCAAGAGTTTTTGCATCCCATTTTTCAGAATATGTCCCTGATGGAATATAAGCCTCTACGAGATCCTCTACGACTTCATTGCGCATTTCAAGGATCATTTCTGATAAATCATCTGCGTTCATGACCTCCATACGCTGTTCAAAAATAACCTTGCGTTGATCATTCATGACATCATCATATTTTAGCAGATTTTTACGAATTTCAAAGTTTCGTGCTTCGACCTTTTTTTGTGCTTTTTCAAGGGCTTTATTAATCCATGGATGGATAATAGCTTCATTTTCTTTCAATCCAAGTTTTTGCAGCATACCATCCATACGGTTAGAGCCAAAGATACGCATAAGATCATCTTGAAGAGAGAGAAAGAATTTTGAGCGACCAGGATCGCCTTGGCGACCAGAACGTCCACGAAGCTGGTTATCAATACGACGGCTTTCATGACGTTCAGTAGCGATAACGTAAAGCCCTCCAGCCGCTAAAGCTTTTTCTTTAAGCTTCTGAACATCTTTTTTTATTTCTTCAATTTTAGCTGTTCGCTCTGGACCTTCGGGGATATCCTGTAACTCTTGTCGGATGCGCATTTCAACATTACCACCAAGCTGTATATCCGTACCGCGTCCTGCCATGTTGGTTGCAATGGTGAGAGCTCTAGGAACGCCTGCTTGCGCAATGATATATGCTTCTTGTTCGTGATAGCGAGCATTTAAGACTCTAAAATCGGTAATGCCTTCTTTTCGCAAACGCTCTGCCAATTGTTCTGACTTTTCAATAGAGGTTGTTCCAACAAGAATAGGCTGTTCTTTTTCGTGCGCTTGACGGATATCACGCACAATTGCCCGATATTTCTCTTCTGCTGTTCGATAAATCTCATCATCTTCATCAATACGTTGTATTGGCAAATTTGTAGGGATTTCGACAACGTCAAGACCATAAATATTTCTGAATTCTTCGGCTTCTGTTGTTGCAGTTCCAGTCATGCCAGATAATTTCCTATACATACGGAAGTAATTTTGGAAAGTGATGGAAGCAAGTGTCTGGTTTTCTGGTTGAATAGCAACATGCTCTTTAGCTTCTAACGCTTGATGAAGTCCTTCAGAATAACGCCGCCCAGGCATCATTCGCCCTGTAAATTCGTCAATAATAACGATTTCATCATTGCGAACAATGTAATCTTTATCGCGAGCAAACAGTTTATGAGCTTTTAGAGCATTATTGACATGATGAACGATAGCGACATTTTCTATGTCATAAAGACTCTCACCTTTAAGATGCCCAGCTTGTTCGAGCATTTTTTCAATTTTTTCAGTACCAACTTCGGTAAAGGTCGTTGTTTTTTGTTTTTCGTCTATTTCATAGTCTTCTGGAGTTAAGGCAGGAATAAATGTATCAATAAGGTTATAGAAGTCAGTACGATCTTCTAGAGGACCAGAAATAATAAGGGGGGTACGGGCTTCATCAATAAGAATCGAATCAACTTCATCGACAATTGCGTAATGATGTCCACGTTGGACCATTTGACTACGATCGAAGGCCATATTATCACGCAAATAATCAAAACCTAGTTCATTATTTGTGGCATAGGTGATGTCGCATGCATAGGCCTCTCGGCGGGCATCACTATCAAGATCATGAAGAATCACGCCTGTTGTAAGCCCTAGAAAACTAAAAATTTTTCCCATTGTTTCAGCATCACGACTGGCGAGATAATCGTTTACTGTCACAACATGAACGCCTTTACCTTCCAATGCATTGAGATAAATTGGTAGAGTTGCCATTAAGGTTTTACCTTCACCAGTACGCATTTCAGCTATGCCGCAATCGTGAAGGACCATTCCACCAATAAGTTGTACGTCAAAAGGACGCATGTCATAAACACGTTTTGCGGCTTCACGAACAGTCGCGAAAGCTTCTGGTAAGAGCAAATCAACACTTTCACCTTCACTAAGACGTTTACGAAAGGCATCTGTTTTTTGGCAAAGCTGCTCATCACTTAATTTTACGAATTGTTCTTCCAAAGCATTAATTTGTGCAACTTTTTGGCGGAGTGCTTTGAGATGTCGCTCATGAGCTGAGCCAAAAAACTTACGGGCAAAAACACCTAAACTGACCATCTCTGGCCCTTTCTTTTAATTGTTGTCACTCTTGTTGGGAAATTCATATGCTCTCCCCATACTCTACATTTCCTTCAAGTTGTCTGATATCATTGGAGACATCATGAAATGCAGATGGTACCATTATACTTGCTGGTGTGCAATTTTTCACTCTAATTGTAAAGTAGAGATAAGAGGCTAAGCGCTTTATGTCAACTTTAAGTATGCTATTTAACTGATACAATACAAAGTAATTTAAGATACAATATGTCATTTTTCTCTATTATCATGTTTTTCATCTGCATTAGATAGGATTGGAGAAACTGAGATAAAAGGATGATTTTATACTTTTTTAAAATAAAATTACTAATTTATTTCTCTATGTTTAAAGATTAAAGTGTTATGGTAAAGAAAATTGGAATCTTGAACCTGCCTTCATTTTTAAGGAGTATATTTATGAAATTTAACTTTATCACGCTTTTTTTAGCATCAACTTTATTGGCAAGTACAAGTTTAGGGGTGAGTGCTCAAGAAGGTTTGAATTCATCGTCGAGTGATTTAAAGACTTTAGAGAAAGCTTCTGAAAAAGCCGTTTCTCCTTCTCATGTTATGGCGGTTATTGATGGGAAAAATATTACAGCAGGCCAATTGGATGATTTAGCGCTTGAAATAAATCCTAATTTAGCACGTTTTCCTGATGAACAACGCCGTATGATGGTTTTAAAAGCTTATTTAGATATGCAGGCACTCGCAAAAGCAGCAAGAAGCAAGGGTCTTGATAAGACAGAAGCTTACGATAAACGTATGGCAGTCATGCGTGACAATGTTCTTCAACAGCTTTATTTTAAACAGGAGATTGTTGATAAAATATCGGATACTGATTTGGAAGCTCTTTATAAGCAAGAAGTTGCTGCTTTACCTAAAGAGGATGAGGTTAAAGCGCGTCATATTTTGGTCAAAACGAGAAAAGAAGCAGAAGCTATCATTAAGCATTTAAATAAAGGCGAAAATTTTGAAGAGATTGCAAAGAAAAGTTCAACAGATGGTTCTGCTGCCGTTGGGGGTGATCTTGGTTATTTTAGCCATGGTCAAATGGTCAAGCCTTTTGAAGATGCCGCATTTGGTTTGAAAGTTGGCGAATACACAAAACAACCCGTTGAAAGTCCTTTTGGTTGGCATATTATTAAATTAGAAGATCGTCGTGTAAAACAACCGCCTGCATTTGATGATGTTAAAGAGATGTTGCGGACACAGCTAATAAAAAAGCGCTATCAAGAACTGATTGTTGATTTGCGTAGCAAGATAGATGTGAAATACCCTGATCCTAATGTTACCAAAATCATGGAATCGCTTCATCAAAATGGGACGCTACTTCCCGATGAGACATCAGATGAAGAAGATACGGAATAGCTAGGAAAAATAGATAGCCTCTTTAATAGATAATTTGCTAGGTTAGTTTTGTTCAAAAAGCCTAGCAGTTTTCTATGAGAGGTTATTGATCTGCAATCATTTCATTTTTTTATAGAAAGCATATTGTGGTTTTGAAAATCTCCCCTTTGTCGCCTCAAAAGATCCAAGAGCTTTCTCCATTATCTGGTGTACGGATAGCAACAGCTGAAGCTGGGATTAAATATAAAGATCGTACAGATCTTCTTTTCATCATGTTCGATAAGCCAGTGAGTGTGGCCGGTGTTTTTACTCGTTCAAAATGTCCATCTGCTCCTGTAGAGCATTGTCGTGCATCGCTTCCTCATGGGGTTGCGAGGGGTGTTGTTGTGAATTCTGGAAATGCAAATGCTTTTACAGGAAGCAAAGGAAAGCGCACAACCAATGCAATCATCTGTGCAGCAGCGAACGCTTTAAAGGTTAGAGAAGATGAAATTTTTATAGCTTCTACGGGTGTTATTGGTGAGCCAATGGATGCATCGGGTATTGTCAATCTTTTACCAAGTATGACAGAGACAGCAGAAGAGGGCAATTGGTTGGAAGCTGCAAAAGCCATAATGACAACGGACACATTTCCAAAACTTGCGACGCGCACTTTTGACTGTGGGGGAGAGCGTGTTACCATTAATGGAATTGCAAAAGGTGCTGGTATGATTGCACCAGATATGGCGACAATGCTGTCATTTGTGGTTAGTGATGCGACTATTTCTTCGGATGCACTCCAATCCATGTTATCAGAGGCAGTTGAGGGTTCTTTCAATTCAATTACTGTTGATAGCGATACCTCAACTTCAGATACGCTTATGTTGTTTGCGACAGGAAAAGAACATTTTCCATGTCTTACAAGTAAATCTGATCCGCGTTATGGGGTTTTTGTGAAACAATTGAGTGCACTTCTGCATGAACTTGCACTACAAGTTGTTTGTGATGGTGAAGGTGCTCGTCATTTAATTGAGGTTAATGTGATGGGCGCTACAACAAACAATGCAGCTAAAACTATTGCTTTATCAATTGCAAATTCACCGCTCGTAAAAACGGCTATTGCCGGTGAAGATGCGAATTGGGGGCGGGTCGTTATGGCAGTTGGGAAGGCCGGTGTTGAAGTCGATCGTGATCTATTGACGATTTGGTTTGGTGAGCATCGTGTGGCCGTGAATGGCGTACGAGATCCTGAGTATTGTGAAGAGACAATAGGTGCTTATATGCAAGGTAAACACATCACAATTCGTGTTGATATCGGTTTGGGTAAGAGCACGGCGACGGTTTGGTCTTGCGATTTAACAAAAGAGTACGTTATGATCAATAGCGATTACAGAAGTTAATGGATGCACTTTATATTTAACAGCTTATTATTTTTCAGAGCAAATGGGGTATGTGAGCTCTTTTAGGAGCAGAGGGGATATGATAGGAAAGTCAGTTATTTTTATGTTCCCTATTGGGGAGTGATATGTGTATGAAAAGTTCTATTCTTCTTGTTGTTGCATGCGCATTGTTCGATCAGAATAATCGTGTTTTGCTTACACAGCGTCCTGAAGGAAAATCACTGGCTGGTTTATGGGAGTTTCCTGGTGGCAAGGTTGAGCAAGGTGAAACTCCGGAAGCATCATTGATTCGTGAATTAGAGGAAGAGCTTGGTATTTATGTTCAACCAAATAATTTACACCCTTTAACATTTGCAAGTCATAACTATAAAACATTTCATCTCTTAATGCCATTGTATCTTTGTGACCATTATGAGGGTGTTGCGCAAGGACGAGAGGGGCAAAATTTAGAATGGGTTTTTATTAATGATCTTGATAAATACTCTATGCCTGATGCTGATAAACCATTGGTTCAGGTATTGAAAAATCATCTTCTTTAATGTGTTATAAGAAGAAAATATAATTCAATATATTGATTTAAAATGATAATTTATAATTTTTTATGTTGAATGGGGAAGTCCAGAGTCGTAAAAAACTTTCTCATTTCAAATCTGTTTTATGTTAAATTAATCAAAACCATTCTTTTGCACGTTCCAAGCGGGGAGGGTTATGTGGATAAAATTATTTAAGAAAGAAATAAAATACGTGCTGAAAGAACACTCTCCAATAGCCAAGGGTTATCGCAACATTGAGAATTGGCAAAGTGTATAATGATGTCTTTACACGATTCATAAGTATAAAGATAGTGGTAGACAATGTATGTTATACTTTTCACGTGTATCATTGTGAGATGGGTTTGGATGCACTGAGAGGTATAAGGGGTATTTATTTCATGAGATATCGATAATAGGAAAAATTTCAAAAGATGTTGCTTTTGATTAAGAGGGGTACGTTCTTTACGTAATGTAGAATGGCATTGTGTTGCATATTCACGAGCTTTTTTAAAAGAGGCACCTCGCAATGCTCCAAAGCCCATTTCGCGACGGTGCCCGGAATGATATAACGTTAAAGCCCCTATGGAAATAATGTAAAATCTATTGAGCGCCACTATCTTTACGCTTATGAAGAAGTAAGCTGGTCCCAATATTACGATAGCTCTTGGCATTTGAGGGCATTCAGAAGGAATATTTTTCTTTTCATAATCATTTTTACTTATACATCAATTACGCTTGTGATGAACAGACAAGCGGCTTTGATTGATCCAACATAAAAACAGATTTGAAATAAAAAATTTTACGATATTTAGAATGCTTGACGCAGAGTGAATGATGGATAATTATCCTTATAAATCAATATATTGTATAATAAAACATTCAATTAATTTTTTATAGGAGGCATGTATGAAGTTTCTTGAATTGGACGGCGTTTTGCGATGGGATATTGATTTTTTTTAGCGATACGCGTAATTGCGTTTTCCAATGGCTCAATCATAACGTCCATAGAAAAACCATTTGCGTGAATAATATTTGCGTGATCGACCATAATAGCAACATGATCTTTCCAAAAAATTAAATCGCCTCGTTGAAGTTTATCAGTATCTGTAAGAGGACTGCCTATAGTTTCTTGCTGCATATCGGTATCACGTAAAACTATTTGATTGGTCATCATCATAGAGAGCTGAATGAGTCCTGAACAATCAATTCCAAAACCGCTGACACCACCCCAAAGATAAGGTGTACGGATAAAGGTTTCTGCAACTGTGACATAATCTTCATATACGCGTCCAATGGGGCTGAGATGGCTCGTAATGATTGCTGTTCCATTTTCAAGAATAGAATACATTGTGTCACGGACTTCAATTTCATCAACAACACTGACTTTGCTTCCCATAGATAAAGGGGACACTATTGGTCCACGTAAGTCAGCGTGTAAATATTTAAATGTACGTGGTACTGAAACCACATGCGTTTGTTTTATGGTTGATGTACAAAGAACTTTTGTATCAATATAACCAACATAACCATCTTTGAGTGATTGTCCCCACGACATTGTTTCCCCTTGTTCAAAAATGAGAAGTTCTTCTCCCAATAAGCATTCTGTTTGTCTTTCACTTTTTTTACTATTTTCTTTAAAAAGTCCAGCGACCGCTGTATTAACACGTCTTTTTTCACCTTGAACAAAGCGCTGAGCTGTAATTTCTGTTTCAAGACGTTGATCTGCTAGATCATCTCTGAATGCATGAAGTCTTGGGTCTTTAGAGATCATCTTTTTGCTTTCCATTTTGTTACTTCTTACCTTTAAACAAACTCATGAAAGCTGTATTGGTAAGATTTTTATCCTCAAACAAAACTAAGAATACTGTGTAAGACCAATTATTCTTTAAGCTGCAAAATTGTCTATTTTTTTGAATATTGTGTGTCAAACTTCATTTTTAAAAATATTATAAAGGGCACGAATAGTTTGTGCTGATCCACCAATAGGGTATCCTGGTTTTTCTTTTGGAATCCATCCATAAAGGTCAAAATGCGCAAAATGTTCAGCTTTTTCAACAAAAGAATTAAGAAATAAAGCAGCTGTTATAGAACCAGCAAAGCTATTTCCAGTTACATTGTTAAGATCAGCAATTGGTGATGATAACATTTCTTGGTAAGGTTTCCAAAGGGGCATTTGCCAAAGAGGATCAAAGACAGCGTGAGCAGATTCAGAAATTTGTTGTGCCCATATTGAATCATTACAATAAAATGCGGGAAGATCTGGTCCTAATGCTATACGCGCTGCCCCTGTTAAAGTAGCCATACAAAGCATGAATTGTGGACTTTCTTCATCACCATAGGCGAGTGCATCGGCAAGGACAAGGCGCCCTTCAGCATCTGTATTACCTACTTCAACACTTAAACCTTTACGACTTCTGAGGATATCACTTGGTCGGTAAGCATTCGCAGAAATTGCATTTTCTACAGCTGGAATCAAAACACGTAGACGGAAAGGCAATTTTGCATCCATGATAAGTTTAGCCAATCCCAAAACGTTTGCTCCACCCCCCATGTCTTTTTTCATAAGCAACATGTTATTGGCTGATTTAATATCGAGTCCTCCAGTATCAAAAGTTACGCCTTTGCCCACCAACGTTATTTTAGGATGATGTTCTTTCCCCCAGAGTAACTCAATCAGTCGTGGTGCAGTGCTGCCTGCTCGTCCTACAGCATGAATCATCGGAAAGTTATGGGTTAAGAGATCATCTCCACAAATACTTTTGATGTGAGCACCGTAGGTTTTTCCTAGTTTTCGAGCTTCTTTTTCGAGAGCATCAGGGGTCATATCATTGGCTGGAATATTAATGAGATCACGGACGAAAAAGACAGCTTCATAAATTCGTTGGAGTTCATTAAGATCAACGGCCTCATTGACATGGATGGATAATGATTTGAAAGAAGAATTTTGACGATAGCGATTAAATTGATAGCTACCGAATGCTAATCCAAGATAGGTATTTATTTCATCAGAGGTTGTACCTTCTAAATGCCATTGGCCAGCAGGAAGTTTTTGAGCAAGAACTCCTGTGATAAAAGGATCGCTATTATTGCCAATTCCAAATAAAACTTTTTTTAAATGCCCCGTTTCGTGAGGAACAAAGAGTATTTGTCCCGCTTTTCCAGTAAAGTCATTAACTTTTATCCATGCTGTTGTTGACGCATCAAGTGATAAGTTAGCAAGATTTCTTTGGTTTACCAAGATGATAGGGCAACTGTTATCGATACGCGTTGAGGTAAAATGAATGTGGTGGTGCTGCATAGTTATGAGATCCTTATAGTCGTCTAAGTGCGACATATTCGACCAAATGATTTTTTCCCTTTCGTAGAATGAGATTGGACCGTGGTCGTGTTGGCAATATATTTTCCTGTAAATTTTTTAAATTAATCGTTTGCCAAAGATCCTCAGCGATTTTTGAGGCTTCTTTTTCATTGAGGTGGGCATAACGATGAAAATAGGATTCAGGATTTTGAAAAGTTGTTTTACGCAAACGTTTAAAGCGCTCCAAATACCAGTGACGAATGACTTCTGTTTCGGCATCGACATAGATTGAAAAATCAAAAAAATCTGATACGAAAGGAATAGCTTTTCCATCTTTAGGAAGATCACTGACCTGTAATACATTAATACCTTCAACAATTAAAATATCAGGACGATCGATGGTAATTGTCTGATTTTCTAGAACATCATAGGTCATATGTGAGTAAAGTGGGGCACGGACATTTCCGATACCTGCTTTTATAGCCGAAAGAAAGCACAGCAGCTTTTTAATGTCATAGGAATCAGGAAATCCTTTACGATTCATACGATTTTTTTGCTGTAAGATTGCGTTAGGATAGAGAAAACCATCCGTTGTGATTAGATCAACTTTAAGACTAGATGTCCAACGTTTCAACAGTTCTTGAAGAATGCGAGCCGTGGTTGATTTTCCTACAGCTACAGAACCAGCAATTCCAATAATAAAGGGCGTTTTTCTACTCTCTTCTTGATGGAGAAACTGCTGACGTTTGTGGAAAAGTTCCTGTACTGCTTCAACATGGCATGATAACAGACGCGATAAAGAAAGATAAATGCGTTGGACTTCTTTAAGATCGATAGGATCATCAATAGAGCGTAAACGCTTAATTTCATCAAAAGTCAAAGTAAGAGGTGTGTCTTCACGAAACTCTGACCATTCTTGTGCAGTAAAAACACGATAGGGTGAATATCGGTCAGAAACAGATTTGACCAGATTATCTTTCTGATTAATTTTTTGTATAGTTGTATCAATCATTTGTATTTGTCGAGATTTTTTTGCAGCAGCAATTGATTAAGAGCAGACAGAAGAGCGGCTTTATTTTCAAATAAATTTTGTTTTGCATGCTCTCTTCTTTTAAGATAATAGATCATTTTTCATTAACTTATAGTCCAGTCATTCCAGTTTGCACGGATTTGTGCTAATGCGTGCCCTTGCGCCAAAAAAGCCCATAAAAGTAGACGCGCTTTTACGGCTGATAAATAACCAGACATGAGAGCACCAGAAGCAATCATATCGATTTCGGAGCCTTTATAGCCATAAGTTATACGAGTTGTTGAGCCATTACAACAACGACTAGCAATAATGATTGGTATTTTTTGTGCATATTGTTGTACAAGGTCTGCTTCTTGAAAACTACAGTGCCCCGCACCAAAACCAGCAATAACAACTCCAGCATAATACCCACTTTCAAGGCATAGTTTCATTAATTGTGCACCAGATGATAAAGAGGAATAGAGGAGTGCAATTTGATGATCATGATTTTGGGGAAGATCAAACGTTGTCGGAAAAAATTTTCGATCATTGAAATAAATAAGTTTTCCCTCTAAAATAGTTCCTAAAACACCTGCAAGACCTGATTGAAATGTTTCGACTTTGACGGTATGGCTTTTATAGAGCCAATAAGGTGAATGAATTGCATCATTTATGACAACGAGAACGCCCCTGTTACGACTTTGTGTGGCTGCTGCGACACGAGTGGCTGCTAAAATGTTTGCGGGGCCATCCGCGCCTGCTTCATGAGGCATGCGCATAGCGCCGGTTATGATGAGTGGTTCAGCCTCCTTCCAATAAAGAGAAAGAAAAAAAGCTGTTTCTTCCAGAGTATCAGTCCCTTGTGTTAAAACAATACCTTCTGCACCAGCGTTTATTTGTTGTTTTGCCCACTTAATTATTTCAAAAAGCATTTGAAACGATAAAGATCCACTTGGTATTTGCATTAATGTTTGTGCATGAATATCAGCAACGTTATTTAAATCAGGAACACTTTTTATAAGGTTATCTGAAGTTAAAGTCGGTTGCATGTGACCAAAACTATCAGCAGTCATTGCAATTGTTCCACCTAAGGTCCCTATGGCTATTTTTTTCATAATTTTCCTCTAAAAAGCACAAACTGTTTATATAAAGCTATTTAGCAGTAATTTACATTGACAACAATGATATCATTTTTCCATTTTCAACAAATTGAGTTATGCTGAATCATTGTGTTTTGCTGTATATGTTCTTAAATAGGACAATAGTAATTGAGTTTTACATTGTATGAAAAGAAATCAATATTAAAAAGTAAAGTTAATATTAAGGAGTTTCCTTATGACAGAACATAAGCCAGACATAATGTATGGTACAACAATTATTACGGTACGAAAAGGTGGAAAAGTCGTGATGGCCGGTGATGGTCAGGTCTCTCTTGGACAGACAATTATGAAAGGCAATGCACGTAAAGTGCGTCGTCTTGGAAAGAACGGAGTGGTTATTGCTGGTTTTGCAGGTGCTACGGCAGATGCTTTTACATTACTGGAGAGATTGGAAACAAAGCTTGAACAATATCCTGATCAGCTTATGCGTGCCTGTGTAGAACTTGCAAAAGATTGGCGAACAGATCGCTATTTGCGTCGTCTCGAAGCAATGATGCTCGTGGCTGATAAGAAAGTAACTTTGGCTTTAACAGGGCTTGGTGATGTCTTAGAACCAGAAGATGGGGTTATGGCAATTGGCTCTGGAGGAAATTTTGCTCTTTCAGCAGCGCGTGCACTCATGGATTTGGATTTGGATGCAGAAACTATTGCTCGTAAAGCTATGGCTATTGCCGCTAAAATTTGTGTTTACACCAATGATCATTTTACGATTGAAACATTGGATGCAGAATTATCTTCTTTAGAGAAAGCTATTTAAATGTGTGTTGTATTTTCCCCTCGTGAGACTGTTTCTGAACTTGATCGTTTTATTATTGGCCAAAATGATGCCAAACGCTCTGTAGCTATTGCATTGCGCAATCGGTGGCGTAGGCAACAGCTTGATGAGCCGATGCGTGAAGAAGTTATGCCAAAAAATATTTTAATGATAGGGCCAACAGGTGTTGGTAAAACAGGAATCGCACGTCGATTAGCAAAACTTTCTGGAGCACCCTTCGTTAAAGTAGAAGCGACGAAATTTACTGAAGTTGGTTATGTGGGACGTGATGTTGAGCAAATTATTCGAGATCTTGTTGAAATTGCCATTTCTCTTGTACGTGAAAAGAAACGAGATGAAATAAAAGAAAAGGCTCACGTGAATGCTGAAGAGCGCGTTTTAGATGCCCTTGTTGGTAAAACAGCAAGTCCTGCTACCCGTGATAGTTTTCGTAAAAAATTGCGTGAAGGTGAGCTGGATGAGAAAGAGATTGAAATTGAAGTCGCCGATAATAATAGCAATAGTGCTTCAACCTTTGATATTCCTGGTATGCCTGGGGCACAAATGGGTATTATGAATTTATCAGATATTTTGGGCAAAATGGGCAGTCGTACAAAAGTCCGTAAGACGACGGTAAAGGATTCTTTTAAACCGCTCATTGATGATGAATCTGAAAAACTCCTTGATCAGGAGCAAATTATTCAAGAGGCGCTTCGTGTTGCTGAAAATGATGGTATTGTTTTTATTGATGAGATTGATAAAATTGCAACTCGAGACGGTGGAGCCAGTGCTGCGATTTCGCGTGAGGGCGTTCAACGTGATCTTTTGCCTTTGGTGGAAGGAACAACAATTGCTACAAAATATGGGCAAATCAAAACAGATCATATTCTTTTTATTGCCTCAGGTGCATTTCATGTTTCCAAGCCATCTGATTTATTACCGGAACTTCAAGGACGTTTGCCCATCCGTGTGGAGCTCAATCCTTTAACAAGGGAAGATTTACGACGCATTCTAACAGAACCAGAAGCCAGTTTGATTAAACAATATATTGCTCTTATGGCAACGGAAGAGGTTCATTTGGAAATTACCGATGATGCAATTGATGCTTTAGCAGATATTGCTGTAGATTTAAATGCAAGGATTGAAAATATAGGGGCACGTCGTTTGCAAACAGTGATGGAGCGCGTTTTGGATGAGATTTCTTTTACGGCGCCAGATAAAGCTGGAACATCGTTTAAAATTGATGCTGCTTACGTAAGAAAATCTATTGGCGAGCTTGCTGCTGATATCGATCTTTCCCGTTTTATTCTTTGAAAGTTATTGCTTGTTTTGTTTATCTGCGCGCTTCGATAATTTTGAAACCATGGGCTTGTTCATGTATCAACACTGTGCGGAAAATATTTTTTAATAATGTTTCATAAGGCAGGTGGCGGTTTGCAACAAAAAGCAGACTGCCGCTTGGTTTTAAGCACTTTGCAGCATTTATAATAAAATTTTTTCCTAATGAAACATCTGTCGTTTGTTGTGTGTGAAACGGTGGATTTGAAATGATTGTGTCATATAGATTTGTGATAGGTTCATGTACAAGGTCATGCCAATAAAAATGAATTGGAAAAGGAGCTGTTATGGATTTAAGGTGCCGTTTTGCTGCTCTCAAAGCGTTGTAGTCGGCTTCATAAAGGTCTAGAGCGGTGAGTTTTTCACTTCTTTCAAGTGCAACGTGAGAAAGATAGCCCCATCCAGCACCAAAATCAGCCGTTTTTCCAGAAATAACTTTGAACATATAAGACGCAAGCGCAGCAGATCCTGGATCAATACGTCCGTGTGAGAACATACCAGAAGCGGTTTGAAAATTACCAAAAGTGAGCGGTGGTGAGCGCAATTGCGCAATGTTATGTCTCTCAATTTGTTGAGGAACTTGCAACCAAAATACAAGACCATGATTTTTAGATAATTTATTGGTGATGGGAACAATTGTTTTGACCCATTTCATCATTGAAGCAGCTCCAACAGTTTTATTCCCACTGATTACAATCCATCCATTGGGTTTAACGCATTCTAATAAATCAAGAAAACAATTTTGGTTCAAACCACGATATTTGCTCAAATGTAAAAATGCACCATCATAGCTGAAGGTTTTATCTATTTGAGGAGAGCAGTGAAATTGAGTATCGACAAATTTTAAAAAATCTGGTCGCCAAGGCGTAATAACTCTTAAATTTTGTGCCCATTCTTGAGCTGGGATTTCTGTTAAACCAAAACTTAGCCAACACTGGTTTGGATCAGGATACGGGAGTTCATGATTTTCAAAAGGCAAAAATAATAACACATATGACTCTTTCAAAGAAAAAAATGCCACTCCAATATTGGGATGGCATTTCATGATACGATAAGAAGAAAAACTTACTCTTCTTTTTTCTTACGGCGGCGCTTATTTTCAGGTTGTTTTTTTTCATCCACGCACTTTTCTTCATTTATCGCTTTATCACCGGTGATTTCCTTTCCGGTTGTTTGATCAACGACCTTCATTGATAACCGAACTTTTCCACGCTCATCAAAGCCCATTAATTTAACCCAAACTTTGTCACCTTCTTTTACAATATCGGTTGTTTTGCTGACGCGTTCTGATGCAAGCTGAGAGATATGAACGAGTCCATCACGAGAACCAAAGAAGTTTATAAATGCACCAAATTCTGCAGTTTTTACAACTGTTCCTTGGTAGATAGCACCAACTTCAGGCTCATCGACAATAGAATGGATCCAGCGTTTTGCCGCTTCAATGGTTTTAGCATCAGCAGAAGCAATTTTAATGGTACCATCATCTTCAATATTAATTTTTGCTCCAGTTTGTTCCACGATTTCCCGAATAACTTTACCACCAGAGCCGATAACATCACGGATTTTATCGACAGAAATATTCATAACTTCGATTCGTGGAGAAAATTCACTCAGCTCAGCACGTGCACTGGTTAAAGCTTTTGCCATCTCATTAAGGATATGGATTCGGCCTCCTTTGGCTTGTTCAAGCGCGATTTTCATAATCTCTTCGGTAATACCATCAATTTTGATATCCATTTGCAAGGCAGTAATACCATTTTCTGTTCCTGCGACTTTAAAATCCATATCTCCAAGATGATCTTCATCCCCTAAAATATCAGAAAGAACAGCAAAGCGTTCTCCTTCTTTAATCAAGCCCATAGCAATACCAGCAACAGGGCGTGCTAGAGGAACACCAGCATCCATAAGAGCAAGTGAGGTTCCACAAACCGTTGCCATAGAAGAAGAGCCATTGGATTCAGTGATTTCTGAGACAGCACGAATGGTATAAGGAAAAGATTCTTTCGTTGGCAACATGGGGTGAATTGCCCGCCATGCCAATTTACCATGTCCAATTTCACGACGACCAGGAGAACCAAGGCGTCCCGTTTCACCCACTGAAAATGGTGGGAAATTGTAATGGAGAAGGAATGTTTCCTTATACATTCCCGTTAAGGAATCAACATATTGTTCATCTTCACCAGTTCCTAGTGTTGCAACGACAATAGCTTGTGTTTCTCCGCGGGTAAAGAGAGCTGATCCATGTGTGCGGGGTAAAATACCTACTTCTGATTGGATAGGGCGCACGGTAGAAAGATTGCGTCCATCAATCCGCTTTTGGGTATCAAGAATGTTCCCACGAACAATTTTTGCTTGCAACTGTTTAAATACGGTTGCAATTTGATCTGTACTAAATTGACAGTCTTTTTCTGTTTCTGGCATAAATTTATTGAGGATTTCTGTCTTTAGTGCATCAATTGCAGCATAACGTTCTTGCTTATCAGTAATTGTGTAAGCCTTTCGTATATCCTGTTCTGCCATTTTCTGCATCGCTTTTTCAAGTTCAGAAAGATCTTCAGGAACAAAATCACGAGGATCTTTTGCAGCAACTTCAGCAAGCTTTATAATGGCATCAAGGACAGGTTGAAGGCCTTGGTGACCAAACATCACGGCCCCCAACATGATATCTTCCGGTAATTCTTGTGCTTCTGATTCAACCATCAAAACAGCACTTTCTGTTCCAGCAACAACAAGATCAAGTTTTGATTCAGGCATTTCATCGATATGAGGATTAAGAACATATTGTCCATTACAATAGCCAACGCGTGCACCAGCTATAGGTCCCATGAAAGGAACACCTGACAGGGTCAATGCGGCAGAAGATGCAATCATCGCAAGGATATCGGGATTGTTTTCGAGATCATGCTGTATAACGGAAACAATAACTTGTGTATCATTTTTATATCCCTCAACGAAAAGGGGACGAATTGGGCGATCAATCAAACGTGAAACCAAAGTTTCATTTTCACTTGGTCGACTTTCACGTTTTAAATAGCCTCCAGGTATTCTACCAACAGCATAGAATTTTTCTTGATAATTAACAGTGAGTGGAAAAAAGTCCTGGTCTGGTTTTGGGTTTTTGGCCGATACAACGGTTGCTAAGACAATAGTTTCTCCATAGGTAGCAATCACTGCACCATCAGCTTGACGCGCTATTTTCCCTGTCTCAAGGGTGAGAGGACGCCCAGCCCATTCAATTTCTATCTTGTGCGTTTTGAACATTTTTTATCCTTAATGACCAGTGTTTAAATCTTTGATTGCTTACATTCTGGTTGTGCGTAGCATATTTGCAAGTTTTGGGGTGGACAACAAATTACTTCCTTTGTTGCGAGAAGAGAGAAGTAAATCGCATTAAATGTGAAACGATGAGCAGTCCTATCCCATAATAACTTATCAGTTTTTAAAATTTTTAATTAAAAGCAACACATTGAAAAAATGGGTGGTTTTTTTAAATACCACCTCCATTTTTCTTTTAGCGACGTAAACCTAACTTCTTTATAAGTGTCTGATAACGATTTTGGTCAACTCCTTTAAGATAATCAAGAAGACGCCGGCGTTGAGACACCATCTTCAAAAGACCTCGACGAGAATGATTATCCTTTTTGTGAGATTTAAAGTGGTTTGTTAAATTAGAAATACGTTCAGAAAGTACAGCAATCTGTACTTCTGGTGATCCTGTATCACCAACTTTGTTTGCGTATTCTGCGACAAGAGCTTGTTTACGTTCAGCTGTAATCGACATCGTATTATCCTTTCCAAAAACGAAGAAACATAAAGTCACCCATAGCCGAGATGTCGTTCAGCTAGGGTCTGTGAGAAAACAGGAAAAGTCGAAGACTCTTACCTAATTTCGTTCTTATATAGGAAAGAAGGTTAAAATACTAGTCCTTGACAGCATTTTGAAGTCTTTCTTTAAATAAAAGCTTTTGTTTTGAAATATTGATTTAAATAGAGTTTTATGAGAAGTTTTTTAAACAATTATGCATCCTTTTGATACAAAGATTATGAGTGTGTGTGAGTGGTAACAAAAGTGATAAATACCGTTGGAGGAAAAAGATGCAGAGCATTTCAACATTAAAACTTTTTCGTAATTCGGTATTTCGAAATTTATGGTCATCTACTCTTATTTCTAATTTAGGGGGGCTGATACAAGCTGTTGGAGCAGGGTGGTTAATGGCGTTGATTAGTTCTTCGCATTCCATGGTTGGGCTAGTTCAAAGTGCCACAACATTACCACTTGTTATGTTTTCTTTGATGGCAGGGGCATTAGCTGATAATTTTAATCGGCGTCAAATTATGTTGTGTGCACAGATTATGATGATGGTCATATCGATGAGTTTATCTGTTTTAGCCTATATGGGATTTCTAACACCTTGGCTTTTGTTATGTTTTACGTTTTTGATTGGATGTGGCACAGCTTTTTATAATCCTTCTTGGCAAGCAACGATAGGAGATATTGTGAGCAGGGAAAATATTCCTGCTGCTGTTAGTTTGAATAGTGTTGGCTTTAATTTGATGCGGAGTGTTGGTCCTGCTATTGGTGGTGCCATCATTGCAACTTTAGGGGCATCGGCTGCTTTTTTGTTTAATGCTATAAGCTATATTCCTCTTATTGGTGCGTTGTTTTTCTGGAAGTCGAATTATGAAAACAACTCATTGCCACGAGAAAGGCTGTTAGGAGCTGTCTCAGATGGTTTGCGTTATGTTGCGATGTCACCTAATCTCCTGAGCATTATGGTTCGAGCGTTCCTTTTTGGTATAGGAGCAACTTCTATTTTAGCACTTTTGCCAATTGTTGCGCATAAAGTTCTTGGAGGAAGTGCCCTTCTTTATGGTACATTGCTCGGTTGTTTTGGGTTAGGAGCCATGACAGCAGGTATTATTAATGCAGTTGTACGGCATCATTTTCGTTCAGAAACAATTATTGCAAGTGCATTTATTGGTTTCGCCTTTTCTTGCTTTTTATTGGGAATCAGCCGTTCACTGATTATAAGCCATATTGCTTTATTTCCTGCAGGTTTATGTTGGGTTTTGGCCTTATCATTGTTTAATACATCTGTACAACTCTCTACACCACGCTGGGTTGTTGCACGTTCTTTAGCTCTTTATCAAACGGCATCTTATGGGGGGATGGCTATTGGAAGTGCAATCTGGGGAGGTTTAGCTGATGGTTATTCTCCAACAATTGCTTTGAGCGTTTGTTCTTTATTCTTGATTTTTGGTGCTCTTGCAGGGGTAAAATTTAGAATTCAAGAAATTCCTCAGATAGATTTAAATCCTCTTGATCATTTTAGAGAGCCGGAACTATTACTCGACCTCAAAGCAAGAAGTGGCCCGATCATGATAATGATTGATTACCAAATTCATGAAAATGAACTCGAAGAGTTTCTCAAAGTGATGACGCGTCGACGCCATATTCGATTACGTGATGGTGCGCGTCAGTGGGTCCTTTTACGAGATCTTGAAAGACCTGAATATTGGACAGAGGCTTATCATATGCCAACATGGGTAGATTATTTACGCCATAATCATCGTCGTACAAAAGCAGATGCAGAAGTCAATAAGCGTCTGCGTCATTTAAATTGTGCTCCTAACGGTATAAGAGTGCACCGCATGATTGAACGCCAAACAATACCTCAAGCCAATGAGATGCTTTTAAAAGTTTCCTCTGATCATCTCCCTTAGGGTTAAAACAGTTTTTGTAAATATTAAATATGTTAATATTATTTCGATCAATTTGTTAGCTTAATCATAACAAAAAATTGCTGTTTCAATAGTTAATGAATTGATTTATAACGGTTATTTACCATTTTTCATGTTGAGTGATAGTTCTGAAAGTCTTAAGCTTTTCTCGTTTCAAATCTATTTAGAGTAAATCAGTCCACATCTTCGCTTGCACATTACAAACGAGGGCTAAAGTGTGCGTAAAAATGAGTGAAAAAGAAATAAAAAGCCTCTTATGAATTCCTTCAAATGCAAGGATTATTGCGACATTAAGAGGAAAAAATGTGTGGTGGTGTTAGCTTATAGCACTGACTTAAATTTTGATATGAATACGGTAAATATAGACAATGAAAAGCACCATATTTTTCTTAATTGATAGAGAAAAATATCTTTTCGCAAAAGGTGGTTGTGGAAAAGAATCGATTAAATTGTGAAAATCCGCTTTGGTTTAAATAGACCTTTGTCGAGAATGCCAATAGCAAGAAGTTGTTCCTTATAGAGGACACAAATTTCCTCTTCATCAAGAGGTACTTTGTGATGATTCAAGAGGATAGAATGACCCTTGATAATTCTCTGTGCTTGAGTTTCATTAAGGATATAGTGAGGGAGGCAATCTAATGCGGCACTTGTGTCAATTAAGAGCCCATCGAGTGTTGAGAAGTTTTTTTCAAAAGAACGATTATTTTCATCTGTAGTATTTTTATTTGGCGGAATGGCCGCTTTTAGTTCCTCCCATGTAATGAGATCTTCTTCATCAAAAGGTGCGACGGCAATACGTCTTAAATCAGCAATATGCCCATAGCAACCGAGATCACGTCCCATATCGCGTGCTAAAGAGCGCACATAAGTTCCTTTTCCGCAGGTTATTTCAAAGACAGAATGCTCTTTAGTAGGCATTTCTAATAACTTGAAAGTTTCTATTTCCACTTCACGGGGCGGAATTTCAACAACTTCCCCTTCACGCGCTAAATCATAGGCACGATTTCCGGCAATTTTGATTGCTGAAAATTGTGGAGGTGTTTGCAAAATAACACCTGTATATTGAGGAAGAAGAGCAAGTATTTCTTCTTGTGTTGGACGTTTGAGAGAAGTTTTCGTTATTTCTCCTTCTAGATCATCTGTTGAGCGCTCTTGCCCCCAAGCAATATGAAAACGGTAAGTTTTTTTGCCTTGCATCACGTAAGGAACGGTTTTGGTTGCTTCGCCCAATGCAATAGGAAGGAGACCAGAAGCAAGAGGATCAAGTGTACCCGCATGTCCTGCCTTTTGAGCATGAAAGAGCCATTTGATTTGTGAGACAGCTTCTGTTGATTTCATTCCTTTTGGTTTATCAAATATGACCCAGCCAGAAACAGGACGCCCTTTTTTCTTGTGTTGCCGCGCCATATCTTTAATCCTCATCTATATCACTATGGTGAAGATCGCGTGCAACCTCAGGCGAGCGAAGGAGGGCATCAATTTTTGAAAAATTATCAAAACTATTATCAAGCCGGAAACGCAGTTCTGGCATATATTTCATTTGTCGCAACGCATGACTGATTTCTCCACGGAGAAAACGACTATGTTTATTGAGGGTATCAACAACATCGGTATGAGAAGCATTTTTAAGAGTGCTGAGAGGTGATACAAAGCAAGTAGCAATTTTTAAATCTGGTGACATGCGTACTTCAGAGACAGAAATAACAATATCTTTTAAGATATCATCAAGCAAAATATCACGCTGTAATATATGCGCTACTGCATGACGTACTTGCTCTGCTACTCTAAGTTGCCGTTGTGATGGTCCTGCATTTTTCATCAAAGTTTTATCCTTGCTACAAGATCTCTTTTTTTGACCATTTAGATAAGGAAAAAAAGATATTGTGTATAAAATCTAATAACTTTTTCTCATTTTATAACAGAATAAGGTTATTGGATTATTTTATAATGTACGATTAATATGTTCGATACGGAAGGTCTCAATGATGTCTCCTGCGCGCATGTCGTCATAATTTTCAAAGGCTATTCCACATTCTTGACCACTTTGCACTTCACTGACTTCATCTTTAAAACGTTTGAGTGTTTTCAGCTTTCCTTCGTGAATAACGATATTATCGCGGATAAGGCGAACACCGGCTCCTCGTTCTATTTTACCTTCTGTAACACGACATCCTGCAACTTTTCCAATTTTTGTAATGTTAAAGACTTCTAGAATTTCAGCATTACCAAGGAAAGTTTCACGCTGTTCTGGTGAGAGTAATCCAGACATGGCAGCCTTGATATCGTCAACAAGATCATAAATGATGTTATAATAACGAATTTCAATTCCTTGTGTTTTAGCAAAATCACGTGCCTGCTTATTGGCTCGAACATTAAAGCCAATTACAGCAGAGTTAGAAGCTTCCGCAAGAGAAATATCACTTTCGGTAATTCCTCCAGCACCAGAATGTACAATACGCGCACGAACCTCATCATTTCCGAGTTTTTCCAATGCTGAAGCAATTGCTTCAATTGATCCTTGCACATCCCCTTTTATAATAAGAGAAAACTCCTTAACACCAGTCGTTTGCAATTTTGTCATCATCTGTTCAAGAGAACCACGCGAACCAGTTTGCCGCGCAACAGCTTTATCACGTGCTAATCGTTGACGATATTCAGAAATTTCACGTGCTTTTGCTTCATGTGTGACAACAGCAAAACGGTCTCCGGCTTGTGGTGTTCCTTGCATTCCTAAAATTTCAATCGGTGTAGAGGGAACGGCTTCTTTGACATGGCGGCCATGGTCGTCAATCAAAGCACGCACACGACCCCATTCATTTCCGGCAACTATAATATCAGAAGGGTGTAATGTACCTTTTTGAACAAGAACTGTTGCAACAGATCCACGTCCGCGATCCAATTTGGCTTCAATGATAACGCCTTCTGCAGTTCGTTGAGGATCTGCTTTCAGATCAAGCATTTCAGCCTGAAGAAGGATAGCTTCGAGAAGTTTATCAAGATTTTGACCAGTTTTAGCAGAAACTTCAACGTCCAAAGTTTCACCGCCCATAGTTTCAACAAACACTTCATGTTGTAGAAGTTCTGTACGTACTTTTTGTGCATTCGCAGCTGGTTTATCAATTTTGTTGATAGCAACAATGATAGGTACACCAGCAACTTTCGCATGATTGATTGATTCAATCGTTTGGGGCATAACACTATCATCAGCGGCTACAACGAGAACAGCAATATCAGTAACACGAGCTCCACGTGCACGCATAGCCGTAAATGCAGCATGACCAGGTGTATCAATAAAGGTAATTTTTTGACCGTTTTGTTCTACTTGATAGGCACCAATATGCTGCGTAATACCTCCTGCTTCGCCAGAAACAACATTTGCTTTACGAATAGCATCCAAAAGAGAAGTTTTTCCGTGGTCAACATGGCCCATAATGGTTACAACAGGGGGACGCTGCTGCATGTTTTGAGGATTATCTTTTATATTAAAGATACCTTCTTCTACGTCAGATTCTAAAACACGTTTAACAGTATGGCCAAATTCAACAGCGATGAGTTCGGCAACATCTGCATCAATAACATCGCCAGGTTTCATCATTTGTCCTTGTTTCATCAAGAATTTAATCACATCAACAGAACGCTCCGTCATACGTTGTGCGAGCTCTTGAATGGTAATCGTTTCAGGAAGAACAACTTCGCGAGAAATTTTTTCTCTTGGTTCTTGATTTTGTGCACGCTTAAACTTTTCCTGTCTACGCCGCATTGCAGCCATTGAGCGCCCACGTGCGTTTCCTTCTTCATCCAGTGCACTATTCAGAGTTAGCTTTCCGCGTCGCCGCTCATCAGCTCCTTTGACAACTTTTGGTACACGTATTTCTGATTTAGCAGGATTAGCACGCCGACTATGCCGTTCTTCCTCTTTATTGTCATCTATTTTGCGTTTTTCAATCACGGTTGTGTTTTTAGGCGCAATAGGAATATCTGTCTGTTCAATGAGAGGGGGAACAGGTGGAGTCTGTACTGGTGATATTTCTTCTTCTTGTTGGAGATGTATTTCTTTTTCTTTACTTTCTTGCTGTAAAATTTCTTCACGCTCTTTAGCGCGTCTTGCTTCTTCTTCGGCTTGTTCTCGCGTTATTCTTTCTTGGATATGTGCTTCTTCTAACGCGCGAAGTCTCGCTTCCATTTCAGTTGATGAAAGATTGCTTTTGGCCACAGATTCTTGAGGCTTTTTTCCCTCAAAACGCGGTTTAGAACGCTGGGGGGCCACATGCGGCTTTGTAATGGGCTGTAGGGTTTCAGCTTTTTCATCAGGTCGCGTAATTTTACGCCGTTTGGTTTCGACAACGACAGCCTTCGTACGGCCATGACTAAAATTTTGTTTAACCGTGCTCGTTTCCAAGACAGACCTCTTGAGAGTTAGTGTCTTCTTGACGGTTGTTTTGTCGTTGTTATTTTCACTCATTGTACTTCCTTCACGGCTTGTGCCGTCATCTCACTAGACTTACTATGCTTGTCGTCACGATAGCTGATCAATTTACATGTCGTTTTGAGAAATCCTTCAGCAGCCTTTGTGTCCAGTAAGGCCGCGTGCATTACAGGATTAGAGCCAAAAGCCACTCGCATTTCATCACTTGTAAATAAAGATATGGTTTTTATAGTCCGATTTGTTTGTTGTTGTATTGAATGGATGGCCTGTGCAATTTTTCGTTTCCCATCTTCTGTTGTTTCTTTAGCATGAAGTACAAGAATAACTTTACCAGAGCGGATAGCAGCGTCAACCTTTGTTGCTCCCATAACAATTGCTCCCGCTTTTCGTGCCATGGAAAGGCTTGAAAGAGCGGCTTTTAGTAAAAGCGTATCAATAACATGCACAAGATTTGGTGCAACCTCAACATCTGTTTTAAAATTTTTATGAAAAGCTTTCTGTTTTATTGCTTTCTCAATAACAGCGTGATGGGCGGAAATCCAAACACCACGCCCTGGTAAATTCGCTTTAAGATCAGGAACAATTTGGTTATTGGGACCAATAACAAAACGGATCAGCGTTTGTGCTGAAGCATTTTTTCGGGTCACAATGCAAGTCCGTTCATTCATTTAAAGTGTATCCACATCCAAATCATCTATTTTTTCATTTTCTGTAGAATTTTCATCTTCTACAGGATTTTCTGTAACAAGATCAGCTTGGTCTATCCAGCCTGCTTGTACACGTGCGGCTAAAACCATAGCTTCTGCATCTGCGCGTGTAATGTCAAAAGGGGTTAAAATACCAGAAAAATTCTGTGTTTGACCTTCTTTGCGTTCTCTCCAACCAGCTAAATCATCAACGGCATAGCCAGCAAAGTCTTCTATTGTTTTTACACCATCCTCACCTACAGCAACCAACATAGCACTTGTCATTCCAGGAAGTGTTCGCAATTCGTCAGAAACTCCGAGCTTTTTGCGTTTTTCATCAAGTTCTTTTTCTTGATGATCAAGATATTCGCGGGCACGACTTTGGATTTCAGCGGCGGTATCATGGTCAAAACCATCAATAGAAGCGATTTCTTCAAGATCAATATAGGCGATTTCTTCAATAGAAGAAAAACCCTCTGATGCCATAACCTGTCCGATCATTTCGTCAACCTCTAAGGCTTCCATAAACAATTTACTCCGTTCAGTAAATTCTTTTTGACGATTTTCAGATTCTTCCTTTTCCGTTAAAATATCAATGTTCCATCCTGTTAGCTGTGAAGCCAAGCGAACATTTTGCCCACGTCGTCCAATAGCAAGGCTAAGTTGATCATCTGGCACAATAACTTCAATCCGTTCAGCATCTTCATCAAGGATAATTTTAGAAACTTCAGCAGGTTGCAGTGCATTAACGACAAATGTTGCCGCATCAGGCGACCAAGGAATAATATCAATTTTTTCGCCTTGTAATTCAGCAACAACAGCTTGTACACGACTTCCTCGCATTCCAACGCATGCTCCAACAGGATCAATGGAACCATCGCGTGAAACAACGGCGATTTTAGCCCGTGAACCTGGATCACGAGCTACAGATTTGATTTCTATAATACCATCATAAATTTCTGGCACTTCCATAGTGAAAAGTTTTACCATAAATTGGGGATGTGTGCGTGAAAGGAAGATTTGCGGCCCACGCGTTTCACGGTGTACATCATTGACAAAAGCACGAATGCGATCTCCATAGCGGAATGATTCACGAGGAATTAATTCATCACGGCGCACAATAGCTTCACCGCGCCCTAGATCAACGATGACGTTACCATATTCCACACGCTTAACTGTACCAGAAATAATTTCACCAACTTTATTTTTGAATTCCTCATATTGCTGATCACGCTCTGCGTCGCGTACTTTTTGTACAATAACCTGTTTAGCAGATTGTGCTGCGATACGTCCAAAATCCATAGGAGGTAAAAGATCAGCAAAAAAATCACCAATTTTTGCTTCTGCTTGATGTTTGAGAGCATCAGACAAAGTAATTTCCGTTGTATAGTCTTCAACGACATCAACGATTTTAAGCAGGCGCTGTAATTTAATTTCACCTGTTTTAGAATTGATTTCAGCACGGATATTGGTTTCTTGACCATAACGAGAACGTGCTGCTTTTTGAATAGCATCAGCCATCGCAGAAATGACAATTTCACGGTCGATTGACTTTTCACGTGCAACAGCATCTGCAATTTGCAGAATCTCAAGCCTGTTAGCGCTTGTAGCCATCAATTTTCTCCTTCTTTGTGCCACACGATGGGTATTCCCCTGTGATATTATTTTTTGAAATTGAGCGTCTGTATAGAGTCGTTAGCGTTCTCTTCGGCAATGAATTGTTGACTTAAATCTTTATTTTGTTTCAATGCATCGCGAATAAGCTCATCGGTAAGCACTAAATGTGCATTTATGATATCACAAAAGGAAATAGGGGTATACATGGCTTCTCCATAAGCAGCTTTATCAGTGTTTAAAATAAATCCATCTTGCGTGATATTTGTAAGTGTCCCGCGAAATTTTCGGCGCCCATCAATTATTATTTTTGTTTCAATTTTTGCAAGATGCCCTTGCCAATGAAAAAAATCAGATTTTCTTACCAATGGACGATCAATTCCAGGTGATGAGATTTCTAAATGATATTTGCGTTCAATAACATTTTGGACATCAAGGAGTGGGGAAACAGTTCGACTAACAGTTTCACAATCTTCTATGGTCATAGAACCATCGGCACGTTCAACCATAATTTGAAGTGTTAAACCATTTTGACCAAGGAGTTTTACACGAACCAAACGAAAACCTAAAGGTTTAAGTAGTGGTATGACAAGAGCAGCAACCTGTGCTTCGATACCCTCTTCTTCAAACAAGCGCGGTTCGTCAAGATTGCTTATTTTTTCAGCTTCGTTCATACATTTTATCCAAGTTGTTTTCATCAGTTTTATGATATTAAAAAAGAGCGGGTCCAACGGCCCACTCTTCATCATAAGACCAAGAATTTAACTATTGATACTCTTAAATTCAAAATTTTTCAAGTTGTTTATGAGAAAAGCGCTTGATCATTTATTTCTTGATAAAGGTAAGATAGGCAGGCGTTCGTCCTTCGCGTAAAGCTTTTGCTTCATAGCGGGTTCCACTCCATAGTGGATAAGGGAGTTTCCAGTCTTGAGGGCTTTCTGCTTTCCATTCAAAGTGATCATGTTGTGCACAATGGTACAAAGTCCAGTTTACATAACTGTCTATATCGCTAGCAAAGCGAAAAAATTTCCCTATTTTAAGAACACGAGCAAAACGGTTAAGATTTTTTATGTTGATGAAACGTCGTTTCCAGTGTTTCTTTTTCGGCCAAGGATCGGGATAGAAGAGGTCTATTCCATCAAGCGAGTTATCAGGGAGCCAATCAAGGAGGCGTGTAGCATCATCATTATAGAGGCGAAGACGATTTTGATGGTTTTGATGCTGTTCAAGAGACAACAATATTTTTGCCATGCCATTGATAAAGGGCTCGACGCCGATAAAACCAGTTTTTGGAAAATATTCCATTTCATGAAGTAAATGTTCACCTCCACCAAAGCCGATTTCAAGTCGAATTTCTCTTACTTTGCTTGAAAATAAGGATGTAAGGTTTGAAGGAGGAGGAACATTTAAATCAATATTAAAATTGGGGAGAAGCATTTTTATACGTGTAAGCTGACTGTTTCGAAGTTGTTTTCCTTGTCGGCGTCCAAAAAATGCTTCACTCTTACGTATATTATGTTTAATCATGGGATTTGGATCATTGTTTGAAGCGTTTTCACGAGATCAGTTTTTTCCCATGAAAACGAACCATCGTTTTTTGGTTTACGACCAAAGTGACCATAGGCAGCTGTTTTTGCATAAATAGGTTTATTGAGGTCAAGATGTTTTCGAATGCCGGTAGGTGAAAGGTCCATTATTTTGCGGATGGCTGCTTCAATAACTTTTTCATCGACTTTTCCTGTTCCATGAAGATTAAGATAAATAGATAAAGGTTGTGCAATACCAATTGCATAGGAGAGTTGAATGGTGCATCTCTCTGCTAAATGAGCAGCAACAATATTCTTAGCCAGATAGCGTGCCGCATAGGCAGCAGAACGATCAACTTTTGTTGTATCTTTTCCTGAAAAAGCACCGCCTCCATGGGGTGCTGCACCTCCGTAAGTATCCACAATAATTTTGCGTCCCGTTAATCCGGCATCGCTTTGAGGTCCTCCAATAACAAATTTTCCTGTTGGGTTAATATACCAACTGCATTGAGCTGCAATGGGAATGTCATGTAAAGCTTGGCGAATGTAAGGCTCAACCACTGTACGTACTTTATTGGAATCCCAGCTTTCATCAAGGTGCTGCGTTGAAAGAACGATGGATGTGACCTCTATTGGTTTTCCATTTTTATAGCGTATGGTTATTTGGCTTTTAGCATCTGGTCCTAATTTTCCAGTTTCTCCCTCTCCTTTATGTCGGGCTGCGGCAAGAAGTTTGAGAATTTTATGCGCATAATAAATTGGTGCAGGCATGAGATCAGGTGTTTCACGGCAAGCATATCCAAACATGATGCCTTGATCACCTGCTCCTTCTTCACCGTGCCGATCCGTAGCATTATCAACCCCTCTTGCTATATCAGCTGATTGGGGGCGCAAAAGAACATCAATTTTAACAGTTTTCCAATGGAATCCTGCTTGTTCATAGCCAATGGTACGAATAGCACGGCGCGCTGCTGTACGAAAACGTGTAGGATTAATGAGTGGAAAGCTAGTTTCATCGTAGATGAATTCTTTATTTTTATCTTTTTTTAATAGCGTATCGGGAACACGTACTTCACCAGCGATAACAACACGGTTGACACTGACGAGCGTTTCACAGGCAACGCGTACTAACCATGGATCAGTACCAGTCTTTTCAGCTTCTTTATAGATCATATCAACGATTTCATCGGAAATACGATCACAAATTTTATCAGGATGTCCTTCCGATACCGATTCGCTCGTAAAAAGATAATCTTGATGCGGCATAGGAACTCCTTCAAAAAAGAAAACCAACGATTTAATTAATTGCTTACTAAAGTCGCTACCATTTGCTAATTCTGTAGCAAATCGTCAATGCAAATTTATATGAATAAAAGAGAAAAGATATAATTTTAATTTATAACTTATTTGTCACATCTTCCTCAGAAAGTGCTTTTGCCAAGTCAATAATTTTTCGACGCACTTTAGCATCAGATATATTTGTAAAAGCGCGCATGAGCTGAATCCCTTCGCTGCTAGAACAAAAGTCTATAAAATTGTGATCACTTTCGGCAAAACCCTCTACTTGTTGGGAGGTAATACCTTTATCAAAAAAGTAAGAAACAGGAACATCCATAATTTCTGCTATCGCTTGAAGACGACTGGCACCAATACGGTTTGTTCCTTTTTCATATTTTTGGATTTGCTGAAAAGTAATTCCTAATTTTTCACCTAGTTTCTCTTGAGTGAGTCCTAAAATATTACGACGTAAACGGATACGAGTTCCAACATAGATATCTATAGGGTCAGGTTTTTTTCTAGTTTCGGTCATAATGCAACTCTTTATTTCCAGCACTTTTCTTCTAAATCAACATCATATTTATGCGAAGCTGATTTATCATATAATTAAAACAATATGTAATATTTTTTCCCAATACTACTGGTACACGCAACATAATGCCGTACAAAGGGCACTTGAATCATTTAAGCTGTTTTGTAGAACCAAAACCAACACGACACAATAGCATAAGGATGAATAAGATAAAAGTAGAGAAAGTTCTGTATTCATTGCTTCCTATAGGGGTAATGGATGATGGAACTTGTGAATCAATAATGCCCACAGCATTTTGTCGAAGAGCTACAACGATTCGTCCATAAGAATCAATAACAGCTGATATGCCATTATTGGCTGCCCGTATGAGGGGGATTCCCAGTTCAACGGCACGAAGCTGTGCTTGTTGAAGATGTTGATAGGGTCCAGGTGTTACACCAAACCATGCATCATTTGTAATATTAATAATTGCTTGAGGCGGGGAGCCTTGAAAAGTCATTTCATGGGGAAATATTGCTTCATAACAAATTAAGGGTAGATAAGAAAATCCGTTTGGCATTGTAACAATTTTGCGCACACTTGCAGTACTATATCCACCAATATTATCGGCAAGGGTACGCAATCCAATTTTTTTCAATAAATTCTGATAAGGAAGATACTCACCAAAAGGAACCAAATGAAGTTTATCGGAGGTATTTAAAATATTACCTTGAGCATTAATGACTGCAATTGTATTAAAATATTGTGTTTGGGAATGAGGTAGATCATTGCTGGCGCGTATTGCTCCGATAATAGCCCATTGTTTAGGTTTTAAAAGAGAGGCAATGCGCATTGTGATAGATGAGTTATCATAAAGAAGGTAAGGAACGGAAGCTTCCGGCCATATGATAAAATCGGGTTCTGAATTTTGATCGGTTGTTGGTGTTGCACTTAGCTTCATATGCGCTTCCAACATAGCTTCTCGTGTATTATCACGCAATTTTATATTTTGTTGGATGGACGGTTGAACAATACGCACCCAATAAGCACTTTTTTGATCTTCAGCTGTGTTTTCTATAGTATGAAGACGATAAAACCCAAAACCACAGTGAATGAATATAAGTGATAAGCAAAGAGAAAGTGCCACTTTCTTTTTTTCATTCGTTAATAAAACAGTTGGCAAACTGTAGGCTAATACAGCAAGAATATTCATTCCGTAAAGTCCTACGATTGCATCAGATTGCATGAACATTGGGGTTGGCATGGCTGTATAGCCAAGAGAATTCCATGGAAATCCTGTGAATAAAAACGCACGCAACCACTCGGATAATCCTAATGCAAAGGCTAAAACAAAAAAGCGTGCTATTCCTTTTGTCCATAATAAACCGACAATGAAACCAGAAAAAAACCAATAAAGAGAAAGGTAGAGTGGAGGGAATAAAATGGCTAATGGGACTGCCCAACCAAAAGAATCTGGATCTGTTAACAAAGCATTGCATAGCCACCAAAGGCCGCAAATAAAATAACTAAAACCAAAGGTTCCACAGCTTAAAGCGTAAGTAAAAAAATGTTTTTTATTGTTTTTGGTGGCCCGTATTGAGTCAAGTAAAACAATAAAGAGAGGGAAAGTTAAAAAGCAAAGAGGTGTTAAATAAAAGGGTGGAAGTGCAAAAGAAGTAAGAGCACCACACAGAAATATCCATGCTTGGCGCTTCCAGCCTATAACAGAGAACAAAAAAACGATGAAATTGTTTAAAAACGCTGGACTATTCTTTAGGGATGGCATTGTTCTCAAGATTCTCATTTTTGGGAATGCGAAAAATGCGCAATCGTTTAATCCGGCGTTTATCAGCTTCTAAAATACGAAATCTATAGCCAGGTACAGCTTCGACAATTTCACCTTTAGCAGGAATGCGATCAAGAATGGAGACGATCAAACCACCAATAGTATCAACTTCATCACCATATTCCCCTACGATAAAATCAGGACCAAGAGCTTTCTCCACATCTTCTAGTTCAGTTCTTGCATCAACGAGCCATTTATTATTTGGTTCACGTACGATAGCATTGTCGACATTATCATGTTCATCTTCGATATCCCCAACGACTAACTCAACAATATCTTCCATTGAAACGAGACCATCTGTTCCTCCATGTTCATCAATAACTAAAGCCATTTGAGTTCGTGTAGTTTGCATCCGTGTTAATAATTTGCTCGCAAGCATAGAACTGGGAACAAAGAGAACTGTTCGGATCAAATCCAATTCACCGATTGGAGTATGCAAGTCTGTATGGTTTAATTGAAGCAAATCGGATTTTTGTTCGGTTTTTGTTGGGTTGATAATAAAGCGAGTGATGTAGTTAAGAATATCGCGGATATGGATCATGCCGCGCGGATCATCTAAAGTTTCAGCATAAACGGGTATACGAGAATGACCAATTTTTGCAAAACATTGAAGGGTTTCTCCAAGAGAGGTGTTTATTTCTAATGCTTCGATTTCAGAACGAGGTATCATAACATCATCCACGCGTGCTTCACGTAAGCGTAAAATGTTATGCAGCATAGTACGTTCTTCAGGTGAGAAGAGGGCGGTATCTTTTTCATTGTTAGTCGTGAGTGCAACGGTAAGATCATCGCGCAGTGACGTAGATGCACAATTACGACCCCGTAAGAATGAAAATAAATGATTCATCAGGGAATATTTCTCTGTATGATTCGTCTGTTGAGAGGGGTCTTTTTCATTATTAGAAGATGCTTGACTATTATTTTGTGCATTTATTTTGTTTGCCATGGTTTTGAAATCTTTTAGACTTTCTTTTTATAACAGATAAATAAGAGGCTTTAAATGGTATGCTGGTAATATTGATTTTAAAAGTTAAATTTTATCATTGATAGACAATTATGCGTAAGGATCTTTTATGGAAAGCTTTTGAAGAATTTCTCTTTCGAGCTTTTCCATTTTATATGCTTCATCATCAGTTTCATGGTCATAACCAAGCAGATGTAAGATACCATGAACAATCATATGCGTTAAATGATCTTGAAATGTTTTTCCTTCGTTCTCTGCTTCGAAAACAACAGTTTCTCGGGCAATAATAATATCACCGAGCATGGGACCAGGTTGATTTCCAGCTTTAAGTGGAAAAGCAGGAAAGGATAATACATTAGTGGATTTGTTTTTGTTGCGCCATTGTGCATTGATTTGTGCCATATGTTCATCATCCGTAAAAAGCAGGCTAATCTCGCTTACAACATTTTCCAATGAAACATGATGCATAGTTGCCATTAATGCTTTTTCAGTGATATTATAAAGCATTTTCTCATCATTCCACCCTGCGCTTTTAATCATTATATCAATAATAATCATGACGAATCAAATTCATTTTTTAATGCATCGCATGCGAATGATTTTTTTTATTTTGTATTTCGGAATCACGATCATAAGCACGAACGATAGCAGCAACAAGTGGGTGGCGTACAACATCTTTTTCATCAAAATGCACAATTGCAATATTTTCTACATTTGAAAGAATGCGAATTGCTTCAATGAGACCTGATTTTTGCCCTGTAGGCAAATCAATTTGGCTTACGTCACCGGTAACAATCATACGCGTTCCTTCTCCAAGACGTGTGAGGAACATCTTCATTTGCATGGGGGTAGTATTTTGTGCCTCATCAAGAATAACAGCAGCATGGGCAAGTGTTCGTCCGCGCATAAAGGCGAGAGGAGCAATTTCTATGACACCAGAAGCTAAAATGCGTTCTATTTTTTCAGCGGGCATCATATCATAAAGAGCATCATAAAGTGGTCGTAAATATGGGTCGACTTTTTCTTTGAGATCACCGGGAAGAAAACCAAGATGTTCTCCAGCTTCAACAGCTGGACGTGAGAGAATAATTCGCTCAATGATACCACGTTCTAGAAGCATTGCAGCATGAGCAACAGCAAGATACGTTTTTCCTGTTCCTGCTGGTCCTACACCAAACACAAGTTCAGTATGCTCCATAGCGCTTATGTAAGCGTCTTGTGTTGGAGTTCTTGCATGAATTATTTTTTTATGGGTACTCAACCGTGCTGGTATACGTTTCGTTGCAGATTTGTGTGTTATTGTGTCTTCTTTCTGCTTCTTTGGTATATTTACCATAGCAATCGCTCCTTTTATATCTGATAAAGTGAGCTCTTGATGTGTTTTGGCACGTTCATAAAGCTGCTGCAATACATATTGCGCATGTTTTATAACAGAAATATTTCCACGGATTAAGACTTCATTACCACGCGGATGAATACTAAGTTCGAGTTTTTTTTCGATATAAGCGAGATTTTCGTCAAATTTACCAAAAACTGCTTTTGCATATTTATTATTTTCGAAAATCAAAACAACTTGGCTCAGATCTGAAGCGCTTGTTTGTTTCAAGGTATCAGCCTTTTCAAGGGACATATTTACTTTTTCTTTAATACGCTTTATTTTTTCGGTTGAAGCTTTCAGCCTATTCTCCATATCTACATAAATATTGCACATTTTGTTAAGTAAACTTTATAAAAGACAATTTTTACAAAAAGTGCACGCTTTAGATGTAATCATTTTCTTTTAAAATAAAAGAGTTTTCAAAAATATTTATTTTTGAACAAGGTGTTAGAGGCATGTTTATCTATTTGTCACTTCACCAACAAAACTGTTTGAGCTTGCATTTTTAATATGAATTTCTATCACGCTACCTGTAGAGGCTTCTGTATCGACAACAACAGGTAAAAGCCAAGGGGAACGCCCTACCATTTGCCCTGAGTGACGTCCAGGTTTTTCGATGAGAACGTTCGTTTTTTGATCAATTTTAGAACGCAAAAACGCATTTTGTTGCTCAAGGAGAAGGGCTTGTAAATGTTGAAGTCGGGAATCTTTTACAGATTCATCAACATGATTTTTCATTGTGGCTCCCACTGTTCCAGGACGGGGGGAATATTTAAAAGAATAAGCTGAACTGTACTGTACTTGTTGAATAAGTTTAATGGTTTCTTCAAAGTCTTCATCTGTTTCTCCTGGAAACCCTACAATAAAATCGCCTGAAAAGGCAATATCTGGCCGTGCGTTTCGAATTTTTTCGATAAGATGAAGATAATGAGAGCTTTTGTGTTGTCTGTTCATGGCTTTTAAGATGCGATCTGAACCTGATTGAACAGGAAGATGGAGGTAAGGCATTAACATATCAAGATCTCGATGCGCGGCAATAAGGCTATCATCCATATCACGTGGGTGGCTGGTTGTGTAACGCAAACGCTTTAACCCATTGAGTTTTGCAAGATGATAAAGAAGATCGCCAAGACGCCAAGTTTTGCCATCAGCACTTTGTCCATGCCAACCATTGACATTTTGTCCAAGCAGCGTAATTTCTTTGACACCCGCTTCGATGAGTTGGCGGGCTTCCTCGGTAATTTGCTCGACAGACCGTGATATTTCAGCACCGCGTGTGTAAGGAACAACACAAAAAGTGCAAAATTTATCGCAACCTTCCTGTACTGTTAAAAATGCGCTAACACCTCGTTTTCTTACCGCATGTTTATTATGGGGCGGCAAATGAGCAAATTTATCTTCAACAGCATAGTCTGTTTCGATAATTTTTTTTCCTTGTTTTGCTTTTTCTAACAATTCTGGCAAGCGATGATACATTTGCGGACCAATAACAAGATCCACTGTTGGAGCACGGCGCAAGATTTCACTTCCCTCAGCTTGTGCAACACAACCTGTTACACCAACCATCAGGGGTTTATCAGGTGTGCGCTCTTGACGCATAACGCGCAAACGACCAAGATCAGAATAAAGTTTTTCTGCTGCTTTTTCACGAATATGACAGGTATTAACAAGAATAAGATCGGCATCATTGGGAATTTGTGTTGTCACATAGCCTTGCGAACTGAGGCTATCAGTCATCCGTTGGCTATCATAAACATTCATTTGACATCCATAGGTTTTGATAAAAACCTTTTTAGGAGCAACAGGAGGCGTATTTTTAGGATTTACTTTATTCATAGCGCATGTGTAAATGTTTTTTACACAAATCTCAATCTATTTGCTTAAAAGTTTTTTGCATGATAATTGCATCACCACGACCATTTTTTGACGCGTAGTAGGCAAGACGTTCAGAAATTTTTTGAAATTCAAAGCGTTGATAAAGGTTCAAAGCAGAAAGATTTGTGGCTTCTACTTCCAAGAATAATTTTATAGCGCCCTTGTCGTGAAGATGGTGAACTGTACGATCGATAAGAAAGGTACCAATTCCTTGTTGACGATAATGAGGATGAACAGCAATTGTGATGATTTCTGCTTCATCAAGGATGAGACGGCATAGGCAAAAGCCTAAAATTTGATCAGAGCGATCAATGAGAAAAACTTTGTATCCGAAGATAGAGTGATCTGTTAAGAAATTATCAAAAGCTTGTTTTTCCCAAGAAGGGGTAAAACAATGTTGATGAATTTGATGAAGAGAAGCACTATCATTAACTTGTAGCGGAGCAATTCCAAAAATCTTTTTTGTCAATGAAAATTTGGGCATTATTTTTTTTGTGGCAAAGCAAAATTGGTTTGTTGTTTTGCATCAGCGCTGCGTAGATAGAGTGGGCGAGGCGAATTTTTTGATTGTTTGTTTGCAGCAAGATAAGCATAGTTTACAATATCGGCCGCTTCGCAGGGGATTTTTTCTAGGACAATTTTTTCGTGTATTTTATGGTTTTTAATATGTTCCATAACGACATCAGCAGCTGGGCCAGTCAGTCGGGTTTTTTTGGGCAAATCTTCGAGGATATTTTCAATTGTTTTTAATCCCGGCTCTCCCAAAGGTGTGAGATCATTATGAAAATTTTGATGGTAGAACATTCCTCTCCCTGCTTCAATGACAACAGTAATTGCCGATACTGTACTTTTACTGTTTATGACTTGTGCTGCTAACGCTTCAAGAGCACTCACTCCAACAGCTGGTATTTCAAGTGCTAATGCCAAAGCGCGTGCTGTTGCAACACCGACACGTACACCAGTAAATGATCCAGGTCCAATATTGACAGCAATACGCTCAACTTGATCAAGCGTCATATTGGCTTGTTTCATTATTTGTGTAATCTGCCCAATAATTTTTTCGGCATGTCCTTTGTTCATGCGTTCATTGATACGCGCAATAACAGATTTATGACGAATAAGCGCAACAGCACAATAAATTGAAGCAGTATCTATAGCAAGGATAAGCATAAAAATATTTTAGTTGAATAAAACGATAAATAAAAGTCCTGCTGTATTTTTAATCTTTTCATTATCGTATATTTCATTTGTAAGAAAGTTACTAGTGCCAATAAGCAACAATATCTTTTTATGAGATAGAACGAGATGTTAATTTAATCCTTATTATTTCACTTTTTGAATGAGTACCTTGAGTATTGTAAGATTCTCTTATTTTAAATTTACTTATGGTGAAACAATTAAATTTATTAGCTTGTATATTACAAGCGGAGTTAGCGTATGAATCAAAACTCCTTTCACGAATCATTTAAATGTAAGGGTTGTCACAACTTTTAAGCTATCAAATAGTACGTTAATGCCACTTGTATCACATAGTAAGTAAAAGTAATTTAAAAGAGGAAAAGTCATGACCTCACATTTTTTCCAAATAAGAATATATTTTATCAGTCTTTGTATAAAAACCTCAGCGTAATGAGAGCAGATGAAAGAAATGGTATTGTTTTGTATGAGTTACGTATTTTGATACTACCCCGTTGCAAATCATTATGGACTGAAAAGCAAAATTGACAGTTTTCACTTAAATATCAGCTCTTTCAATTTTTTGTATAGAATAATGGGCAATATTTTAGAACTTTTTCTGGTTTATGAAAGAACTGATTTTAATAATAATGAGGACTTTGGGTTGATTGCATACTACGTTGAAAAAATAATAATCAATGCACATTTTAAAATGTTATATGATTTAAATCATTCAATTGTATCATAATAAGGCTACAAATACCGAGAATAATTATGGAGCAGGTTGAAGCCAAAATGACGCGCCATCCTGCTTTTTTTAGTGATCGGATATCAACACCTAATCCTAGTGCAGCCATTGAGATAACAGTAAACAACTGGGCAATAAATTTGATGGGATTGATAGCCTTTTCAGGGATAAGACCACTTGAGCGAACAAGCATCATGATAATAAAGCCAATGATAAACCATGGGACGAGGGTATGTAAACGCAAGCGTGTTTCTACTGATCGGCGATAAATGATTGATAGAGTAAAAATAACAGGGCCTAACATGAGAACCCGTACTAATTTGACAATTGTTGCAATTTGAACACTTAGAAAAGAGATAGGTGCTGTTGCTGCTAAAACCTGTGGTACAGCATACACAACCATGCCAGCAAGCACACCATATTGGCTAAATGACAAATTCAGAGATGGATGTAAAAAGGGTAGAAATAAAATAATAAGAATTCCTAAAAGAGCAGTGAAGGCAATTGACGCGGCTACATCGTCATGTTTTGCTTTTATAACAGGTGCAACGGCGACAATAGCTGAATTGCCACAAATAGCATTCCCACAAGCGACCAGCATTGCCAAATGTGTAGAAAGCCCGAAAAGTCGGCCGATGGCAAAGCTCAGGATAATCGTTACGAATATCACGAATATGATACTAGCAAGCAAATTCCAACCAGCTGAAAGGACTGCGTTAATGCTAATGCTTGCTCCTAGAAGAACGATAGCAATTTCGAGAAGTGTTTTTGCACAAAAGGTGATACCTTTTTGAAAATATGTTGGCAAAGAAAAACAACTACGGATAATTGATCCTAGAAGAATTGCCAAAACAAGGCTTTCAAGCCACGCTTCCGTGAAAAACTGTTTTTCTACAACTTCTAAGCCATAAGCTAAGGCTGATATGAGTAAACATACTAAAATACCAGGACCAAAGTCGTTTAAAAGTGAGAGATTTTTCTTTATCATTTTAATATTCCCCCGTCATTAAAGAGCTAAAGGTTAAGAAGAAAAAGTTTTAAAGATTTGTTCTTGCTTGTACAGCTGCTGCTAAAGTTCCATCATCAAGATAATCAAGCTCACCTCCTACAGGAACACCATGAGCAAGTCGCGTAATTTTAACTGGAAAATTAGAAAGCTGATCAGTGATATAGTGAGCAGTTGTTTGACCTTCGACAGTCGCATTGACAGCAAGAATAATCTCCGTAATAGGGTTTTGTACAACACGCTGTATTAAGGTGGCAATGTTGAGTTCGTCAGGACCTATTCCATCTAAGGGGGAGAGGCGTCCACCCAACACATGATAACGTGCGGCTAAAGTTTTTGCGCGCTCAAGGGCCCACAGATCAGCAATATCCTCAACAACGATGATTGTTGTATCATCGCGGCGCAAATCTGTACAAATTGAACAAGGATCAATGGTATCGACATTTCCACAAACAGAACAAATACCGACTTTTTCGATAGCTGCTTGTATAGCCGCTCCCAAAGGCTCCAGCAATGTCTCCTTTTTTTTGATAAGATGAAGCGCAGCACGACGCGCTGAACGTGGACCAAGACCTGGTAACCGTGATAAAATCTGAATGAGACGTTCAATCTCAGGTCCTGCAATGTATTTAGACATATTTTTGTCTCACGGGAAAAAACCGTTTCATTAAAATGGAAGCTTGAAACCTGATGGGAGTGGTAGCCCTGCCGTTATACTTTTGGTTTTTTCTTCTATTGCAACTTCGATTTTTGTTCTTGCTTCATTATAAGCTGCCATAATGAGATCTTCAAGAATTTCACCTTCCTCAGGTTTGAGTAATGAAGGATCAATTTGAATTGCTGTTATAATATTTTTGCCATTTAAAGTGATATTGACGAGACCACCCCCTGCAGTGCCCACAGCTTGCAGATTAGCTATTTCCTCCTGAATCTTCTGCATTTTTTCTTGCATTTCTTTGGCTTTTTTCATCATGCTCATCATTTCACGCATAGGAATAGGTATCCTTATTCATCATTGATATCATTTTTATTTTTAAAAATATCAGCATTTTTAAAGGTATTGGAGAGTAAATCAAGATCATTTTCTTCTTTATTGAGTCGAATATCGACAATTTTTGCTTCTGGGAAATGATTGAGGATTTTCGCAATATCAGGATCTGTTTCTGCATTAGAAAAAAGAGTCTTTTGAATCGCTATACTTTCCTCCTGTAAGGTTGGGCCACCTCCTTCATTAACAAAAGTTATTGTCCAGCGTTTTTCTGTCCATTGAGATATCTTTTTTTCTATATCATGAGCAAGAAATTGTGGGGTATTTTCAGAAAGTCTTAAGGTAATATGCCCAGCTTCAAAAGAAACAGGATGAACAAATTCTTTAATAAGGAGTTTGAAAGGAGTGTCATTATGCTGTTCGGCTAATTGAACAATATCGTGCAAAGAATTAATCACGAGAGTTTTAGGTTCAGTAATCTTTTCTGTTGTTTGCGTGACAGAATGCGATAAATTTACAATCTTTTCAGAAAGATCAGTAGATGGAGAAGTTTCTAGAATTTCTGTTACTTCTTGGGCGTTGATTTTGTCATAGTTTTGATTTTTAACTAAATTTTCCGGTTGTAAGGAATGATCTAATTGGTTTTTCAAAGAGCTTTTTAAATCTGATTGATCGGGTAATGTATTTGAAACGCTCGAGGAAGCATGGGCTCCGATCATTGTTTCTTTTGTTATATTATTTGCATTTGTAGATTCTTGATGAGAAGAGTTTTTAACCAGTGTGAGAGGCGTTTTTTCTTGCGTAAGCTTTTTTAAAGCCTCATCAAGAGTTGGTAAGTCAGCCGTGTGAGCAAGACGAATTAAAAGCATTTCAGCGGCTTGAAGAGGACGTGCAGTTTGATTAACTTCCTGTAAACCTTTGAGTAACATTTGCCAGTTTCGGGATAAAATAGGAACGGAAAGTTTTTTTGAAAAGTCTAAACTTCTTAAACGTTGTTCTTCAGTTAGAGAAAAATCTTCCACTATTTCTGGTGTAAAACGTAAACGTGTGACCAGATGATTAAAATCGGCTAGTTCTGTCAATATAGTAAGAGGATCAGCACCTGCTTCATATTGACTGCGTAATTCATGTAACGCATTGACAACATCGCCCTTCATAATAAATTCAAAAAGATCAATGATACGTGCTTGATCCGCTAATCCTAACATTGTACGCACCGCAATAGCATTAACATTGCCATTGCTATGGGCGATTGCTTGATCAAAAATGGATAATGCATCACGTGCTGATCCTTCTGCAGCACGGGCAATCATAGAGAGTGCTTGATCTTCTACTTCTACCTTTTCATATTTCGCAATTTGACGCAAATGTGCACTCAAAGCTTTTGATTCAATACGTCGCAAATCAAAACGTTGGCAACGCGAAAGAATTGTAATAGGAACTTTGCGAATTTCTGTTGTGGCAAAAATAAATTTCACATGGGACGGTGGTTCTTCAAGAGTTTTCAATAAACCATTAAAGGCTTGTGTTGAGAGCATATGTACTTCATCTATAATATAAACCTTATAGCGTGCAGAAACAGGACGATAGCGTATTTGTTCAATAATTTCACGAATATCATCAATGCCCGTATGAGAAGCGGCATCCATTTCTATAACATCAATATGGCGTCCTTCGATAATTTGTGTGCAATGTTCTCCAAGAGAGTCCAATACGGTTGTTGGTTGATCAATATCTTTTGTTTTATAATTAAGCGCACGTGCCAAAATACGTGCTGTTGTGGTTTTACCTACGCCACGAATCCCTGTTAACATCCACGCTTGTGCAATACGACCTTTTTCAAAGGCGTTGGTGAGAGTACGCACCATAGCTTCCTGACCAATGAGGTCAGAGAAGTTTTTTGGTCGATATTTACGAGCAAGAACACGATAGGCTGTTTCTACCGGTAAATTTTCCATGAGTATTTCCAACTTCGAAGTTCTTTATGCGTACATTTTGATAATACAAAAGCATAGATCAATACTGTAGTCTCATATAAAAGGATTTTTTCTTAATCAAATTATTTATGGGACAATTTGTTTAAAAATAACAAAACCCCTTTATTTGCTGCATACAAATGCTGCTCTGAAGATTAAAAATACCTCGCTAAAAGACAGCATAAAAAATAATTTCTTCAGCAAAATAGGAGGTTGGAACGATGACCCGTACCAGAACTCGTTGGGGCTGCTTCTTTCCAGACCTGACCCAGTTGGCGAGTAGTTCGTCCACCACCAACCTCCCAAGCTCATATTGTCGATTTGGAATGAAAAATCAAGATCAGAAACGAAAAATATCCTAAGAACGACGAAGAATTTTCCTTTGCGTTTAATTTATTGACATATAAACAACAAAGAGATTGTGGATTTACCAGTTTTTATAGCAGTAGCTCTTCATATTTATTTGGTATGAAAATATTTTTTCGCTTAAGATAGTCTGAATGTATAATTATTCTCATTCGCTGAAACATGTAAGAGTTTTAGGATAGATACATCTGTTCTAAAACTACGAAATTGAATCATCAAAAATTTACAACAGTCAAAGAAGCAAATAAAGCAGATAGATCATGTAATTGGCTAACATTCGAAAGTCAGGGGGGAAGAGTGCTATTTAAAGAATTATAAAATATTGCTTTATACATTTAATGTTATACATTCACAGGCTTTTGAAAGAGCGATTGCTCAATACTCTTAACTATATTTCAAACGCCACTCATAATAGTATACATGCTTCCCTTGAGTTATAAATCTATAGTTGCGCTACCCTCTTTATGCTTAATACAAAGTATAAATTTTAGCCCTCATGCTATTTAACAACTCCCAATGTTGCGATCCCTTGTACTTGAGAGGCTTTATAAGAAGCATTTTTATTCCTTTTTTTAATCGTTTTTACTCACACACCAATCCCATTTGTAACTTTCGAGGAAACGATTTTAATGGATTCAATATGAGATTTAAGATGGGAGGATTTTACTTTATTCGTGGTTTTAATTCAGTGTAAGAAAATCAAAGTCGTATAATGATAAGCCAGTATCTTAAATATCTTATAAGAGCACCACCTCTTTTAACATAATATAAATATATAAATACTGAATAGATGTTATCGCTCTTTTTTTGCGTGCTTGTTCTTTTAATTAAAAAACATTGATGTTCATCACAAGGTGGGTCAATATATGAAGTTTCATTATTTGAGAAAAGATTTCATATATTTTTTAAGGGGCTGTACTCATACAAGAGGAGATGCAACATTCAACGCTATAGAAATAAGGGGATACTGATTTTATAAGCATAAAAATGGTTCTTATTCGATATAAGCGACATTTTATAGTTTCAAATAATATATTCTTTAATAAGGAGGGAAAAGCGAGATAATTTTTATAAAAAGCTGAATGAGTATGACTTAAAGTGCAGTGAGGAATGCATCTGTAGAGCAAATTTTACTTTTCCGTTTATCTAAGTGATTTGGGTACGATGTGCTTTATATCACTTAAAATGAAGCAGTTGCGAAGAGAGAAGCATATTCTTATTAAAAAAATAGCTCTGATAGTAGAAAATCCAGAACAATTTAAATTTAGTCTTTTAGTTTTCGCAAAAGTTCCTTAATATCTAACCTTATGAGCAACTTAAGGTTTGCCATATTAGGATAAAAACACCTCTTCAGCGATAAGTTTTAATGGCTCATTATGCTGTATTTTGAAAAAAATAACTGAAAAAAAAATAAATCTACTAAAATTTAGATGTTATAGAAATATTGTTAATCATAATCTCCTGTGTCACAATTTGTTCCAACAACTTTTTTCTTCGTAATATTTTTAAAAATATAATGTCCTGACGAAGGAAAACTTATATGAAGAGATTTTATATTTTTTAGGATAAAGATCTTCTTTTCTTTATCATGGGTTATTTTCTTTTCATCATCAACAGCAATTCTCAATTTGTTTAAATCAGAAGGGGTAGAGTACGATAAAGTAAAGGATACTTTCTTTGGTTCAAAGATACTACAAGAGTATTCAGCTCCTTGATGGATTGTATCGGATGGGATGATCACAACACTTTCATCCAGCCCAAAATTCCATTTTCTCTCACCAAAGCCAGCAAACGCACCACTAGAGTAGGCGAGAATATTTGCGGCTAATAATCCTTGCATGAAGATTTTTTTCATTATCCTCTCCTTTTTCTAAAGTGAGGTGAATCATAAATCAATTTTTATAAAGATAAAAGCTCAAACTTAACGCTAAAATCAGGGCTAAGTTGCATTTTCTAGCTTTAAACCATGTTTAGAATGACATTAATCTAAGAGATTTGAATGCTCTATTATGTATAATAATTTGAATTGTTTTGAGAGCTAATTTATAAGTTCGTTATCTTTATTGGAATATTGTCAGAGGAAATGACTTTTCTCAAGAAGCTCTCTTTGAATATATAAAGGGAAATAGATGGTACAAGCGTTTTTATTTTTGGTTACTGTGTTTTTTTACACTGGTTTTTATACAAGTTGAAGTGCTTTTTATCATGATATAATTTGTGAAAAAATATTATGGAAATAATTTATATATTCTTTTATGAGCCGTTTTTTCTTCTTCAGTGTTTATGAAGGGTGTTGAGTAGAAAAAAACGAGCTCTTTCAAGATACGTTGCATTATGAAATTTTTACGATGCTCTTTGATATCAGCAAAGAATGATAGCAGCCTAATTGCTTTTATATATACGATGTTCGATCGTTTTGTGCTGGATAAGTACCGATGATACGCAGTTCTGCAGAAAAGAAAGATAATTCTTCTAAGGCAAGTTTCATCATCGGGTCTTCAGGATGCCCTTCAATATCAACAAAGAATTGTGTTGCATTGAAATTTCCACCAATTTGATAGCTTTCTAATTTTGTCATATTGATACCATTCGTTGCAAATCCTCCCATAGCTTTATAGAGAGCAGCGGGGACATTGCGCACTCGAAAAAGAAGACTGGTGATGATTTTTTCGCCATTTTGAGGTTTGGGGACATGTCGTTTGGAGCGTGAAAGGATGACAAAACGGGTAATATTATGAGGGTTATCTTCAACATCTCTTTCAAGAATATCAAGTCCATAGAGTTCTGCTGCGATTAAAGGTGCTAAGGCAGCCTGTGAACGTTTAGCATTTTTTTTAATAAATTTTGCAGCTCCAGCGGTGTCAGCAGAAACAACAGGTTTCCAACCGTTGTTTCGTATGATTTTTCGGCATTGTGCAAGGGCATGCGTATGGCTGTGGACGGTTTTAATTTCGTCATGTGTAACGCTGGGTAAAACCATGAGTTGAAAATGGATAGGTAAAAAATATTCATCAATAATATAAAGAGATGACAGCGGTAAAAGATGATGAATGTCTGCAACGCGTCCCGCAAGGGTATTTTCAATAGGGATCATAGCAAGATCAGCTTTCCCGCTTTCCACTAAATTAAGGGCGTCTTCGAAAGTAGCAGAGGGAACAGCATCCATATTGGGGAACATATTGGAGCAAGCAATATGGGAATTAGCGCCGTATTCTCCTTGGAAAGAAATTTTATTGGTTTTTTTAAGTATTTTCATGCTAAAATCTCACAAACTCTATCGAGATCATGTTGTGTGTCTACACCTAAGGGAATTGTATCGACTATTTCCACATCAATACGCATGTTGTTTTCTAATGCACGTAATTGTTCAAGTTTTTCACGTTTCTCAAGTGGTGAGGGTTTGAATGATACAAATTTCTCAAGTGCTTCGCGCCTATAGGCGTATATTCCAATATGGTGATAAAGAGGACCGTCTCCATAGGGTGCTGTGGCGCGCGTAAAATAAAGAGCACGAAGACGATTTTGAGAAAGCGGTGTACCAATGATTTTGACAACATTGGGATCTCTTGTTTCATTTTCTTCAATGATTTGGGCGCCCAAGGTTGCAATGTCAGTAAAGCTATTTTCTAAAGGGCGTAGCGCACGAATGATTTCACGAGGCATTATTGTTGGTAAGTCACCTTGTATATTTAAAATGGCATTGTAACGTTGTTCCGGATCAATGCGCATTAAAGCTTCATAAATACGATCAGATCCAGACTTATGATCACCTCGTGTTATGATATATTCATGTCCATAATCTGCAACAGCTTTAGCGATATCATTATGATCTGTTGCAACGATTGTACGTCCTATTGCAGCTTTTTTAGCTTGTTCTGCGACATGAACAATCATCGGTTTTCCGCCAATTTTAGCGAGAGCTTTTTGAGGAAGACGGGTTGAGCCTATACGGGCAGGAATAAGAATAATTGGTTCAAGAGCCATTGTAAGATTCCAAATGTCATCTGTGATGCATTTATGATGTTGTGTGTTATAAAGAAAAAGCTTAAACTAAAAATGGTAATGAAACCGTGAACATTTGAGTTTTTATGAATCGCCGGAGATTTATTTATTTTATTTGTGCTTGTTTATGTGTGCTGGTCGCTGTTGTGGGGATTTCCACACTCAGCAATATAATTTACGATCATCCTACATCAGTCCAATATCATCATACAGTTGCCAAGAATGATATATTTCAAGAAAAACAAAAAGCACCTGATGTTTCCCTATCACTAAATAGCCGCCTTCAACAAGGCAATTTTGAAAATGGCCGTAAAGTTTTTCGCCAATGTGCCATATGCCACACATCTGGACGCAATGCAGCAGGGCGTGTTGGTCCAGTCCTCTGGGAGATTGTTAACCGCCCTTTGGCATCAGCAGCAGGTTTTGCTTATTCACGGGCATTACGTGCTCATTCTGATCAAAAATGGGATTTTGTAACGTTAGATCGTTATTTACATTCTCCACGTGAAGCTTTTCCTGGGACCATTATGTCTTTTCGTGGAATTAAAAATGATCAAGATCGTGCCGATCTTTTGCTTTATTTACGCAGTTTATCCGATCATCCTGTTCCTTTACCAATGGATAATAATAAAACGAACGAGCCAAATTAACTTATACCATAGATGTTAATTTTAGAAAGAAGTCTGACTTTTTGTAATTTTAGTTTCACGGTTTTATAAAAAGAGCTCTTTTATAAAAATGCACTCTTTACGCTGTCATCTGCAGATTGGTTTTCAAGATTTGTTTGCTTCACTTTTTCTACATATACTTGTCTGTGAAATTATTGCTGAAGGATTATCAATTCATGAGCCGCAACTTTCTGCTTCTGAATGCGATAATTATGTAATTAAAGCTCTCCATGAGGTTTATCTTAATCCTTCTATGCACATCAATCCCCATGTACTTTTACATCAATTTCCATGTATCAGAGACAATTGATTGTTCTTATACGTGCAATGATCCTAAGCTGCATTTTATGATGCTTGATGAATAGACGTTTTCTCTTGAGGTTAGAGGTGTAGGTACAGATCATTGACCTTCTATAGTATCAATCACTAAAATATGACTTAGATTATTTATTTATAGGTTATGGTTTGAAGTAAGCACTTTCATGTGAAACAATTTTCATATGTGAATAGTAAAATAGTTGAATAGAGTTCTGCTGATTGTATTTTTATCTACGTTGAAAATTTTTTACACAAGAATACTGATGGCAGCTAAGTTTGCACGAGTCTCTGTCCATTTATAAACAATGACATGAAATTATACTGATAATCCATTATAGAGAATTATTTTTTCACAAAAGGTTTTCCATATTTGTGATAAATTTAATAGGTTTCATTGGTTACAATGTTTCGATGACTTGAGATAAAATATTAGTATTTTAATACATATTGCGAGAGTGCTAAAAATTAGTGGAAGAGAGGACATAATCATAATTCTCCAAGATTCTTAAGAGCTACGGCATTTTCTTTATAATTTGAGCGTTTATAAGTAATAATATTAAATTGCGCTAATAATCCATTATAGAGAAGAATCTTTCCTACTAATGGCTCTCCGATGTTTGTGATCATTTTAATAACTTCCATTGCTTGTAGGGTCCCAATAACGCCAGGTAAAACACCGATTATTCCAGTTTCAGCGCATGTTGGGATAGTCCCGTGAGCTGGAGGGGTGGGAAATAAATCGCGATAGTGAGGATTATTGTCTTTATACGGTATAAGGACGGTTAATGAGCCATTAAAACGTTCTACAGCACCACTTATTAAGGGTTTTTTGCATTGGGCAGCGTGATCAGCAAGAAGATAGCGCGTCGTAAAATTATCACTTCCATCAACAATGATGTGGTAAGCATTAAGCAGTTTATCCACATTACTTTTATCTAAGCGTAGGGTGTGTTTTTCAACTACAACATGGGGATTTATTGCTTTTATAGTGGTTTCAGCACTGTCTGTTTTGCTTTTGTTTATTGCATTTGTTTTATGAATAACTTGGCGTTGTAAATTGGAAAGTGAAACGATGTCGTTATCGACAATTCCAAGGGTTCCTACACCTACGGCAGCCAAATAGGTTAAGACAGGAGCACCAAGACCACCAGCACCCACAACAAGAACACGTGCTTTTTTTATCTTTTGTTGTCCTACACCACCAATCTCAGGCAAAATGATGTGGCGTGCATAGCGTTCGATTTCTTTGTTGTTTAATTTTGTATCTGTTTCTTTTGTCATAAATTTTCTCTTGTCATAGTTCTTTTATTGTTTACTAAGTTTATGATGCTTAGACCAGTCTGCTTTTAGGATAGGGAGGATTTATTTATGAAAATTGCCATTCAGATGGATCATATTTCAACAGTTCGGATTCAAGGAGATACGACATTTGCACTCGCTTTAGCAGCACAAGAACGTGGACACTCTCTCTTCCATTATACACCAGATCGTTTATCTCTGTATGATGGTTGTGTGATTGCACGACTAGAGCCATTGATTGTACATGATAAAGAGGGAAGCCACTATCAATTAGAAAAGCCTGTTCGCACGGAATTAACAGATATGGATGTGGTTCTTTTACGCCAAGATCCACCTTTTGATCTCAATTATATCACAACGACTCATTTGTTAGAACGTATTCATCCTAAAACACTCGTTGTGAATGATCCGGCATGGGTACGCAACAGTCCAGAAAAAATTTTTGTGACTGAATTTTCTGATCTGATGCCAGAAACATTAATTACCAAAGATATTGAAGAAATAACAGCTTTTAGAGAGACATTTGGCGATATTATTGTTAAACCACTTTATGGAAATGGGGGCGCTGGTATTTTTTATTTAAAACAAGATGATCGCAATTTAGCATCATTGTTGGAAATGTTTTCAGAAATTTATCACGAACCTTTTATTGTTCAGCGCTATTTAGAGGCAGTACGAAAAGGAGATAAAAGGATTATTTTGCTTGATGGTACACCTGTTGGAGCTATTAATCGAATTCCGACAGAAACAGATGTGCGCTCTAATATGCATGTTGGAGGCCGCGCGGAAAATGTTGAGTTAACAAAACGTGATTATGAGATTTGTGAACGCATTGGTCCAGCTTTAAAGGAACGAGGTCTTCTTTTTGTGGGGATTGATGTGATTGGAGATTATATAACAGAAATTAATGTGACGTCTCCTACGGGAATTCGTGAAATTAAACGCTTCTGCGGTACAGATGTTGCTCATTTGTTTTGGGATGTTATTGAGTTCAAGCGTTCAAATGAATTTATTTGACAGAGGACAAAAACATGGTTTTAAAAAATGATCCATGTTGTTTTTTATATTTGTTATGTTGCAAATGTGAACTAGAATGACCGTATGATATAAATTAAGAGGCTTTATCCTCAATTTTTAGGGAGCTTATAGATGAACAGAGTATTATCAATTGGAGTGGGATTGTTTTTTGCGCTACTGCTGTCAGCAAATGGAGGCAATGCGCGCGATCAAATACAGATTACTGGTTCATCTACAGTTTTACCTTATCAAAAGATTGTTGCTGAAACATTTGGAGAAATTTATCCTCATTTTAAGGTTCCTGTTATCGAATCGGGTGGAACAGGAGCTGGTATTAAGGAATTCTGCCGTGGTATTGGGGAGAACACTGTTGATATTGTTAATGCTTCGCGAGCAATGAAACCGAGTGAATTACAGTCTTGTTTTGATGCTGGTGTAAAAGATGTTGAGGAAATACGTATTGGGTATGATGGCATTGTTTTTGCAACTGATATTAAGGGACCTGATTGGAAATTACAGCCAGTAGATGTTTATAAAGCCCTTGCTGCTCGAATTATTATAGACGGAAAGTTGCAACCGAATAATGTTTTGAAATGGAGTGCAGTCAATAGTGCTCTTCCTGATTGGACGATAGCAGCGTATATTCCTGGGGAGAAGCATGGGACACGTGAAGTTTTTGAGGAAAAATTACTTACTAAGGGGTGTAAAGAGAGTGGGGCAGTTGAAGTGATGAAGTCTTTAGGAATGGATGATAAGGAGATACACACTGCTTGTATTGCGGTACGTAAGGATGGAAAAGCGGTTGATATTGATGGTGATTATTCTGAAACATTTGCGCGTCTAACTTCTAATAAAACAGGGGTTGGTATTTTTGGTTTGTCTTTTTATCAAAATAATGCTGATAAACTAAAAGTTGCCGATATTAACGGTTTTGCGCCAACAGTTGAGACGATTTCTAGTGGACAATATCCGGTTTCTCGTCCGCTTTTTTTCTATATTAAGAAAGCACATTTAGGTATTATTTCAGGTTTGCGAGAGTATGTTGACTTTTTTCTTTCTGATCAAATGATTGGTCCAGAGGGTCCTTTGGCTGAATATGGTTTGATTGTTTCTCCTGAAAAGGAGCGTCAAGCACAGCGTTCTGATTTTTCTGCTGGTCGAGTAATGACATTGAAATAACTTGCAGGGAAAAATTGTTGGATTTCTGGGTTAGGAAATTTGGATGCTATTTTTTTATAAAAACTGAAAGATAAAATGCGCATTTCCTTTATTATTTTGTTATTATTGATTTTTGGATTTTGTGGTTTTTGTATTTCTTATATGCGAGCACGCATTCTTGAATACAGACAACATAAAATGCATTCTCGTGCGTATTATTATGGCTGGTGGACATTTTTGATTACTGTTATTCCAGCTTTTATTTTTTTAATTGTTTGGGATGCTGGGAGTACAATTTATTTAGAATATAATGCCTCTCGAGAGCTTGAGGCGTATAGTGCGCATGTAACAGAGCCTGTAAATCACGATCTACTTTGGGAGACACTTCGAAGTCTCGTCAAAAAGATTCATCGTTTTGAGGGGAATCTTTCTAGCGCTTCCTATAAGGAAGTGCAGGCACAATTACTCGCGAAGGGATGGATTTTACCCGATGAAGCATCGGATGATGTGTTCAAAATAGCACAGTCGTGGGTATTTTCTTCTGAAAAGCTTAAATTTATAGGTTATGTTTTCCTTTTTGCTATTGCGTCCTTTGGTTTTATCTGTGGAATGATGCAAATTGCGCCTCATCAACGTGCGCGTAATAAGGTTGAATCTTTTATTATTATTGGATTGATTTGTGCATCTATTGTTGCAGTCTTGACAACAATAGCCATTGCGCTTTCTATGCTTTTTCAGACAGTAAGCTTTTTTCAGTCTGTATCCTTTTCAAATTTCTTTTTAGGAACAGTTTGGGATCCACGTTTTTCCGCGAGCGGTTCAGGCGATGAAGTAGGACAATTTGGTTTAATACCGCTTCTTGCTGGTACGCTTTATATTGCATTTGTTGCCATGCTTTTTGCTGTACCTATAGGACTATTTTCAGCTCTTTATATGGCTGAGTATGCTTCTGCGCGATTGCGAGCAATTGTAAAACCATTATTGGAAGTTCTTGCTGGCATCCCAACCATTGTTTATGGTTTTTTTGCTTTGAAGGTTGTAGGACCATTTTTACGTGATCTTTCTGTTTCTCTCTCAGGTGGGGTTGGTTTTATTATGGCACAAAGTGTTTTGACCGCTGGAGTTGTGATGGGAATTATGTTGATACCTTTTGTTTCCTCTTTATCGGATGATGTTATTACGGCTGTTCCACGCATTTTACGTGAAGGTTCTTATGGTTTAGGCGCAACACAATCTGAAACAATTAAAAAAGTTGTTATACCAGCAGCGCTTCCAGGGATTATGGGGGCTATATTGTTGACGGCATCGCGTGCAATTGGAGAAACAATGATTGTGGTTTTGGCGGCAGGTGTTGCAGCAAACTTAACACTCAATCCTTTCGAAGCAATGACTACGATGACTGTTAAGATTGTTAATCAATTGACCGGTGATTTTGAGTTTAATTCTCCACAAACTCTGGTGGCTTTTGCCTTAGGGATGACGCTTTTTGTTATGACACTTTTGATGAATATTCTGGCTCTTTATATTGTGCGTAAATATCGGGAACAATATGAATGAATGAAGATTTTTTTCCTCGTCGCAATATTAGTCTCAAGCGTCGATATTGGGCTGAACGTCGTTTTCGTGCCTATGGTTTGATTGCCATTTTTATTGGTTTGTTTTTTTTATTTGCGCTTTTATGGTCTATCATTAGTCAGGGTTATACAGCTTTTTTTCAAAGTGAAATGACATTGTCGATTTATTTGGATGAAAAGATCATCGATCCAAGTGGTCAACGTAAAACAAAACCACAAGTTCTCATGACGGCGAATTATCCACTTCTTGTACGCAATGCTTTAGCAAAGAAACTTAATATCAATCAAAATGATCGAGCCTCTCTTCGGGACGTTAACCGTATGTTTTCAAATGGTGTCCGCGTTCAACTACGTGAAATGGTGACAAAGAATCCAAAATTGATTGGCACAATGCAAAAAGTTAAAGTTTTGGCATCTGCGGATATTGATTCTGCTTATAAGGGACAGATTGATCTGCGTGTAGCAGAAAAAAACCGTAAAGTTTCTAATCGACAAGTGGAATGGATAAAACGTTTAGCGCATGATGGTACGCTTCATAAAACATTTAATATTGGTTTTTTTACATTTGGCGCTTCAAGTCGTCCTGAGACTGCGGGATTAGGTGTTGCGATTATTGGTTCTCTTTATATGATAGGCATCGTTTTATTAGTTTCACTTCCAATAGGCATAGCAACGGCTCTTTATTTGGAAGAATATGCACGCAAAAATAAATTTACAGATTTTATAGAGGTTAATATCAATAATCTTGCAGCTGTTCCTTCGATTGTGTTTGGTCTTTTAGGACTCTCTTTTTTTGTTAATTTTTTAGGATTACCACGTTCAGCCTCCTTTGTTGGTGGTCTTGTTTTAGCGCTCATGACTCTTCCCACGATCATTATTGCAACACGTTCTGCTCTGCGTGCTGTTCCTCTCTCTATTCGTGCAGCAGCTTTAGGACTGGGAGCATCAAAAACACAAATGATTTTTCATCATGTTGTTCCTTTAGCAGCGCCTGGCATTTTGACAGGCACAATTATTGGAATTGCTCAGGCTTTGGGTGAAACAGCTCCTTTGCTTTTGATTGGAATGGTTGCTTTTGTTGTTAATATTCCTACGACCCCCATGGATCCAGCAACGGCTTTGCCTGTTCAAATTTTTATGTGGGCGGGGGAAGCAGAGCGTGCTTTTGTTGAAAAGACATCAGGTGCTATTATTGTATTGATGATTTTTCTTGCGATCATGAATATTTCTGCGGTTTTTTTACGACGACGATTTGAACGCCGCCAGTAATTTTAATAAAATAACAACTTTGATAAGATTTTTGTAAGGTGAATTTTTGTAATGAAGATTAAAATGCGTGGTGAGGATGTGAAGGTTTCTTATGGAGACAAAGAAGCACTCCACGGTATTACACTTGATATTCCTGAACATCAAGTAACTGCTTTGATTGGTCCATCAGGATGCGGAAAGTCGACTTTTTTGCGTTGTTTTAACCGTATGAATGATACGATTGAAGGCGCTAAAACAACCGGTCTTATTACCTTAGATGGGGAGAATATTTATGACACACGGATTGATGTTGTAGAATTGCGCGCTCGTGTTGGAATGGTTTTTCAAAAGCCCAGTCCTTTTCCAAAATCTATATTTGAGAATGTTGCGTATGGTCCACGCATTCATGGTTTAGTAAAAACGCGCTCTGAATTGCATGATGTCGTTGAAAAGAGTTTGAGGCAGGCAGGTTTGTTTGAAGAAGTAAAAGACCGTCTTCATGATCTTGGAACAAGTTTATCAGGGGGACAACAACAGCGTTTGTGTATTGCACGTGCTATTGCGGTTAGTCCTGAAGTTATTTTGATGGATGAGCCTTGTTCAGCTCTTGATCCTATTGCGACAGCACGGATTGAAGAGCTTATCGATGCATTACGGCAAAATTATACAATTGTTATCGTAACGCATTCTATGCAACAGGCTGCACGTGTTTCTCAATATACGGCTATGTTTCATTTAGGGCATTTGGTAGAAGTTGGTGCGACTGAAATGATCTTTACCTCACCAAAAGAGCAACGGACACAAGATTATATTACGGGGCGTTTTGGATAGGTGAATTGAGGAGTGTAAGATATGTCTATGAACCATACTGTCCGTTCTTATGATGCAGAACTAAAATATTTAAGAGCAAGGATTATAGAAATGGGGAGCCATGCAGAAAGGATGATTGAACGTTCTGTCGCATCGGTTGTGTGTAGTGATCTTCAACTTGCAACGACAGTGATTGCCGATGATGTATTTTTAGATGAAGCAGAACGTGACATTGATGAAAAAGCGGTTGCTATTATTTGCAAACGCCAACCGATGGCTGTCGATTTGCGTGAAATTATTGGAGCCATTCGTATTTCTTCTGATCTTGAGCGGATTGGGGATATGGCCAAAAACATTGCTAAAAGGACGGTTGCACTTTCAGAAATACGACAATCTGCTTCTGTTTATCATGGGCTTGAAACAATTACAGCTTTAGCACTCAATCAATTAAAAGAAGTCTTAAATGCTTATACGAGTCGCCTATTAGAGCGTGTTGACGCGGTGCGTGAGCGTGATGAGAAGATTGATGCTTTGTATACTTCTCTTTTTCGTGAACTTTTGACGTATATGATGGAAGATATGCGCAATATTACGGTTTGTACGCACTTACTGTTTTGTTTAAAGAATATTGAACGAATTGGTGATCATGTTACTAATATTGCTGAAATGCTGCATTATATCATAACGGGTTACCATATGTCCTCTGATCGTCCTCGCGATGACCTTACTTATAAAGTTGGAGTAGGTGAGAAGAAAATAGATTAAAATTTTTCTTATATGTATAAAATAAGTTTGTAGATATGTGAGTATTTTCTTACAGTGCAGCTATAGAAAGAATAAGATAACCATCTTATGGAAAAGCACAAAGAAGCAACAAAGAGTTTTTTCAGAGAAGCGTGGCAGATTGCTAACTCTTGGTTTGACATATTTGTATATTAGATGATATCATCACTCGTATTGTGGCCGGAGGGGAGTTTTCTAGGGGAATTTCCTTTCAGATCATTTTGTTAAAATTTTATATTAAAGGGGATATCTGTATTATTTTTCGTATGTAGAAGAAATGGATAGCGTTATTTTACTATAATTGAAACGTATGGGTTATTATAGCCTATATTGAACCATGAATAATAACAATATTGATCTGTAAATTAAGAGTTTTTTATTTTTTATTTTGCATAGATACTTTTTGATTACCTCTTGTATTAAAATTTTGCTGAGTGGTAACAATTAGCTATGTACTTTATTGAGAGATACATTTAAAGCTCATTTCAAGACTTGAATATCTCAGAGATTATAGGAATGTGTTGCATAAGATGAAAAAAAATCGTTGGAATGTTTTTGTTACCTGTTGTGTAGCGCCGTTAGTTGTTGTGGGATGTGCTTCAAGTCATTTAGATGCTGGAAAAATAAATAATAATAAGACAAAAACGGTTACATATCCATTGACAGAGCGTCAATGTCTTATGCGAGCGATGTATTTTGAATCAAATCGCACAAGCCGTGAAGGAATGATTGCCGTTGGAACGGTTGTTATGAATCGTGTTAATTCGACCGCCTATCCTAAGACGATTTGTGGTGTTGTTGGTCAATATAGGCAATTTGCTCCTGGTGTTTTAACGCGTCCTATGACGGAGAAAGCATCTGTTGCTCGTGTAAGAGAGGCAGCTGATGCCGTTTTACGGGGTGAACGAGATAAGAAAGTTAAACACGCTAAGTTTTTTCATACCGCTGGTTTGTCTTTTCCGTATAAAAACATGCATTATGTTCAGGTTGCAGGGGGAAATGCTTTTTATGAAAAACGATCACGTGATGGGGAACTTCAAGTTCCTACAAATAATCGCCCTTATGATGTTGCTTATGCTTTTGCTCAAGAACGTTCTGGTCATGCGCCAAGCTTTATAGATGAAGGCTTAGAGAGTAGGGGCGTAAAGGCAGAGAAAAGTACATCTCCTTCGACAGAAGTAGCACAGTCCAAGATGGCACATCCTGCGCCTTTTGCTATGGTACAGCTTGATAAAGTTCCTATCCCTGCCTATGCACCTCAACATCTAGCTAGGAAAGAGGAAAATAAAACGATTATGGCTTTACCTTCATCTGATCAGTTAAATGCAATTGTTGCAATGTTAGAAAAACGACACAGGAACTAGTAAGTTTTTCATGACCAAAGAAGGATGATATACCCATTGTGGTTTATGAATTAAGTGAATTTTAGCGATAATGATACGCATAAATATACATAGAGAAAGCGAACTCAAAGGATCTGAAAAACAATTTATAATATGACGACATAAAGAACGCATTCTATTTAAAGAAGGGTATTGGTAATGTACTTTGATATTCATGAGACAATTTTGCCTGAAATGCTTAATCGTCTTGCAGAAATTACAGTGAAAGTGGGGTTGAATTTACAAGAGGGGCAAGATCTTGTTTTAACTGCTCCAGTTTCAGCGTTACCTTTTGTTCGGCGTATTGCATATCATGCTTATAAGGTTGGTGCTGGTGTCATTGCACCAATTTTTAGTGATGATATATTATCGCTTACACGGTTTGAAAATGCCCATACAGCTAGTTTTGATTGTGCTCCTTCTTGGCTTTATGAGGGAATGGCAAAGGCTTTTGAAAATGGGGCAGCGCGTTTAGCGATTGTTGGGGATAATCCTTTGCTCCTTTCTAATCAGGATTTTGATAAGGTTTCACGTTTAAATAAAGCCACTTCAATAGCTTATCAGCCGGCACTCAAGCAAATATCAAATTTTGCTATGAATTGGTCGATTGTTGCTTATCCAACAGCAGGGTGGGCTGAGGCGATGTTTCCTTCTTTATCGCTTAATGAGGCGATTAAAAAATTAGCTGATGCAATTTTTTCTGCTTCACGTGTTACAGAAGAAGATCCGGTACAGGCGTGGACTGTCCATAATGCACATTTGAAGAAACGATCATCTTGGCTTAATGAGCAGCGTTTTTCTGCCTTACACTTTACAGGGCCAGGGACTGATTTGACGGTTGGTTTGGCAGATGATCATGAATGGCATGGTGGTGCATCCGTTGCTCAAAATGGTGTTATTTGCAATCCGAATATTCCGACAGAAGAAGTTTTCACGACTCCTCATGCTCATAAGGTTGAAGGTTTCGTTCGCTCAACAAAGCCCCTTTCCTATCAAGGAACTCTGGTTGATAATATTGAAGTACGTTTTGAAGCCGGGCGTATTGTTGAGGCTCGTGCATCAACAGGCCAAGAAGTTTTACAGCAGGTTTTGCAAAGTGATGAGGGTGCAAGCCGGTTGGGCGAAGTTGCCCTTGTGCCCCATTCTTCACCAATTTCTAAGAGTGGCCTCCTTTTTTATAATACCTTATTTGATGAAAATGCTGCATGTCATATTGCTTTAGGTCAGTGTTATTCCAAATGCTTTTTAGATGGGGCATCATTGACGTCAGAAGAGATTGCAGCACGTGGTGGGAATAAAAGTGTCATTCATATTGACTGGATGATTGGTTCTGGCGAAATTGACATAGATGGCATTACCCAAGATGGTGTAAGAGTTCCTGTATTTCGTAAGGGTGAATGGGCTTAATTTTGTTACCATAAAACACGGTCATTTGAGGTGGGGTGGGATGTAAGCCTCATTGATACGTTAAGTATTTTAGAGTGTGTGGTATATATTCAAGGCAGGGTTTGTCCATAAAGCCTTTAGTTAAATGATTCACATGAGTAGGAATCCAAGTAAAATCCACTCATCAAGAATTTGTTTAGTAGATGTAGAGGAAGTCTTCGTTCTTTGAGGGGGGTGGGAAGAAGTCAATTTATCAGAGATACGATTGGAAAGTGTATAATTATTAAAGAAAAGTAATGCCTGAGCTTCCTGAAGTAGAGACAGTTCGTCGTGGACTTGAGTCCGTTGTAACTGATGCAAAGATAGTATCTGTCAAACTTAATCGTAGAGATTTGCGCTTTCCTTTTCCTGAGGCTTTTTCTGAGCGCCTTATTGGCAGAACAATTATAGAACTTGGTCGGCGTGCAAAATATTTATTATTTCATCTTTCTCAGAATGAAACGATTTTAAGCCATTTAGGAATGTCTGGTTCATGGCGTATAGAGAATGATCTTTTAAGAACAGTTTTTTCAACGACAAGTAAATTGGTTAAGCATGATCATTTTGTCATGGATATTCAGACAAAGAATGGTGAAGTTTATCATCTTATTTATAATGATGTGCGTCGCTTTGGGTTTATGCTTTTAGTCGATACGGATAAGCTTTATGAACATCCACTTTTAAATAAGCTAGGTCTTGAACCTATGAGTAATTCGTTTTCTGGTCGTTATTTACAAAAGGCTTTTGTTAATAAAAAAATGTCTCTCAAGGGTGTTTTACTTGATCAGTCTATTGTTGCAGGTCTTGGGAATATTTATGTTTGCGAAGCACTTTGGCGGAGTCGTTTGTCTCCACAACGTGGTGCATTTACATTGGCATCACAAACGGCACGGGCACGTGAATTTGCAGATTCTTTAGCACAAAATATACGCAATGTGATTTCTGAAGCCATTTTGTCTGGTGGCTCTTCTTTACGTGATTATATGCATATAGATGGTTCACTTGGTTATTTTCAGCATGCTTTTTCAGTTTATGGACGAGAAGGCAAGCAATGTTTGGAATGTGGAGCGCCTATTATGCGCATTTTACAGGCTGGACGTTCAAGTTTTTACTGCTCACAATGTCAAAAATGAATAAGGCGTCTTGCAAAATCTTACAAGAGGCTTAAAGTCATCGTATCTATAATATAATTACACAAGGCTTGAAAGGTTTTTTTTATGCTGAATAAAGTACTAACACATCTTGATGGAAATATAGAGAAGAGCCTTGAACGCCTTTTTTCTCTTTTACGTTTTCAATCGATTTCTACAGACTCGGCTTACAAGGATGCATGTCGTAAAGCAGCTGATTGGTTAGTAGAGGATTTAAAAAGCATCGGTTTTGAGGCTTCACGCCGTGATACACCGGGGCATCCAATGGTTGTTGGGCATCATCCTGGACCTTCAGATGATTGTTTGCATGTGTTGTTTTACGGACATTATGATGTTCAACCTGTTGATCCATTGAGTTTATGGGAGGATGATCCATTTACACCTTCTTTAAAAGAGAGAGATGGAGAGAAAGTTATTTGTGCTCGTGGAGCTTCAGATGACAAAGGTCAGTTGATGACTTTTATTGAAGCATGTCGTGCATTTAAGAAAGAAACAGGGCAGCTTCCTATTAAAGTTACTATTTTATGTGAAGGCGAGGAAGAGAGTGCTTCTCCTTCCCTTATTCCTTTTTTAAAAGCAAATACAGATGAACTTAAGGCAGATTATGCATTGGTTTGTGACACGTCAATGTGGGATGCGAATACTCCATCTATTGCTCTTTCTCTTCGGGGAATTATGGCAGAAGAGATTATTATCACAGCAGCTAATCGTGATTTGCATTCTGGTTATTTTGGAGGAGTAGCAGCTAATCCCATTCGTATTTTAACGAAAATCTTAGCAGGACTTCACGATGAAAATAATAGGGCAACACTTCCTGGTTTTTATGATGGAGTAGAAGAAACACCTCCACATATTTTACAATCATGGAATGCGCTTAATTGTACTGCTGAAAATTTTCTTGGTCCTATAGGACTTTCTGTTCCAGCTGGTGAAAAAGGGCGGAGCATTTTAGAGCTTGTATGGGCACGTCCTACCATGGAAATTAATGGTATTAGTGGCGGCTATGAAGGGGAAGGGATGAAAACGGTTATTGCTTCTCAAGCGAGTGCAAAAGTATCGTGTCGTTTGGTGCATAAGCAAGATCCAGAGAAAATACGCCAAGCGTTGCGTGATTATGTACGTAGCTCAATTCCTGCTGATTGTAAGGTTGAGTTTAAGAATCACGGTTCTTCTCCGGCACTTCAGATTTCTGATGATTCATCTTTTATCAAGGAGGCGAAGGATGCCTTATCACAAGAGTGGGAAGTGCCTGCTGTCTTGACAGCCATGGGGGGCTCGATCCCAATTGTAGCAGATTTTCGGTCAATTCTTGGCATGGAAACTCTTTTGGTTGGTTTTGGACTGGCTGATGACCGTATTCATTCGCCTAATGAAAAGTATAATTTAAAATCATTTCATAAGGGGCAGCGGTCTTGGGCGCGTATTCTTGCAGCTTTAGCAAATAGGAGGGTAAATGGCTGAGATTCGTGTTCATCAAGGTGATTTACCAAACTTAGATAATTATCAAACTGATGCTGTTGCGATTGATACCGAAACTTTAGGATTACAACCCCATCGTGATCGTTTATGCGTTGTTCAGCTTTCTTCTGGAGATGGTACTGCCGATATTATACAGATTGCTAAAGGACAAAAGAATGCACCTAATTTGGTCAAGCTTCTTAAAGATAAAGCAGTCGTAAAAATATTCCATTTTGGGCGTTTTGATCTTGCTATTTTAGCACATACATTTGGTGTTATGCCAGAGGCTATTTTTTGTACAAAGATTGCTTCGAAACTCACGCGTACTTACACGGATCGTCATGGCTTGAAAGAAATTTGTAATGAATTGCTGAATGTGAATATTTCTAAACAGCAACAATCTTCGGATTGGGCGGCAGAAACGTTATCACAGGCGCAAATTGAATATGCTGCGTCGGATGTGTTATATTTGCATCGTTTAAAGGTTATATTTGAAGAACGTTTAAGACGTGAAGAGCGAGAAAATGTTGCCAAGGCATGCTTTCAATTTTTGCCTATGAGAGCTAGGCTTGATCTTTTAGGATGGGCGGAAGTTGATATTTTTGCGCATAGCTAACTTTAAAATTGGCTTTTAATGGAGTTAATTATTGATGTGAGAGGACAAAATGCTTGTACATTATGGACATTTTATCCTCTCATCTTTTCTGATAAGAATTATAATAAATTCTTAAGTGCTATTTCATTTGAAGTTTAGGCAATAAAAGTACTTTTGCGAATTCATATTTTTTATTTTTGTAACAGCTTTTATTTGAAACAAAGCAATTTTGAGGAGAGGCTGGAAACATACGGTGATTGGAAGACTTAAATCTCTGCAACCGGTATACAGCCTAATTGGGGGAGAATATGAATGTGTAAATGTAAAAACCAAATCTCATCTTTACCATCATTTTTAATTCGGCTTTACGACTTTCAAAAGTATTTAAAGCAATGTCTGTTAAATAATAGAGATTACGCATTGCCTCATGTTTTTAATGGATTTACGTTCTTCGTGTAAAACAGAACGCCCTAAACGGAATATATTTGTGTTGCTAATTCATGTGCTTTTTTAAAGAAACCGGCACCCAAATCCATTTTACGGCGGCGCTTATGAATGGTATAACGATAAAGCCCCCAAAAATATGATATAAAATTCATTGAGCACTCTCATTTTTACGCTTACGGAGTAACAAGCTGCTACCATCACACCACTTTGCCAACTCCCAATGTTGTGTAGCCCTTGGTACGGTTCATAAGAGACATTTTTAGTCTTTTTAGTGTTTTTTATCCACACAGCTTTCCCCACTTATAACGTGCAAACAAATGGTTTTGATTGATTCAACATGAAAAAGATTTTGAATGAGAGAATCTTATGATATTTAGGGTTCTCAGTCAATATGAATAACGCTAAATTATCATTATAAATCAGTATATTATATGAAGTTCGTATAGTTTATTATTTTCAGACGATACTTTGTGCCTTTATTTATTACTCAATAAGTAATTTCTATGTTGGCAGAGCAGGGCAATTTGCTTTTATTTTAAAAGCAAAATGCTCCAAAGCTTTATTTTTAAGGATTTTCACTTTTTATCTATAAACACATTATTTTTCTCTGGAAATTTGCAATGAAGGCACTAGATAAAATCCATTATGAATATTTGATGAGGTTAAATTTATGAATATAAAATATTTTATTACAGCTTTTGCTACTTTTGCTTCAATCTCTATGGCTCAAGGTGCAAGTTTTTTAGCGTCTCAAAATCTTATACAGAGAGCATCTTCGACTGTTCCTCCAATAGGTTTTTTTTCTGGTGAACAGCTTTGCAAGTTATTATCTGAAGTTTTTCAGATAGAACTTTCTTGCACAAATAACAGCGAATGCATAACAGCAGCTAAGTTAGTACCTGTGTTACATTCTGGTAAAAAAAGAGATCATTATCCTAAAAGAAGACCAGGGAAAAGAGGACGGCCAAACCCATTTGCACGAGGTCCAATGAGTTTTTAAAAAGTGAAAAAACAACATCAAGAAGTATAATATATGCTTTGAAGTTGAAAAAGAGGGATATTTTTTCTGCCAAATTCATGATTTTTAAAGCAAGGGGTGGTTTGAAAACTTTAAGAAAGATTTCTCATTTTTTCAGCTTTAAGGAGATTTCTATATAAGTTTTAATGTTTATCATACCGGTTGTTTGTCTTTAGGTATTTTTTTCAATTTCGTCTTGTAAAGGAGTATGAAATGATAGCCTACAAATAAGGCTGAAGCTCTGAAAAAGACTTTACTATAAGGTTGAGAGAAGAAAAAAATGGTAAGTATGTCAAAAAGGAATAAATGCCTAAATTAAAAACAAAGAGCAAATGTAATGAAATTGCATGTAATCTTGTTGCAGTTCATAGGGTAGTGGAGATCTTGTTCTGTCGGGTACAAGCATTCTTTACAGTGATGAAAAAATAATCAAAGAGCTATTCACATTTGGTTATACGAAGGATGAAGCTAAAAACGTTGTTTGTATGAATTTAAATGGAACAGTTACATTTAGCTGCTCTCAATATTGTAACGGTCTTCACTATTACAATATTGAGAGTATTAATAGGAAGCATTTTAGCTTTTAAATAGTTTTATTTATTCACACACTTGCTCGTTTGTGAGGTGCTGGGGGGGCTTTAATATAAAAAGGCTTAAGATAAGAACATCTTCAATATTGCAGACGAATTAATATAAAAGATATTTTTATCATTATAAATCAATATATTATATTTTCATTCCAATAGCACACGCTTTACACGGAGGGTACTGTGGCGCAGTTTTTTTATCAAAATGATAAAGGAGAGAAAACGTGAGGAAAAGAGATCATTTGTGCATGGGCATAGTTTAATTCTCATTTATTACAGATCAAGCAATTAAGGGTACTTTGATTGGCTTTTTGTTTTTTTTATAAGTGTATCATTTTTGCTACAGATATCTGAAGATGGGGCTCTATATGAAATGGTGTGTTCAAATAAATATTCAGCTATGGAGAGAAAATATGAATATGAAATGGTTAATAACAGCTTCTGCTTTCGCTTTTGTTTCAGCTTCAGCAGCTCAAGCAGCAGATGTTATTGTTCCCCCCAGTCCAACACCTGTTGCTCCCGTTATTGTTGCTCCAACTTTTTCTTGGACAGGTTTTTATGTTGGGGGGCAGATTGGTGGTTTTTCGGGTAAGACGAAAATGGATATTCTCAGTAACGGAAAAAAGATTCCAGCACCTGATGACCTTTTGCCTAAACTATCTGGTTTCATGGGTGGTTTTTACGCAGGTTCCAACGTTGATCTCGGCAATGGCCTTATTTTAGGTGTTGATACAGATATCATGTGGTCTAATAAAGATGACACGAAGACAGGAAAAACATATGTTATTCTTCCAGATCACATAAATTATATTAAGAAGATATTAACAGAATCTGGAATTAATATTGGTAAAGATGCGCTTGTACCTGGTGATAAACGAACCCACAGTTTCACTTTTAAAGAAAAGTGGGCTGGTGCGACACGTGTACGTATTGGTTTTGCAGCTGAACGCATTATGCCTTATGTTGCTGGTGGTATCGCCTATACACAGCTTCAAGATAGTGCATTGATTTCAATAACAGGGAAAGATTCAGATAAAGTAATAGCTTCTGGTACTCTGTCTGATGAAACAAAGACCCTTGTTGGTTACACGCTTGGTGCTGGTGTTGATTTAGCCATGACCAATAACGTTATTGTCCGTGCGGAATATCGTTACTCAGATTTTGGTAAAAAGAAATTCTCAAATGATAAATATGAGACATCTTACAAAACCAATGACTTCCGTGTTGGTGTTGCTTACAAATTTTAATAGATGATAAGTTAAATAACAGAGGTGCTGTCGAAGACAGCACCTCTGTTATTCTCTGTTGCTATATTATCACACAATACATAATTTATTGTGGATGTGAAAAGATATTATTCAGATTTTCTTAAAAAAATTCATAGACAACAAACAAGAATTACATTTAAAAATCAATAATATATATATATATATATCTTTAGGTTTCTCGTACAAAATCAAGTTATGAAGCAATTTTGTCTGGGATGTGCCCTCCATTTTCTGTGACTGTATCATTTTTACTACAGCTTTTCTTTCTGTAATCTTGTAGCACTGTGCTCATAAATAAATTAGGAGCAAAGTTTATGAATATAAAATCTTTAGTAACAACTTCTGTTATCGCTATAGCAGCAGCTTCTGCAGCACAAGCTGCTGATGTTGTCATCCCTCATGAAACAGCCCCAGCAGTCATCGCAGCAGCCCCTTCATTTTCTTGGACAGGCTTTTATATCGGTGGTCAAGTTGGTAACTTTTCAAGTAAAGTTGATGTATACGATTCAGCGACGAACAATAAAATTAGTGACAAAGATTGGATGCCTAAGCCTTCTGGTTTCATGGGTGGTATCTATGTAGGTTCCAATGTGGATCTTGGAAATGGCCTCATTCTAGGTGTTGAAACTGATGCCGTCTGGGCAGACCGCGAAGAATCAAAAGACCGCGCTGCGGAAACTGTTGGAGCAGGTTATGATGAGACTTTTGACAAACTCAAACCTAAGTATGCTTCAGGAAAAAATAAAACCTCTATCACGGCGACAAGCAAAAAGATGAATAGCGTTTCTCTAAAAGCAAAATGGTCTGGTGCTACACGCGTTCGTGTTGGTTTTGCAGCCGTTGATCGCATTATGCCTTATGTTGCTGGTGGTATTGCTTATGCACAGGTACAAAAAGTTGATTCGATTAAGGTAAAAGATGAAAATAATGCAGATATTGGTACTGCTACCGTTTCTGATGCATCAAAAACGATGGTTGGTTTCACTGTAGGTGGTGGTATTGACTTTGCAATGACAGACAATGTTCTGTTGCGTGCAGAATATCGTTACTCAGACTATGGTAAAAAAGCATTTGTAAAGAACGGGGATAAAGTAGCTTACAAAACCAATGATTTCCGTGTTGGTGTTGCATACAAATTCTAATTTCGTCAACAACGAAATAAACTTCCAAGAGGCTCTGTCAAAGACAGGGCTTCTATTCTTTTCTGTTGTTATATTATCACATACCCTATATTTATTAGGGGAGTAAAAGATATTATTCAGATTTCCTTAAAAAGATTTTTATAAACGAGAGACAATAATTACGCGGTAAAATCAATGAATTATACGTATTCATAATTTACAATTTCTTGTGAAACGTGAAGTTATGAAATGACTTTATCTTGCGTCAGCTTTCGTTTCCTATGATTGTATCATTTTACTACAGCGTTTTTTTGTAGTCGTATAATACTGTGCTCGTAAATAAATGAGGAGCAAAGTTTACGAATATAAAATCTTCAGTAACAACTTTTGTTATCGCTATGACTACAGCTTCTGCGGCACAAGCTGCTGATATTGTCATTCCTCGTAAAAAAGCTCCAACAGTTATCATAGCTCTTTCGTTTTCTTAGACAGGTTTTTATCTTGGTGGTCAAGTTGGCAACTTTTCAAGTCAAAGTTTATGTATTTGATTTAGAGACAAAAGAAAAAAACTTCAGATAAAGATGCACTACCTAAGCCTTCAGGTTTCATAGGTGGTATTTATTTTAGGTTCCAACGTAGATCTTAGAAATGTCTTAGGTGTTGAAACCGATGCAGTCTGGGCAGACTGAGGAGAGACGAAGACGGTCTCAAAGATTCTTGTGATTGATGAATTTGATGATTTTAATGATGAATTTAAAGATGCTGGTGTCACATTGGATGAAAATGAAAAGTTTCAAAAGGGTGACACAGCAGTGTATTGCATTGGTTTCAAAGAAAATGGTCTGGTGCAACACGGGTTCGTGTTGGTTTTTCCGTCGCTGACAGTATTATGCCTTATGTGGCTGATGGTATTGCTTATGCGCAAATACAGGGTGTTGGTAAAGTTTCAGGAACAAACAAAATTGGCAAATGGGTAAGCCAAGTAAAGAAGTTTCTGCTACAGTATTTGATAAAATAAAAACGATGGAGGGTTTCACCCTTGGTGGTGGTATAGATTTCGCGATGACAGATCATGTTCTGCTTCGTGCGGAGTACCGTTACTCAGACTTTGGTAAGAAGGAATATAAAAAGTATTACCTTAAACTAGGTTACACAACCAATGACTTTCACGTAGGTATCGCTTACAAGTTCTAATTTCATCAAAAGTGCAATTATGAATAAAAAGTATTAATAAAAAATTAAATTTCCAAAAGATATTGACTTTTACAAAAGCGCTGTTTTCTGGGCTTTTATTTGTACGACTGTGACATTTTTACTACAGCTTTTCTATTTATAATCTTGTAAGGTCGTTTTGTAGTTAATTTAGGAGCAAAATTATGAATACAAAATCTTTAATAGCAACTTCTATTGCCGCTTTAATTTCAGCTTCTGCAGCACAAGCTGCTGACGTGGTGATCCCTCGTGAAACAGCCCCAGCAGTTATCGCAGCAGCCCCTTCGTTTTCTTGGACAGGCTTTTATCTTGGTGGTCAAGTTGGTAACTTTTCGAGTAAAACTAAAGTAACTATTCCAGGAGAAGATAAAGAACTTGTCAAAAAAGATAACACACCTAGTCCTTCTGGTTTCATGGGTGGGATTTATGCCGGATCTAACGTAGACCTTGGAAATGGTCTCATTCTCGGTGTTGAAACCGATGCAGTTTGGGCAGACCGTGAAGAATCAAAAACAGCCCGTGAATTGACTCTTACTAAAGAAGATGTGGCATTTTTTAATAATGCCCTTGAAAAAGCTAAGGTTGAATTAAAAGATCAGCAACGGTTTGAAATAGGTGACAAGGTAACGGAAAAGCACAGTTACAAAGAAAAATGGTCTGGTGCTACACGCGTTCGTATCGGTTTTGCTGCTGTTGACCGTATTATGCCTTATGTTGCTGGTGGTATTGCCTATGCGCAGGTACAGGGTATTCAATCAGTTACAGGAAAAGGAGAGAGAGTTAAAGTTGAACAGAAAGCTGATGTGGTTGAAAACCCATCAATTAAGCAAAATGTAGATTTGACTGGTGGTACTTGGGCTGATGACACGAAGACAATGGTTGGTTTCACTATTGGCGGCGGTGTTGACTTTGCAATGACCGACAACGTTCTTTTACGTGCAGAATACCGTTACTCCGATTTTGGTAAAAAGAAATTCGCCAACGATACACGTGAATTCAACTACAAAACCAATGACTTCCGTGTAGGTGTCGCTTACAAATTCTAATTTTGTAAAAATGAAATTATCAGCACAAAAAATACTAAGGCCTCGTTTAACGGGGCCTTTATTTTATTAGCTCTCTATTTTATTTCTCTTAATCTCTTTTATTTTTTTATTGGTATCATTTTGTATTATAAGGCTTAAAAAAGTTTTATATTATAAAAGGCGAATTAATAGTATGCATCGATTTTATAACTACTTATTACATAAAATCTTATATTACGGCTATCATTTTACACTTAAGTGAAAAGTATTTAATTAATCTCAGAAATAGGACAATATCATAACCAGTGGTGAACTTTAGTCTACTTTTATATGCTAGATTAGAGCGAGCATACTACATATATCTGTTAGAGTAAGTTCTGAAACGGGAATACAGCCTCATTGGGGAAGAATATAAAGTTACAAAGAGAAAAACTAGTTTCCAACTTTATCATCTTCTTTTAATTTAGCTTTACGATTTTCAAAAGCATTTAGAGCAATATCTTTTAAATAATGAAAATAAAGATGATGCATTGTCTTACGTTTTTGTTTATTGCATTTCTTAATGGGATCATACTCCTCATGCAAAACAGAACGCCCTAAACGGAATACACTTGTTGTTGTGTATTCACACATTTGTTTTAAATAAATATTTTTCAAAGTACATCAAGCCCACTTCTCTCTGGAAAAGATTTGAATATTTTAGGCTCTGATGTTCAAGCAACGGATAAACTTCTCTTGCAAGCTGAGAGCAATGTTTCGATTGATGCCACACGCAAC
>NZ_JBHINJ010000040.1:0-5257 GCF_042194855.1 Bartonella sp. CL70QHWL | reverse complement strand
AAAATAGAATGCGAACTTTTTGATGAAGCCCAAGAAGACACAGCTGGAAACGTTGCAAACACCACACCAGACAAGGATGATACCCTTGATCCAAACGCCCCACAAAACGCATGCGACGAAGGCGAAGGCGTTATCCATATGGATGAGGATTAATATCAACTTTAGGTCATTCGTTGTGCTGTCCCTTTTAGGGAAGAAGGTCAATGAACGTTTACGACAGATATTTTTTCATCTGCAATGCGATAGCTTTAATAACTGGAACAGACACACTGTTTCCAAATTGGCGATAGGCTTGCGTATCAGATACTGGAATCTGGTAGCTTTCAGGAAACCCTTGCAAGCGTGCTGCTTCTCTTGGCGTCAGTTTTCTAGGATTTTTATTATCCTGCATTATAAGTATTTCGCTTCCATCTTTGTAATAACGTGCAGAAAGTGTATTTGTGTATGGCGATTCCACATCGAAAAGCCCATAACCAAATCCCTTTCCTTTCAGTTTATTCAGAACTTTTCTTCGTTGGTGTCCATGCCAAAGAGCATTACTAATTGTATATTTTTCATCAACCTCTTTATCTAAAATATCTCCCACCCTTGTTTTAATATTCATGGGAGAGGGAAATTTAAAATCTATCGAATGATCTAAAAAACCAATGATATATATGCGTTCACGATTCTGAGGAACTCCAAAATCCCGTGCTTTTAAGATATCATAAAAAACTTTATAACCGCTTGATTGTAAATGCTTTATAATACTAGAGAGAGTACGTCCCCTATCATGCCCCTTTAATTGCTTAACATTCTCTAATAAAAATGCTCGAGGCTTCCTATGTGATAAAATTCTATTGATATCAAAAAATAAAGTTCCACGTGCATCCGCAAACCCCTTCTTCAAGCCTGCTTGCGAAAAAGGTTGGCAAGGAAAGCCTGCTAATAAAATATCATGCTCTGGTATTTCTTCTTCATTGATCTGAGTAATATCGCCATGGACGTGATCGTTGTTAAAATTAAGTCGATAAGTTTGAATAGAGTATTTATCAATTTCTGATGTAAAAACACATTGGGCGTTATCTAAGCCAAATGCAGACTCGAAACCCAAACGAATTCCTCCAATGCCGGCAAATAAGTCAATTAGTTTAAACATTTTACTGATTTTTCCAATAATTAAACATCTCAGGTAGTTCTTTTAAAAAATACGTTTCAAAATCTATGACGCTGTGGTTATGCAATATTTTTTCTTGATTTTTAACTGTTTTTAGTACGACGACAACAATGTTATGCTTGTTCATTTGTTCAATTTTATTTACAGAGATTTTATCATCAACTGTCAGTAAGTGAATGTTAGGAACTTGAGATCTTGACTGCTCTTCAATAACTTCTTGCCAACGTTCACGCAAAGTGGTTTTCATTGTGCCAATAATAGCCTTATCGCGTCTTTTCTTAAAATGCTCTATGCTCGGTAGTACTGAATCAACCATTTTACCCAAACCGGCTTTTTGAAATGTTTCTTTTCCGATTTTTTTTTGAGCTTCGAAACGATATCGAAATTGATTATATAAAAAATAAATAATTTCTTCAAATGTTTTTCCCGCACGTGAACGGCGTGACTGTGTATTGCTAAGACATAATAAATAAATATATGGAATAATTTTTCCTGCATATTGGCCAAAACAATTTATTAGCTGCTCGTTAAATTTGTGAGAATCTTGAATGTTAAGCCGAAATAATTTTAAACTTAATTCAGTAATAATTCTTTTAGGCATCTCAAACTGATGGCTAATTTCCATCAAAATCGCAGAATTGAAAGTAGATTCTTGCTTTAACAATGCGGAATACGATAATTCTCGCATATTAAAAATTGTTTTAGAAACTTCCTCTTTTTTGAGCAACTCATCTATAATTTGTTTATTTTCCTGTACTATTTGACTTACTATTTCATCAGTAGGTGAAATCAGTTCACTTCTTCTTTTCTTGAGAAAGTTTACGAAGCTTTTTTTTTCTTCCTCATCAAGCCCACAAAAATCTTCTAAGTTTTTGTATCTTATATCAGTCATTGCATTAAATCCTACGATTAGACAAGTATAACTGATTAGCAGATTCTAAATTTTAACCAATGATATTTTTGTCCGTTACCTGTCCTTTAGGCGAGGAGGAAGTTAATTTTTTTACTAATTGAACGGCTTTTTCAATATCTTTTTGTTGAGTAGATTTCTTACCGTCCTTTAAGAGGGAAAGACGTTCATTTCATATTTTTCACGCATCCCCGCCTTTTGCGGGGCTTTTTTTATGGAGAATCATATGCGAAAAATATCATCAGAAGGACTAGCACTTATCAAACAATGGGAAGGTTTGCGTTTGAACGCCTATAAAGATGCCATTGGGGTGTGGACAATAGGTTATGGACATACAAACAGTGCTAGAAAACCTTTTGTTCATAAAGGCATGGCAATCACTGAAAAACAAGCTGAAGAAATTCTTTGCCAAGATTTAAGACAATTTGAAAATGTCGTTGAACGCGCTGTTACGGTTTCATTAACGGATGAACAATTTGCGGCGTTAGTGTCCTTTTGCTATAATGTAGGAACAACAGCCTTTTGTAATTCGACACTGTTAAAAAAGCTCAATCAAGGTGAATATGAAGCTGTCCCTGCCGAGCTACAGAAATGGACCAAAGCAGGCGGAAAGCGTCTTGAAGGTCTAGCACACCGGCGTGCGGCAGAAACAGGCTTATGGGCGAAAGGGGCTTATGTTTCTTCCAATTATCAAACAGTAGAAACGCAAGTACCAACGGGGCTTTTCAAAGCAGAAGCCCTTGCACCGATTATTGGCTCTTTTTCTGGGCTTGGTGGTTTGTTAGCTGGAAATGGACCAATCCAATGGGCTTTGGCCACCATTATGGTTTTAGCCGCATGTGCTGGTATTTTCTTTGTTGCTAAACGCTTTCAGGAGCATCGTCTATGATCTTATGGATGAAAAGAAATCTGATGATAACAGGCGCGGCTTTAGTCGCTTTTTTTATTGCATTAGCAAGAGCTTTTACTCTTGGGAAAAAAGCAGAGCAACAAAAGCAAACAGAAAAAGCTTTAAAAGCAGCCAAAACACGTCTGGAGGTGGAAAGTGAAGTTAATCAAAAAAGTGATGCTGATGTGCGTGCTGCTCTCTCTGACTGGTTGCACGACAAATAAATATGCTTCTTCTTGTGTTGGCTGGTTGCCAATTTATTTAGATAAGCAAGATCTGAACGCCATCAGTTCAAACTTAGCAAGAGAGATCTTAAAGCACAATAATCTAGGTGAACGCGTGTGTGGGTGGAAACATGGCTAGAAAAAAAACACAAGACGATACAGAGCTTACAGAAGCAGAAAAAGAAATCCTTCAAGAAATCATCATGACCTACAAAAGTGTAAAAGTGATGTCGCGTTATACGAAATGGATTGTACTCATTATACTCTTATTAGCGCTTGATTTTTCACGTATTATGGATGCGTTTGTAAGTATTTTTACACAAAAACCAAATATCCGACTCTAAACATACTCTGAGACGCGCGAAATTCTTTAGAAAATGGTTTCTTAATTTTGCTCGTCTCATGGAGACTATCAATAATAGCTTTACACATTTAAAACTGTTATTTTCACAGAATTGGACATATCAAATTTCTCTCCAAAATAGCTAAAAACACTGCAGAGGTAATTGTAAAAATTCTATCCTGTTATAAATGAAGCCCACTGTTCCAAGAGAACATGTCGTTGTTCTAAAAAATCCGTTCGCATATAAGCTTTTGTCACTGAACTCCCGACTGAATGGGCAAGAACAGTTTCGGCAATCTCGAACGGTGTTGACGTTGTCTCTGCTATCCAATCCCGTAAACTTGAACGAAAACCATGGGGACGATAAGTCAAACCACAAACTGTCATATATTTTGCCATGGTGGCATCAGAAATGGGGTTACCTTTAAGACCAGAAAAGAGAAAACCATTCTTTTCAAAGGGGAGAGTTTTTTCAATAACTCTCAAAGCTTCACCACTTAGTGGCACGCGAAAGTCTGAAACTTTCCCTACAATACCTTTCATGTTTTCTTTTGGTATCGTCCATATATTTTTATCAATTTGTTCAAGGCGCAAATAGCGCAATGGATATGACCGTGCTCCCGTCAAAATGAGTAACTTCAGTGCTAAATTTGAAAGGATCTTATCATCCAAGCTTTGATAAAATGCCGGAACCTCTTGCCATGGCATAGCAGGAATATTTGTTGATGTCGCACGTGGTTTTCCTAAAAGAGCGCGTGCCTTCATACAAGCCTGTAGATCAACATCTAAACCAAGAGCCGCTGCATATTTCAAACAAATATTGATACGGTTAAGTGCTTTTCGCGCTGTGTCTGCTTTTTCATGCCAAAGGGGTGAGAGAACATTGCGGATGATATTGGCTGTTAATTTTTCTATAGGTAATTTGCCTATGTGTGGAATCACGTGCAACTCTAGAGGAGAAAACCAGCGGCCGTTTTTACCTTCATTTTTCAACTCTGCTTTTTTGCTTTCAAAAGCCGCTTTTGCAATTTCTTGAAAAATATTGCTTTGCTGTTTTAAAATAGTCTGTTCTCGAAAGACAATAGGATCATTGCCTTCTTTAAGAATATCACTATAATATCTTGTAAGCTCACGCGCTTCTTTTAAAGAGAGTTTTGTAACAGGACCAAGTCCCATTTCACGGCGCTTATTGTGGTGCGTATAGCGAAAAAACCAAGAGCGTGTATTGTCTTTTCGAACATTCAACCACAACCCTGCCCCGTCACAATATTTACCCTGCGGAGACGTCTTTACGAATGATGCTGATAACCGATGAATCGCCCTCACTTAACGTCCCCTCTCGTCCACCTTTTCAAGCATTGCTCGTCCACCTTTTTGGGTCCACCTTTTAGACCACCTTTAATTTCTGATTTGAGATTTTTTCTTTAATACTTACTTTTTTTATTGAATCATAAAAAGCTATAGACATCAATACGCCCTTACACATCTTTATACACTTTGAATCTTGTTGCTAAGCCCCTGCTTGCCGCGTCTGGGCACCACACTCTTCTTTGTTGTATGTAACCTATTTTTTTATTGACTTTTAAGTTAATGATGCCTGAGTAAAGTTAAGGGAATAGGGTTTCTAACATTTGTCTATAAAGCACGCTTCACACAATAACAATATATTGATTTATAATGATAATTTACTGTTTTGTATATTGAATTAGACCCCCGAATAACGTAGGATTCTCTC
>NZ_JBHINJ010000039.1:0-5523 GCF_042194855.1 Bartonella sp. CL70QHWL | reverse complement strand
TCTTTAAAACTCTTTAAAAAAAATAAATTGGTACAAAACCTAGTGTCAAAATATACAAAACCCACTGGCAAGCTACAGCTGGCAAGCTACACAAGCTACACTACAATTACACAGAATCAAAAAATTATAGCACCATAAAAGTGCTGTGGCGGAGGGGGTGGGATTCGAACCCACGGTACAGTCTCCTGCACGCCGGTTTTCAAGACCGGTGCCTTAAACCGCTCGGCCACCCCTCCAAACTAGATATGCTTTTTGACAAATTTCTTGTAAAAGGTCAATCATTTTAATACGCATTTTAAAGCGTTCTTTGTAAAACTATTTAAGTTTCAATTAAAATAATTTTTCATAAGTTAATTCTTTGAGTGTGTTATCTAAGAGTTTCATTTCTAAACATGGTAGTTTTTTCTGAAAAAATGAAAGGTAATTATGATATTTATCATTTTTTTCCTGTTTAAAAGTTTTTTATAAAGCAATATTTTTTTAAAGTTCTAACAATCGTTTTCGTAATAATAAGAAATGTTTAGTTGAAAATGTTTGATAAATTATATTAAATTCCGGTCGTGTATTTTTGAATTATTTTACCTTTCCAGATATTTATTTTATTTAGATCGTTCATATTGGCGAAAAGAAAATGTTATTACTCTAACAGTTTATGAGAGATAAATTTGTAAGAATGACATATATATTCAAGGAAAGTTTTTATTGAGTTTAAATTAAGTATAATTCAATAAGAAAGCTCTTTAAAAGATTTTAATTTTTTAAATAAAAATATTCAGATATTTAGTGCGTCTAAAGAGTACCTTGGAGGGAATGGCTGATTTGCACTATTTGAATAAAATTTTATGTAAGATTTGCATCGATAGTTTAAAATTTCTTCTAGATATGACTGGAAATTAGGTATATTTATAATGCTTTTTCTGTGGGATAAGCAAAAAGTTAATTTGAATGGAAGAAAAAATTATTGAGCAATACACTTAGATCAATAGATAATTTGTTAAGGTATTACATAGTTTTTCAAGAATAGAACTTAAAAATGCTAAATTATGCAGAAGCAGAAAGCATAAACTTTAACAGACAAGGTTTTAAAAGCCGATTCATTTACAAACATGTGTAAAATAAAAAATGGTGCCCCCAGAGAGCGAATCAGGCTTTAGCAACAAGATTCAAAGTATATAAAGATGTATAAGGGCGTATTGATGTCTATAGCTTTTTATGATTCAATAAAAAAATTAAGTATTAAAGGAACAATCTCAAATCAGAAATTAAAGGTGGTCTAAAAGGTGGACCAAAAAAGGTGGACGAGCAATGCTTGAAAAGGTGGACGAGAGGGGACGTTAAGTGAGGGCAATTCATCGGTTATCAGCATTACTTGTAAAGTCCTCTCTACAAGGAAAATATTGTGATGGGGCAGGGCTATGGTTGAATGTTCGAAAAGACAATACACGCTCTTGGTTTTTTCGCTATACGCACCATAATAAGCGCCGTGAAATGGGACTTGGTCCTGTTACGAAACTCTCTTTAAAAGAAGCGCGTGAGCTTGCAAGATATTATAGTGATATTCTTAAAGAAGGCAATGATCCTATTGTCTTTCGAGAACAGACTATTTTAAAACAGCAAAGCAATATTTTTCAAGAAATTGCAAAAGCGGCTTTTGAAAGCAAAAAAGCAGAGTTGAAAAATGAAGGTAAAAACGGCCGCTGGTTTTCTCCACTAGAGTTGCACGTGATTCCACACATAGGCAAATTACCTATAGAAAAATTAACAGCCAATATCATTCGCAATGTTCTAGCACCCCTTTGGCATGAAAAAGCAGACACAGCGCGAAAAGCGCTTAACCGTATCAATATTTGCTTGAAATATGCAGCGGCTCTTGGTTTAGATGTTGATCTACAGGCTTGTATGAAGGCACGCGCGCTTTTAGGAAAACCACGTACGACTTCAACAAATATTCCTGCTATGCCATGGCAAGAGGTTCCGGCATTTTATCAAAGCTTAGATGATAAGATCCTTTCAAATTTAGCATTGAAGTTACTTATTTTGACGGGAGCACGGTCATATTCATTGCGCTATTTGCGCCTTGAACAAGTTGACAAAAATATATGGACGATACCAAAAGAAAACATGAAAGGTATTGTAGGAAAAGTTTCAGACTTTCGTGTGCCACTGAGTGATGAAGCTTTGAGAGTTATTGAAAAAACTCTCCCCTTTGAAAAGAATGGTTTCCTCTTTTCTGGTCTTACGGGCAAGCCAATTTCTGATGCCACCATGGCAAAGTATATGACAGTTTGTGGTTTGACTTATCGTCCCCATGGTTTTCGTTCAAGCTTACGGGATTGGATAGCAGAAACAACGTCAACACCATTTGAGATTGCCGAAACTGTTCTTGCCCATTCAGTTGGAAGTTCAGTGACAAAAGCTTATATGCGAACGGATTTTTTGGAACAACGACGTGTTCTCTTGGAACAGTGGGCTGCATTTATATCAGGAGAGGCTTGATAATATGTCTATTGTCGAGTCAGGTATCTAAGAAACACTTAAACGATTAGCGGATAGATTACGATATAATCTCTTTTTCCCCGCTTTAAAAGCGGGGAGGGGATAAATCATTTTATTGGCAAATTCATCTTATCGAAAAATAACCGATGTCTTTTCTTGGCATTATCTACAAGCTTGTCAAATGAAATCACTTCTATATAAGCTTTATAATTTTCGTTATATCCAAAATACCCCATGTTATCACCTGTTATTCTTAAATTCGAGTTTTTGCAACATTTCCTTATACTATCAGTTAAATCACAGATAATATAACAATAACCAGGTATATCAAGAGAGTCTTTTATAGGACGACCATCGAATGTTTTTACTTTACCTATTCTAATTTTATCTAGATAATCAAACACTTGTTTAATAGGATCTGTTTTATCTCCTGATTGTGCATCATCTCTCATTGGGCGTTTAATTTCTATTATAAAAAGAGATGCCAATTGCATAGGCTGTTCGTCTGATATTAAAATAGGATTGTCGTATATAGGGTTGTCATATACATTTAAGGCACATATATCAGGTCTTTTATCTTCTGTAGAACCTGTAATAGGCATTTCTTTCAATGAGATGTCAGAAGCTAAATAATCATGAAAAACTAACTTTTCATCTATTAACCATAAATTACAATTATCCATAGAAATGTCATTGGAATCACACTTCATTGGCATTATGAGTTTGTGAATAACATTTTCTTTAGCGTAGCCTTTATCGCTTTTCTTTAAAGCCTTTTCTAGAAGATCTAAGATAACTTTTCTGTGGCATAAGTAACCTATTAGATCAGAGCGATTAAGATCATTTACAGTTTCTACATATGCGCTAACTTTATTTAAGTATTCTTCATAATTTGCGTTTTGTTCAGCTTGCAAAATATCATGACCTTCTTTTAAAGCCTTTTCTTCTAATTTAGTAAGATGTTTATGAAGGAGAAGCTCTAAGCTTTGGTCAGAGCTTGAGGGAGAAGCTATGTAGTCATTTTCAGTTAAATGTTTTAGAACTGTACGGTAACGTGGTGCTTTTTCAGCTACGAATTTTTCAATTATTTTCTTACTGTTTTGAATGTTTTGCTTTAATTCTTTATCTAAGTATTTTTGAATACTAGGGACTACAGCTTTCCGTATTTTATCAAATGATATCTCTATCTTCTCTAGTACCCCTTCAGTATTTTCTTGAATATCAAAGCCTATTCTTTCAGCACGTACTCTTTCATCCAAAAAAGGAGAGCTTACGTAGCAAGAGTAGATAAATTCACCTATATCATCTTGCAGTTTTGCATGAATACCAGGAACGTTATGAGATAATCCCTCTTTTGTGATAACTCTGTTGGCTGCACAAAAATATAAAGCCTAGTTTTCTAAAGGTAAGGACCTAAATTTAATATGCATAATAGAAAAGTTATACTTTTCTATTATTATTTTTTCATTAAAAATGGCTCCATGCATGCATTGTTCATATAGATCATTCAATAATATCTTTTCTGAGTCATCTTCAATAGTTATAGAGGGACAACTACCGGTTCTTGCAAAATACCAGAGACAATGTTCTAAGAGTGCTTTTGCGATAGATTGTAATTTTTTAGGAATATGATTTTTATATTTTTGTTGTAAACCTGTTAACTCAACAACAGTTTCTCTCTTTATACAATTATCTTGAAATTCGTGTAATGCTTTTATACCTTGAACAGCGTCGAATAAGAATTCACGCCCTTTTAATCCTCTATCTGTTTCATAAATACTCCGGATTTTTATATTATCAAAAGCTTTAAGCCATAAAAGTCGTCCTATACCATGGCAACCTTTTTTTATTTTATGATCTGAGTCTAAAGTTTCAAATGATTGAAAATTATGATCATTAAAGCCTGTACCATTATCGATTACTTTAAAACCTATAATTTGTGTTTTGTTTCGTTTTTCAGTATCTTTTTCAAGTGGTAGTGAAGCTTGCTTCGATCTTATGACTGAAACTATAATGTAGCGTGAGGAAAAATCATTTCCTATTTCTTCAATGGAATGAATAGAATTTACAACTGCTTCAAAAAGAGGCAGTAGAGCATGATTTTCTGGTAAAGATGTATTTCTTACGCGGCCACTTAAATTTGTTTTCATTATCCACTCTAATCTATAAAAGACAATCAATTGTGTCGTTTTACAAAGATTTGACTTCCTCTTCATCCTTAAAGGATTAAAATTTCGAAGCTCTTCATATCAAATATAGTTTATTAGAAGCTTTAAATTCATGAAACAATTAATTCAAAGATTAATTCTTTGAAATCCACTGTTTTAAATGGGCGAAGATATTGTCTATCACCTCCATGAGACGAGCAAAATTAAGAATCCATTTTCTAAAGAATTTCGCGCGTCTCAAAGTATGTTTAGAGCCGGATATTTGGTTTTTGTGTAAAAATACTTACAAACGCATCCATAATACGTGAAAAATCAAGCGCTAATAAGAGTATAATGAGTACAATCCATTTTGTATAACGAGACATCACTTTTATACTTTTGTAGGTCATGATGATTTCTTGAAGGATTTCTTTTTCTGCTTCTGTAAGTTCTGTATCGTCTTGTGTTTTTTTTCTAGCCATGTTTCCACCCACACACGCGTTCACCTAGATTATTGTGCTTTAAAATCTCTCTTGCTAAGTTTGAACTGATGGCGTTCAGATCTTGCCGGCTTAAATAAATTGGCAACCAACCAATACAAGAAGAAGTATATTTATTTGTCGCGCAACCAATCAGAGAGAGCAGTACGCACATCAGCATCACTTTTTTGATTAATTTCATTTTCTACCTCAAGACGGGTTGTGGCTGCTTTTAAAGCTTTTTCTGTTTGCTTTTGTTGCTCTGCTTTTTTCCCAAGAATAAAAGCTCTTGCTAAAATCATAAAAAAAGCAGCTAAAGCCGCGCCTGTTAGCATCAGATTTCTTTTCATCCATAAGATCATAGACGATGCTCCTGAAAGCGTTTAGCAACAAAGAAAATA
>NZ_JBHINJ010000038.1:0-5566 GCF_042194855.1 Bartonella sp. CL70QHWL | reverse complement strand
ATGGTTATAGAAGCCGTAAGGACACTTTCATGCTTTAAAACGTCTACCTTTAAAGCAAATACATAAAAAGCTGCACGCATAGTGCAGCTTTTTTGCAAAATTTTCTTGATTTTTCATGCTTTTCAACACAACAAGAATTTTTGAAATCCACGTGAAGCTTTTATAATCGTGAGAAACAAGCTTCAAAATAAAAGATTTTTTTCAATAATTCTATTTTTTTATGTTTTTCCTTTAAAAAACTTCTTAAATGAAGTGTTGACTCCATCGATTATATATATGCCATTACAGCATAACAAATATGCGGCTCTTGCTCTATTTTTTCCATTTAAGCCAAACGAATTTCGCAAAAAAATATTTCTCTACGATCAACAACTTTTCTCAATGTGGAAAACATATCAATCTTACATCTCATGTAAGAGGGAGCATTATGCGGTTAACATTTCATCCACACACAATATGAGAGAATAAGTTGAATTCTCTGATACAAAGGGAATGCCAACCTACCAAATTATCTATTCTCAACAAAGCAACACTCTCACCACTTCAATACCAGTATTTTAGTTTGAGTATACGAACACAATTTACATTCTAGATTAAATGTATCAAATAAATAATGAACATAAAATCTATGAATAAACAATGGTTTAACTTTACATGCTTCAAACAAAGGACAAAATTCTATAATCATGCGTTATTAATTCTTTTGTAAATATTTTTATCAGATATCAAAAATCGTACCATTGCTTTCAATACAAGAAACCGACATAAAAAGTTTCATATTGAATGACCAAATAGTTTTTTTACAAATTGCGACATTAGAGCAAAAGCTTCATTGGCTAATTATACGAAAAAATAAAATAGAAAATGCATTTTAATAAATATAAAAGCAAATTGTTTTATAAAAGAATATGTAAAAAACCATAGATCACCTTATGATCATGTTATTTATGATTCAGATATTGAGTTTAGTTTTGCACAATCGTTTGAAAAAAACGATGAGATTAAAGTTTATGCGCAATTGCCTAAATGGTTTAAAATTGATACACCTCTTGGATCATATACTCCCGATTGGGCTGTATTATTTGAGCAAGATGGGCAAGAAAAACTGTATTTTGTTGTGGAAAGCAAAGGAAGTATTTTCGAAGACATGTTGCGCGATCTGGAAAAAGCAAAAATCCATTGCGGTCATGAACATTTCAAAGCTTTGGGAGAAAATACCCAATATATTGTTTCTGATAATTATGAAACTTTTATCGATCAAGCACTTCAAAAAGATACCATAACAACTTGAAAAAATGTTTGGGCTATGGAAACAACCCTCCCCTGTTGTTTATAAAATGCACCTTTTTCCTACTCTATAATTTACAAGCCCTTCCTTATAACCGATTTTAATTTTTATTAAACAATCAAGAGATTGTCGAATATTTTCCAGAAAGGGCTGCACATTTAAGAAAAGAAAATTATAAACTATTGAGAATACATTTGACACCCAAACAATCATTTAAGCATAAAAAATGATATATAAACAAACATTGGATTTTTAAGTCAATAATTTGATTTATAAAGATTTTCACATTTTCCATGTTAAATAATAAATGCAAATGGAGCAGGCATGCACGTCTCGTGTAGGTTCTGCTTTTGCTCTCATGCAAAGTGAATTGACAGAAAACAGACTCCTCGATAAACTCATCAAAATCAGCTTAACTGATGGCTTCATTTTGGAGGAAGAGGGGTTTGTACACAAGAGAAGCATTTGGGGACCATCAGCACTTCCAATCACATTCATTCCAATATCAAAACCGCAGACATCACAAACACGTGTTAATTTTTAAAAGTCTGTGAATGGGGCGCAACCAATGTTTTAAAGAACATCTGTAGGGAGCATGATCATGCAAAAGGTAGATTCCTATACAAAAACAGAAAGGTATGTCATATATACCGTCATTATTTCCAGCATACTTCCTCTGCTGGACGGGAGCATTGTCAATGTCATCCTTCCTAACCTTGCGCATTATTTTTCAGTCGGAGAAAATAATATACAATGGGTTGTAACATCCTATTTTCTCGCCACCGTTCCAGGGCTGCTAATGGCCGCTTTTGTGCAAGGAAGAATAGGTATCAAAAGCACTTGGTTTCTTGCAAGCTTCATTTTTATGCTTGGATCACTGGGGGTAGGAATAAGCTATGATTTTCCAACCATTATATCTGCCCGTATCGTTCAAGGTTTTGGGACCGGTCTTTTGCTACCCCTTAGCCAAACCATCATTGCCTTACAATTTGGACAGACACGAGTGCGCCAAGCCATGGGCACCATAGCCGTACCAACAGTTTTCGCCCCTGCCTTTGGTCCGCTGGTGGGCGCCTCACTTGCTCAGTATGTCTCTTGGCGTTTGTTATTTTTTATTAATATTCCGCTTATTTTATTGGCACTCACCCTTGGAGCAAAACATTTAAAGAACAACGAAACAACAAAAACAAAATTTAACTTATTTGCATTTTTAGCGTTTTCCATATCGCTTCTTTCGTTTTTTTACCTCACAGAAGCCAGAAACATCAATAACAAAAACCACTTATATATCCTAGCACTTATAGCGGTGATATCTCTCATATTATTCATTGTTTCTAATCAGAAAGCAAAAAACAAATTAATCGTCTTTAGCGGATTTCAAAATGCGCGCTATACATTACTCATGATCATGGGGCTTGTTGCTTCATTTCTTTTTTATAGCTTCCTCGTTTATTTCCCACTAGCCATTGCCATGGAACAAGCCCATGAAAATAGCCTTCTCATCATCGGTGCCCTCCTTGCTCTGCAAGGGGTAGGAGCATGGATCGGAAGGAAATTTATTTACCAAAAATGGAAAGAAAAATCTCCCTTTTTCATGATAGGAATTGGTTTAGTGATATCAAGCTTTGGGTTATTATGCTTCGGCTATAATATAAGCATGGATGGACTTGGATTCTTGCTAAGAGGCATAGGACTTGGCATCGCCACCATTGTCTGCCTTTCCGCCCCCATCCAATATGTCAACAGTTTATACGTCAAAGATACAGCCGTTATCACACGCATATTACAGCAAATAGGTGGTGCCTTAGGGGGTATATTCGCTGGCTTTTTGATCCATTCGCTGACAGAAGAATACCTGTCCTTAAACCAAACATATATCGTATTCTTCATATTCTCTATCGCTGCATTTTTACTGTTTTGCCTAGCCCTCCTCTTATCGCGTAAAGAGAAGAATTCCGATTTATGATATGCTTTATTTGAACACCCTATCCATAACATTGGCAATGGCATATAAAATCATACAGCATTTACCACTTTTCGAGAAACCAACACACTGAGACCTTGACCACAGCCTTCATCATTTTTATGAAAGAACACTAAACCGATAAGCTCCTTAAGCTCTAAAATTGATCACCTCCAGTAACGTACGGTGTTTGTAATTTTATGATACCTCTGTGCTTTTAGATCCCTCTAAAAACCTCTTGAAATATGGGATTTTCTGATCAGACCTTTGCAAAGATCCACGAAATTAAGCACGCATTTCAATGCGGAATAGTCCCATAAATGCGCTAACAGACGCCCTACCGCACCAGCATAGAATATAGAACCCGCCCCCGCGCACGCCCCTATAAATGCTAATCATCTTTTACCACACACCGCGATGTGAAAAATCGCACTGTATTACAAACTTGATAATGTTATTCACCCCTTTTCAAAGTCATTGAATCACTATGCTTTCATAACAGCAATAGGTCCAAATGAAACTGAAGAGACAAAAACAGCTGGTAAAGCAGCATCTTCTCTCCATTTCATTGTTAACTGTTATAAGAAATCTCCCCCACTTTAATAAAAAAGCCCTCTCTCATTGAGAGGGAAATTTTAAAAACATTGAAAATCATGATGCACAATGACAGACAGCAAACCATCTCTAAAAAGACTGTTTCTTGATTTTCACAGCGTACTCTTAGATTTCTCTAACATTTTCCTGCCTTTAGATTTTCCTTATAAAATTTACGGACAAAAGAAGCTTTTCAGAACTCTTTTACACATAACTTCATTGCTTCAAGCTCCCTTACAGACACGATAAACGCGTATATTTCCATCTACCAAGTATGCGAGCTTCACAGCGGATATAATGAAAACAGTCTTTTTATAGAAAACCGTAAGCTTTAACGGAATAAACGAGATTTTAAACTAGCCTCCCGCATTACTCATTACTCTATACCGGTTATGCAAATAAAGAGCCACATCTACTTTTTCTGACAAGCAAAGAACACACACAACATTTAGTAACATGCCATTATTGAAATTCTTGTCACAAAACCTTCCGTTCAGGGATTATGCGCATTGCCTGCTTCCTTCTCTCTAATAAACAATCTGCCAATAAAGAATGTTATTGCAGTTACGATAATACAAAATTATACTTCTGTTCTCATTCTATATTTTTCCAATTATCACGCATTATTCACCCCCTTCACTGCTTCACTGTTATAACAATGAAAGGAGAAAAAAATTAAAACACAATATGGCATTTCTCTTTCACAAATCTTATATAAGCCACAAAATTGTTGCGCGACTTTCTAAGCAAGGTCAGACAATAAAATCATACTCTAAAAACCACTCAACATAGCACTTTTTGATATTACAAAGATACAAAATGCAACTATCGTCTCCGCAAACAATATCTCAGAAAAACAAAATCCCTCCTGCAACAATTAGGGCACTCTCTCAAATATTACCAAAGTACTATTGGCCAGAGAATTTGGATGCCTTATTCTTTTATACACCATCTGCTCCTCATGAGTACCTAAGTGATGATAAAGAAGTCACGATTAAGAAACGACTAGACACAATCAATGTAAAATGCAATGAACCGCTTGAAGTCCTTGGTCCCCTGCTTGGTGATTTTTTGGACAGCGAGTTTCATAAGTTAGTCGGATTCATATTTCAAGACATACCAGAAGATCAAATGCTACAACAGCTTAAAACAGATCAACGTAAAGTTTTAGAAACGTTAAAGAAAGATGGATTAGAATATCAGCGTGGAGGGCATCTTATCAAGAAGGAGTTGACCTCCACACAAGAATTGCAAAAAGCTGGTCTCCTCTCGATGGGAGAGCTAAAAAAACTTATTGCAGAGAAAGAACTTTCAGCAGTAGAAATCGAAATAAATAGAGCATTAGAAAATATAGAAAAAGATCCAAGGGAGGCAGTTCTATTTGCAGCAAATCTGTTGGAAGCCTCTTGCAAAGCTTATCTCGACCACCATTCTATCCCATATGCAGAAAACGCCCGTAATAATCTGCCCGCTTTATGGGAAGAAGTCGTTAAGAAAGCTAAGATCCATCCCGAAGATATGAAGCAAGAAAACTTAAAAAATCAAGATCTAGATGAAAATGACTTAAAAATGATCGCATCCGGTCTGTATCAAATTGTGCGCGGTACTATAAAGTTAAGAAACAAGAAAGGTGCAGCGCACGGCCGCTCAAAAAAGGATTTTGAACTAATCAATCTCAAGCCTCGCCATGCGCGTTTAACTTTTAATGCCGCCCATTCTCT
>NZ_JBHINJ010000037.1:0-5701 GCF_042194855.1 Bartonella sp. CL70QHWL | reverse complement strand
AGAGAATGGGCGGCATTAAAAGTTAAACGCGCATGGCGAGGCTTGAGATTGATTAGTTCAAAATCCTTTTTTGAGCGAATTATAAAAAAATGCTTTGGCTGTGTTGCACATGAATATCAATAGAATATTATTCGTGCAGAATGTAGCTACCTTACGCTTGTCTGCCCCCATAATACTTTATGCTATGAGGCAATTGGCAACGGAGCCTTACAGAGCAATCTTTAAAGACCGTTTCGAGCTTCTTTGCCGCAGATTGTATTACAAACCCATAATTGAGTGATTTATGGCGAATTATTTTGAGTGCTCTTGTTGTGCTACGGGTTTTCAAAAATGATATGTGACATGGAAGCTGCTTATTTTTTCGTTTGCATGAGGCAAAGGCAAGAAGCAAAGGCGGAGGCACCAACAATCATGCAAAAGGTGAAAGCGATATGATTGTTGAAATGGCTGATGATCCATCCACTTGTCCATGAGCCGGCAGCTTGGCCAATATTTGAAATAACAAGAATATAACTAAAAAGAACACTGGCAGAGAGGGGTGAGGTTGTTTTCCCTGCTTGATAGTATATCTCTGGAATCATGACAGATTCATAGACACTGTAGGCAATTAACGCAGTCACAGCGGTAAAGACCCCACCTATGAGGAAAAATGAGGAGAAACTTCCCATAAAGCAGAGCAGATAAAAAGTTGCTTTATCGGAAAGGGTGAGATGTTTATTGATTATTCCTTGCCAGATACAAATACTGATGCCAACAATTGAAAAGAAAATTCCACTATAAGGGGCGAGATTTCTGTCAAATTTACTGAGAAGTGTTGTGGTGGTGATGAAAATTCCCATGAGGAATGTACAAAGCAAAGCCGTGACCAGCAAATAAGCAATAGAACGATTATGTATTATTGTTTTTAAAGAAGAAAGAAGAGCTTTTTTTGTTTTTTTATTCTTTTCAAGAGATAATGTTTTATGTGGGTAATGATAAACAATTTGAATGGATAGAACACAAAGATACAAACCAATGAGTGCAAAAAAAGCCATTAAGAAGGTTGATGCGTTGTATTTTATGGCACTCGTTGCAACAAGAGGGGCGATAACGACAGCAGCATTTTGAAAAAAAGAATAGAGAGTTAATGCGCGTTTAAGAGCATTTTCATTGAGATGTTCTGATAAAATTTCTCTCAAAAATGGCTTTGAAACTGCTTTCGAAAAAGCCATTAAGGTAAAAAAGATCAACCATGCAGAAGGTGTGAGCGATAGGATAATGCACACAAAAGCGCTACTCCTTAAAATAAAGGCGCTAGCCATTAAGAGTTTACGCGAAAATCTTTCTAATAAACCCGTTGTGGTTACCATGAGAATGCTTTCAAGGATTACTGATCCAGCGAGATAAAAAGCGACATTGGCAGCAGTTATGAGAGAAGAGTTTCCAAGCAAAGGGAGTACAAAGAAAAAGGAAAATTCAGAAAGAAAAACTGTGCTATAGATGAAAAAAGTTATTTTATTTTTGCCCATGGAATTTCCATAGAAGTGTCGTTAAATGATCAAATACATTTTGTTGTATCTCTTGAGGAAGTTTTGTCAGCCCTGTTTCTGCTGTGCACATTTCGTTGAAATAGGATCCTTCTTGATTCACCAGCCAGTCCAATGCAAGAATATTGTTTTTTCTACGATGTTTTTAGAAATATCGAGCATGATTTGGATTGAGCAACAATACTGTGCCCTGATGTTCGCGCAACAACCGTAAGATCATTGAGACCTTGATCCTATATCTTCTCCTGATGATTTTGACTATTCCCAATTCTTTTTGATAACCACCCAATCCTTTTTGATAACCAATTGGCACCCCGCATTCTTGCTTTTCCATTTTATCCTTTATGAAGAGGATGTACTATCCCCCCATAGATTGTCAACATATGAATGGGATGAATGATTTTGTAACCTTTTAATGAAATTATATTTTTTTAGTGGAAGGTTATTCATTCTCTTGAAATAGAGAAGAAAAACGATAGAGTTCGCTAATCATTTTTCAAATCTCTTTTAGCGCATGCGTTGATATTTTCCTCCATGGCGTTGTAAAAAACCTCTCTCAACAAGAGTGCGTCGTAATCGGGCAAAGTCTATCGTAAAGAGGTTGCATATCTTGGAAACTTCCGTTTCGCTATAGATTTTTTCCTTCTGAAAGGCTTCACCAATTTTTGATAACATCTCTTCTGTTTCTAAATGGCGGTCGCTTAAATTTTCCCTATTCCGCTCATGTTTATTTTCTAGCATTTTCCACACTGTCTCTTCGGCTTGAAATCCTGCTGTTGTGTTGTGAATAAGTCCAAGATTCAAAAGGCGATTGATGGATTTGTGAATGTTTTTGGCATCTGAATCGACATGTTTGAGGATATCAGTAAGATTTTTTGCACCAAGGATAATGGCGGCATAAACAGCGCGCAGTGTCGGTGAGGTCATGGCAGAGATCAGTGAATTGCGGGTATTGCGTTTGTGAAGGGTTTCTTTCCCCATGGGCAAAATATCATTGCGAATGGGAATTTCATTGATTTCTATGAGTTCTGCTTGGAGCGATTGTGCGCGTACAATTTGTTCGGCAGAGGTGCGTTTGCGAATAATCCCCAGACCACTTTGGCGATATTTGTGGTTTTCGGGGAGTGTTAAAGCTTCATAGGAGCCGTCAAGCCGGTAGAGAATTTCTTCCCAGATGGGAGTTCTGACGCGTCGAACCCGTTGTTCGCTATTGTGAGCAATTGTTGTGGTCATTGTTGGTTCATGTAGACAAAGATAACCACCAGCGGTGATGTGTTCCCAAACTGTGGTAACAAATCGCACATCATCTGCGGGCGTTCCAGCATCAAGCCAAACAAAATCTATTGGTCCCCAAGATTTGAGCGTTTCATCATCGAGAGAGAAGAAATTCTCATGGATAAATGTTACCATGTCTTTTTCAATACCGTCTTGAAGCAGTTCTTGCCATGCTTCTTCGGCTGATTGGCCTTCTGCTGAAAAATCATCAATGGTGATAAGCCGTGGTTCGTAATTCTCAAGGATTCCTGAAGGGTCAAGCAAAGCTGTACGCTCTTCCCTGGTGGAAGATTCTAAAAGTTTTTTATCTTGTTGCCATGATAATTTCGCTTTTTGAAGTGCTTTTGCGATAAAGCACGTACTATCACCAGCACCGATTTCAATGACTGTGCGCGGTCTTGCCATTTGAATGAGCGCATAAATGAGCTGTGCACTATTTTCTGTTCCCATATCGGGGCTTATCAGGGACATCTTTTGATCCTTATCATTATTTCTGCTTTTACAAAAAACGTGGTTGTTTGTTCTATGGGGTGTTGAATGTGCATTTTGGTTGTGGCTTTTTGCAAGAGAGGGTTGGTTTTTTCATTCAGTTGGATTGTACGCCCATTGAGTTGATTAATGGCAAGAGTGTCAAGAGAAGAATCTATGATAATACTGTTGGCTCTCGTAAAAGAGCGGTTGCATGATCTGGTGAAAAGGCTTGTTGATTTGTTTGAATGAGACCCGTGTTGTAAAAGTGATATCAAAAGACTTCCAGAGGCAAGAAGAGTACCATTGAATTGTATTTCTCTCAGTGATTGGACAAGGCAGCCTTCACGAAGTGCTTCAAATGTGGGAAAGTCGAATCCGCCAAATGCCGCTCCTTTTGTAGAAACAATGGTGATGGGTTGTATTTGCCGTTTGCCAATGAGTGCTGGTTTGTTTTTTATTATTTGTACATCTTTTGCCCATTGAATGTGTGATAAAGGATTGAGTTCACGTGGGTAGACAGCGAAAGAATTGATGGCTATAGGTGGTGTTGGTTTTTGCAATTCAAGTGTGTGGGAGCTCTCATGACAATCATGTCGCATATAGTCTGCAAGTTGCCATACATAACCGCCTGTTCCATTGTAAAAGTTTAAGCCTATAGGATCTTGTTGCATGATGTTAAACCGGTTTCTTCTGCTTTGAAATATCAAGTTTTGGCAATGGTTGTTTGCTGGGGTTGTTTGCTCTTCCACACTCAAGAGTGGTTCATCAAAGTCTTATTGGTTTGTGTGGGGTTGTATGGGAGATACAACGATTTCATCGAGGGGTGATTGTCATGCCATTTTTGGGTTTGGTTTGCCTGAGAGCAAAGATAGTAAAGTTCGTTAACCATTATCATATTCCTTTTTTTGTACGGCACTGTTCAAGATAAAACCTAATATGCCTGAGATCATTGTAGCGATGCCAATGATAAATAGTGTGCTTTGGGTGTGATGCACTTTTACAAAACCGGCTCCTAGAAAGCCAATGCACACCGCTGTTTGTATGATAAAGATATAGGCGGGCATTTGGTTGTTTCGATGTTCTTTCTGAATGGCTTTCATCATAAAACTTGCCATTAGAGCATTTTGCACACCGTTTGCACCCCCAAAGATGAAAAATGACAGCATCATCAACCATACAATATGTGTTAAGGAAAAGCAGAAAATTGCAAAACCAATGATTGTAGCGGCAAGTGATGCACCAGCGGCATTGCCAAAGCGATGAAAAAGGCTGGAGAAACAGAGTGGACCAACCACGAGGCCAAGACTTAACATGCTTGTGATTACCCCATAGGTTTCTGCACTGAAGTACAGCTCCGTGCGGATGCGGACAATCGATAAGACGTTGAGAGCAGAGGTGAGGATGATGGTAATGATGAGGGGAGAAAGAGCATAGACAACATTTTTTTTACGCAAGAGACCCGTTAAATCTAGCCCTTTTCTGGTTTGCTGTGTTGTGTTTGTTGTTTGCGTATGTATTTTTAAACTTTTAAAACAGAAGAGAGTGATAAAGGTAGCACAAAGAACCATGATTGACAACGCAAACAATCCTTTTTGCCCATTTGATATTCCATACAATACACCCCCTAGCAGTGGTCCGGCAATGTAGCCAAGATTACGAACTGTTTGGATAACGCGGTTTAGTCGATCTAGTTGCTGATCATTGGTTGCAAATTCTGGGACGGAAACGAGGATAGCAGACCAAAAGAGTGAACCAGCACAACCTAGTGCGAAAGAAAGTGCAATGTAAACCCAAAATTGGTTGGCAATTGCGGCAACGGCTATGAAGAGTGCTTCAAACAATAAAACAATGGGTACTGTTCGCGCTGGTTGGAAGCGATGCAAGAGGCGTGGTGCAATTGGTCCGGCACAAATTGCCCCGACAAGCCCTGCAAACAGCAGCATTGAAATAGATGCTGTGCTTTCTGCTAAGTGGAGAGCAAATGTAACTTGTGCTGTTTCATCGGCAAAGCTGCTAAAGCCCAAAACAAGGAAAAGTCCCATTTGGGTAAAAATCATGGATTTTTTCTTTGTCACAATGCTCCTCCCCAAGAGGTTATAAGGTACAATTTTCTTCTACGTGTTTATGGGATATCCCATGCTTTGTATAGTTTTTCTTGATGATCAGTTGAGAAAGGAAGTTTTCAGAGCTCTTTTCTAAAACAAGCACAATGCCTATTGGCAGCAATGACCAGCTCCTTATGTTTTTTGAAAGGGGAGTATTAAGGATGATGGGCTGGTGAAGTTGTCTGATATGAGAGAGACAATAATACAAAAAGACAATCAGAAGATTTTGCAAAAAAGCTGCACTATACGTGCAGCTTTTTATGTATTTGCTTTAAAGGTAGACGTTTTAAAGCATGAAAGTGTCCTTACGGCTTCTATAACCAT
>NZ_JBHINJ010000036.1:0-6083 GCF_042194855.1 Bartonella sp. CL70QHWL | reverse complement strand
ATAGACGACATAAAGCCATCGACAATCGAATTAGCCAGATCTTCGCCCGCTTGTTCCATACCAGCCTTGGCAGCATCCGAGAGCTTTTCCTGTGTAAAAAAACTCTTCAACCATTGCCAAAAGTTGGAAAAGCTTTGTTTAACGCCCTCCCACAAATTGCCAAACCACTCGACAACAGCGCTAAGCTCTTGTTTAAACTTTTGCCAAGTTTGAGAGAAATCAAAAGCAGCAGCAATGATATTTTTCCATTTGGTGATGGTGGTGGTATCAGCACCAAAAAAGCGCATGACGGCTTCAAAGGCACGCCCCCAAGCCCGAGATACCCCCCGTGCAAAACCTTTGACAAAAGAAGAAAAACGATCCCAATATTTCCACAAAGCAAAACCAGCAGCAAGGATGACAGCCACAACAGCAGCAATGACCGCCCCGATCGGGGTAAAAATACCCCCCACAACAGAGGAAAGACTTGCCCCAACCACTTCGATCACTGTCCCCATCCAACCAAAAGAGGCAGCAAATGCACTTCCTGAGACAGCAATCCCCCGTAAAGCCCCTACCAGTAAAGTCATGGGGCGAAGAAGACGCAGCGCACTTCCACCAAAGCTTGCTGCTATTAAACCCAGCGAGCGCCCTGCGGCTGCTAAGCCCCGCCAGCTTGCAGCAACACCACGACTAACAGCACCCATCTTGATAAAAGAGCCCATCAATTGAAGAAGCCCAAGGCGTGTCCCAGCAAGAGTAAAGCGCAACACGCGCAGAGCAATATTAAAAGCCATGAGGGCGGCAATGGTTTTGATAATGGCGCTTGTTAAAGTTGGGTGCGCATTCGCCCACGCCATCAACCCATTGGTAAAATTACCAACAGTTTCCATGAGACTGTTGAGAGGAGGCAGAAGCACTTCACCAATGGTGATGCCCAGAGCCACAATACGGTTTTGTAAGAGTTCAAATTGCCGCATGGCACCGGTTGCTTGTTTGTCTGCTTCTTGTTCTACCGAACCTTTAAAGACTTGTGGATCTTTCACATACTCTAAAGCTTGCCCTAACAATTCGGGGTTACCCACCAATTTGGCAAAATCACCGGTAAAATCGCGCCCCGCAATGGCAATCAGCGAGCGCATCCCCTGTTCGGATTTACCCAACACATTAAAAAAGCGCACCAAGGTGCCGGTGGCATCTTTGTCCAGATCTTGCATGAATTTTTCGCGAGAAAGCCCGATATTGGCAAAAGCATCTTCAATATGTTTGCCCCCTGCCTGAATGCGCGCACTCATGGCATTAAAACCACGCGCGGCACTCTCAGGAACAATCCCAGCAGAAATCATCGCCGTACCAAATGCCGCAGTTTCGCGCGCTGTCAACTTAAACATGGTTGCCGCACCGGTGGCACGATTGGTAAAATCAGACACTTCACTGGCCTTTGCCGCCATGTGATTAGAGAGATGATTGATAGCATCGCCTAGATCTTCAATGCCTACCTGATTAAGCTTAAAGACATTGCGCAATTTGGCAAAGCGCTCCCCAATCTGATCTCCCGTCATATCAAAAGCTACAGCTGCTTTAGCGGCGTAAATGCTAAAAGCTTCTAGATCTTGTTCACCAATCCCTGCTTGGCTGGCACTGGTCATCAATTCTAAGACTTCACGCGCCGCTAGCGGAATCTTGGTGGAGGTTTCAAGCGCAAAACGGCGCAATTCCTTTAAGCGATTAAGGGGGGCATCGAGAACCTTTTCCAAGCCCTTCATCGATTGATCAAATTGCATGGCTTTATAGAGCGGTGCAATTAAGGTTGCTGTTTGCGCAATGGCACCCACCATGCGCCCCCGCGCTTGGATAAAAGCATTTTCCGCATTCTTTGTCGCATCCTCAAGATGCTCAGGGTCAAACCACCCTTTAAAATGCTGCCTTGTCTTGTTTTGGAAATGCGCAACATCTGAACTAAAGGCTGCAAGATCACGCTTGGCAGAAGCTATCCCCTCTTGCAGATGATTGACAAAACGCACAACAAGGGAAACATCCATGACGATTCTTTATCCTAACTGATGGCTTTCATATTCTTGAGCTTTCAGGCGCGCGAGTTCTTCTCGATAGGCAATCACATCCAGCCAATCCATCTGGTTAATCTCTGAAGGCGCCCAGTGATAATAAAGGGCTAGTTCTGCCCCAAATTGTCTGGCAGAGAGGATTGGCGTTGCGTAAAAAAAACAAAAAAAGCCTTCAATATTGCGACAATATCCATCACATCAACTCGATCAATCAATTCAATAGATTCACGTGACATATCAGCCAAAAGTGCTGTGATGCCTTCTGTTGCCTCACTTGTGAACAAAACTTGAGAAAGCTTCGTGATAAGCACATCATTGCTCAAAGTTGTTTTTTGCTCTCCAAACTCAGGAAGCAGCAGCTCTGTCAATTGTGGTCCAATGAGCACCGCTAATTGCTTGGCATGCTTAAAAGTGGGGCGATAAAAGGTCAGTTTCTTGCAGAGAGATTCTTTGCCACTTTTATCTTGATAAGGAAGCGGAACCTGCAATTCCACGTCAATGCTGGTTTGTAAACTTGTCATGATCAATTCCTATAAGTTGAGAATAGAGCGGCGGCGAGAACCGATCTCTTGCCCATTGCGGACAAGCCAGCCGCCCCGTTTAAAGGAAAAGCGGTGCAAAACAGAACCATCCCAAAATTCCGTATAGTCCCAAACATTTTTGATCTCGCAATCATAGCCTGTCGCTTTTCCAGCTGTTAAGCCTTCGCTATCGACTTTGACCAACCGCCCTGTCACATCAATGGAATGTTCATGCTCACGCCCATCTTCTTCAGAGATCACATGTTTTTTGCCAGTGAATTTATGACGAAGACCAGGGGGACCACCAAAAATACCGATGACCTCAGGGGTATGGCTGCGGATTTTCATTTGCATGCTCAAAGCTTTCACACCAAGACCGCTCACATCAATCTGCATATCAGAGCCCCCTGGTTGATAGGTTTCGGTGATTTCTTCCAACGTAGGTAATTTGAGGGTTTCAAGATCAAGATGTAGATTCACATCATCATCAATAATCAAGGTAAAACCGCGTACAATGCGTAAAGTCATGCTTTAACTCCTTGCTGCTTTGCGATAAGTTTCAAGCGTATCGCCAAATTGATAAGTCATTTTCTTTTGGATATCTTGCGCCAGCCGATCAAAATAAGCGCTATTGCGCCGGCTGCCGAAACTCAAATCTTCTAAAGGTGGCACTTCTTCTGCATCAAATTCCACCCGCAATTTTCCCAATTGTAAAGTGCTGTTGGAATTTAAATCGCGGTCAAACCAAACACGGCCACCCAAAAGCGCACCACGCGCAATCATATCATCAAGAAACTGTGTAAGGCTGCGGGTAATGGCAATAACATGTTGGCCAGTAAGGTTTTCATCATTCGCCCAAGGGCGGAAATTGTTGATGATCGTTTTTTCCAAAGCTGCACGGGTGCGCACCACATTGACAAAGCGCCAAAGTGGATCACTGGAGGTGGTATGATTTCCCCATAAAATGCGCCCATTGGAAGCTACTTCTCCCTGCGCATTTTGGCTAAGCCGTGCTGGAATAAAGGTCGCAATATCGGCTTGGTTAAGGCGATTTGCCTCATGATCAATTTCGCCATCAAAATAGCTAATGGGGCGTGCTGTCCCTAAAATGCCATGCACATCTTGGTTGGAAGGAGACCAAAAAACACCGCCCCTTTGCTTGTCACGTTTGATAAACATGGCGGCAGCAAAAGGACTTGCCGGTTTAACACTAACACCCCCCTCACGATTTGCCACCCGTACAAAGGGATCAATCAAATAACAAAAGCGTGAGGAAAAATCTGCACGATAGGCAAGACTTTCTTGCGTGTTTTTACCACCCGTATCAAACACGGCAATGGCTTGCAACTTTTCTGCCACTTGTTCTAAAGCATCTGCCACGGGGTTTTTACCATTATCAATCCGCCCTGCACTATAAGCCGGTGCTAAGAGAATTCCAGGTTCCACCCCCAAATGCCCCCGCGCATGCGCTAAGGCATGCACACCGGTCAAGTGAGTATTGGATCCCACCATTTCGGTTTGTGTCTCAGCAATGGTTGACTTTTCTTCCACACGCACAAGGATAATTTGTGCCTCAATCCCCTGCGCGCACACGGCTTTAATCACATCAAGAGCCGTGCCTCTTGCCCCAAGCTTTTGGATTTTCTCTGTCTCATGGGTGAAGACCAACACGGGCTCGTCGAGGGGAAAAACTTGGTTGTCAGCATCAGGGGCTGTAACAACCGCCCCAATGGCGGTCTGATCAAATGTTGCTAAAGGACGGGAATCCTCACCAGCCTCTACAATGCGAATCCCATGATTAAATTCTATTGCCATCTTGCTCTCCAAATCAATGAAGAGAGAATAACAACCATCACCATGCTCGATAAGACTGACACTGTCAGTCAAAAAAAGCCCTTTCAAAGGGCTTTGAAAGAGCAATAAAAGGACTTAAAAACATATAAGCTCGCTTATACAATAAGCACCATTTGAATTGTGCTCTCTTTGATTATGTATTTAATCTTTCCACAATCTTATGAGGACAGCGCCATCAGCTCCAGCACCGCTTGGAGAGGAATCTCCATGAGAGCCAGCACCACCTCCACCAAAACCACCCCCTCCTTTTCCTGAAGCACGAAAACCTTTTCCTGTTCCTCCAGGACCACCTCGAGATGTATCACCCCCAGCATCACCACCACTTCCACTTACACCACCACGGTTACCATCTGTTCCAGGATGGCCATTCTCGCCCTTGAAAAGACCGGGGCGATCATTCGTCGCCAAGCCAAAATTTCCCCCCACTCCTCCAGCTCCACCATTTCCTGGAAAAGATGATGAATAAGCCCCTCCACCACCATGACCTCCTGTTGCTGTGATAAAATCCTTGCCAATGATTGTTGTTCCACCAGAATTCCCTGTCGCACCACGCGAGGCAACAGAATCTCCTCCTTTACCAACGATGATAGCTTCATTCCCAGCTAAACTCGCTTTATAGCCATACCATACTGAACAACCACCACCACCACCTCCTCCTCCTAAACTTGGTGTATCAGATCCACCCCCACTACCGCCGCCGCCCCACGCTTGGATTTCTACTTTGGTTTTATCGGTTACCCAGTCTGGCCACTGAATTTTACCATCCTGCGTATACAGCAATTCAGCATCAGCAAGTTCTGGCCAATTAATGGGTTTATCAGTAAAAACTTTTTTAAGACTCTTTATTTCTGCCCATATTTCCTGCTTGAGGGCATCCACTTGCGCCTTGGTATAAACAACATCACCGTCCACTTTAAGCGGTCCTTTAAGCGAGCTTCCGCTTGTGCTTAAACTGGTAACCATTTCACCATTGTGGATGAGGCTAAACGACGAATTGCCCAAAAGCTCTAAGGCACCACTCATAGTCACTTTGCTGGTAAATTTATTATAACTTTGCCATTCATTTGGGCTTGTGAGGTGCCCATAGCTTGTGAGATCTTCATTGATCTTGGCTCTAAAATCGTCAAGCCCCACGATATCTTCGGTTTTATGTTGATGTGCGCCTAATAGAGAGATAGCACTCCCAAAGGTGAAGTTATTATTGCTTGATTTATAGAGAACATAATTGTTGGCAGCATCTTGTGCACCCTCGATATCACCTAAATCTTTTAAAGTGAAAGTTTTATCCGCTGCCATCTTGCCCTTCAAGGCTGCTTCAAGATCTGCAACATCACTTATTGTGTGCGTGTGTTTTGAAGGCGCTTTTCCCTCTACCTTGTCCTCAACATCTGCAATGGCTTGATCAATTTTGGTCAAGTTTTCGCGCAAGATTGGGAATTCAGAACTGATAAAGCGTCCTTCTTTAGGCAATTCCATGTCGAGTTTTTTGGTTTTTGTCATCTCTCATTTTCCCCTCATAATATGCCGGCGCCAAAATCACTCACCATGGACCGCGCAGCAGGTCCACCGGTAAGCGTGAGTTTCAAGCGCGCTTGTTTGGCGCCTTTATCACTGCTGGTAAATTTTCGTTCTGTCCAAAGCGGTTCAGCGAGTTGTTCTGTTT
>NZ_JBHINJ010000035.1:0-6124 GCF_042194855.1 Bartonella sp. CL70QHWL | reverse complement strand
TATGTTACGTACACGCAGTTTAATAAACATATCTATTTACACACTACAGTGCTCAGTTAAAAAGCTATAGTAAAATTTCCGATTTTATAAAACTGTTTAGATTAAATGGCGTTGTCTCTTCTCAACGTTCATAGATGAAATCAACAAAAACATCAAAACATCATTGAAAAAGGCGCGTAACAATGACTCATGTTTGCTCACCATTGAGATATCCAGGCGGTAAGGCTGCACTGTATGGAAAAGTCAAAGAAATATTTGAGAAAAATGCATTAAATGGCTGTTCCTATAGAGAGCCATTTGCTGGCGGGTGCGGACTTGCTTTAAAGCTTCTTTTTAATGGTGATGTTAAAGATATTCACATTAACGATATTGATCTATTCATTTGGAGCTTTTGGTATTGCGTTTTGCACAAGACAAAAGAATTAATAGAAAAAATCAATATAACGACCATTAACTTAGAAGAATGGTACATACAAAAGAAATTTCTCCTGCAAGTGCAGATGTGCTTAGCGCAGGATTCGCAGCACTCTTTTTGAATCGCACAAATAGATCTGGAATTATTAAAAATGCTGGACCAATTGGAGAAAAATGACAAAGCGGTACCTATAAAATAGATTGCCGATTTAACAAAGAGAATATAATTGAACGCATTCTTCGCATAAGTGAACAAAAAGATAGAATACATTTAACTCGTTTAAATGCACGGGAATTTTTGCTGCGTTATGGAACTGATGAAAACACCTTTTTTTATATGGACCCTCCTTATTTTAAAAAAGGAAAAGGTCTTTATACTTGGTTTTACAAAGCTAATGATCACCACAATTTAGAGAATGTCATCTCCCAACATGTGACGGCACCTTGGCTAATTACTTATGACAACGTTGAAGAAATTAAATTTTTGTATAGGCAATATCTCTCAATAGAATTTAGCTTACAATATTCTCTACAAGAGAAAAGGAAAGCTACTGAACTGATGATTTTTTCACCAAAAATCAAAATGCCTCAATTCTTAGAAAAAAACACAATATCACGTCTTAAAGCAGCTTGATTGCATGAATAGGAGCTTTAATCACATGCTTACACCATTTGGCAAAACTTTACGCAAAATTCGCCTTGATCGCTTTGAAAGGCTCTTAGATATGGCTGATAAACTAGGCATCTCTGTAGCATTTTTATCTTCTGTTGAGATTGGCAAAAAATCTGTTCCAGTAGGAATGGAAGAAAAGATCATAAAGCTGTACGCTTTAGATCAAAACATGGCTTCTCTTTTAAGAAAAGAGGCTGACATTTGCCGAAAGAATTTTATAATGAATTCTTCTGATCCACTTAACCGTGAAATTATTAGCACGTTTGTTAGAAATTTTAAGTGTCTTTCACAACAAGATCTAACAGTGTTCAAGGAATTCATGGTGAGAACGGAAAAGAAACGCTGCTTGCAAAATAAAATACCTTGATCTCCTTATTTTATACACCGTAAACATAATTTTATATGTTAAAAAACAATAATATACTTTTGAAATAATTGAAAAAATAAGCAAATTATGCTAAGATTTTGTATATATAAATTGCTAATCTAATGGGGCTACAAATATGCTAAATAAAGTGACTTTAATCGGGCGCCTTGGTGCTAATCCCGAAAGCAAAACAATGAATTCTGGAGCAGAAGTGGTTAATTTTCGTATGGTAACTTCTGAAAGCTATACAGATAAAAATACACATCAAAAAGTAGAGAAGACTGAATGGCATTCTGTTATGATTTTTAATCCACATTTGGCAAAAATTGCACTTCAATATCTAAACAAAGGTTCAAAGGTTTACGTAGAAGGCAAATTACAGACACGCAAATGGCAAGATAAAAATGGGCATGACCGTTACACAACAGAGATTATTTTACCGCAATTCAAAGGCGAATTGTATTTGCTTGATGCAAAGAAAGATCAATCAGCATCCCCTACCCCTTCACCCATTACTTCTCAACATTATGCCATCGCTTCAGGTGCTGCTGATCATAGCACATCTCTTAATAATGCTATCCCATTCTGATTGAAAAAAAAATATGACAAAAAGAAAAAAACGTGCAAAACGTGGTCGTCCACGGATTAAAGGATGTATCAGAGAACCAAACGGACGCATCTCACGAGCAAAAACACCGCATGAACCCATGGATAAATTGGCAATTGAAATGCGTGCCAAACGCTTTGGCTTGACCATAGAAGAGGCTAAAAGTCCGCTTTCCGGTACCTATATCGGGCGGCTTTATTTGCAAGGCGAAATCAATCAAGACCAATATGATGATGCGCAAAAATATCTTGAAGTGAAAAACAATTACCTATGTGCAAAAGGATTGCCTAATGCAATTTATGATAACTTTACTCCTTCATCAAATGAGGAGGCACAAAAACGGTGGATTGAAAGAGCAACTCATTGTTATGAAGAGACGAAAGAGATTATCAAAGAAACACAACACCTCTATAGACAGTATAATCTTTATGCTGCATTACAATATCTTGTTATAGAAGATCAATCGCTAACACATCTTGTTAATTCTTTGCGTATTGTTCTTAATGCGCTTCATAAGCATTTTAGCCGTTAAAAAAGAATTGACATCAGATAAAAAATCATTAAAATGTGTATATATTTACACATTATAAGTTTAGGTAATGGAACAAGATAGCCGAAAAATCATTGCAAAATTAAAGCGTGATGGCTTTGAACTTATCAAAGTAAAAGGTTCTCATCATAAATTTAAAAAAGATGATAAGGTTGTTATCGTTCCACATCCTAAAAAAATCTTCCGATTGGTACAGCACGTTCTATCGCACAACAAGCAGGCTGGTTAAAAGAAGGAGAAGAAGAATGAAAAGATTTTTTGCTCTTGTTCATAAAGATGAAGACTCTGCTTTTGGTGTTCAGTTTCCTGATTTTGAGGAACTTTTTTCTGCTGCTGATGAGGAAGAAAATTTAATCGCAAATGCAACAGAAGCACTCCAACTTTATTGTGAAGATATAGATAGAGTGCCTATTCCTTCAAAATTTGAAGACGTCATACAACGGGAATCTGTCAAAACAGCTTTGTCAGAAGGAGCTTTTTTAATACAAGTCCCCTTTATTGAAAATGATGCAGAAGTGGTACGCACAAATATATCAATTGAACGAGGGCTTTTACGTGCAATTGATAATTGTGCACAAGAGAGAGGTTTAACAAGATCTGCTTTTTTGGCAACAGCAGCCCGTCACGAGCTTAATATTTAGCTCATCAATCTGGAAAAATTTCTCACTCTCGATTTTTTTTGCAAAAGCGTGTAATTGCATATGATCCGAAAACTATTAATGAAAATCAAAAGGCGGCAGGCAAACAAAACGCTATAGTTAAGAGGGATATAACTATCATTGATATTATATACATGGCATCTAATATTTCTGGACCTGTCATTGTCTTTCCCTCCTATAATAATTTCACAATAATTTATAAAATCTAAAATGTTTTAGAAAAATCTATATATTCTATTTTAAAATAAAAAATATAGATTTTTTTGTTGACATGGTGTAAAAAATAGTATTGAATAACAGCACGGCACTAGTTGAATTGCGTCTAAAATTCAAAAATATCCCTTAAAAATTCAGTAAAATGTGAACTTGAAATGTAGCTAGAAAGCCCTGTTTTCTTGCTAGTTCTGGCTAATCTATTTTTCAAATAACAAAAATTAATATTTGACTAATGATGTCATTAATTATGACTCAAAAGGAGCACTGATGAAAGCTGTCATCACTAAGCCAATGTGTGTTATTGGAGACAATAAAAGCACTGTTCGATTTGAACCATCAACACCCAATAATCCATTTGTTGAAGTTTCCAATCAAGTCTACGCACGTCTCAAGCGCGCTAATGCTGTAAAACCTTTTGTTGGAGTCAAGACAACAGCAAAACCTGACAAGGCGGTTGAACAAATTAAGAAAATAGAACAAGAAGCTGTACAAACATCATCTGAACCAGTGACAGAGGAAACCTCACTCGAAAAACCAAAGGAATCTAAAACTTCCAAGTCATCAACACCTACCCCTAAAAAGGCTTAGACGTTGAAATTAATCATCCACCAAAAATGGTATCTTCAACAGGCAAAAGATACCTTCACCAGTCTTCAAGCACCACGCCTTAACTGGGCTCTGCGTAATGCTCTAAACACCGCAGCAAAACAAGTTGAACGCTTTACTGAAAAGCAAGTTGCGACATCTCATCTGCCCAATCAAAGCGTGTCAAAAAAGGGGGGGTATATTAAAGAAAAAGCGACAGCAAGGTTTCTCGAGACAGATATCATTGGTTCTGGAACACCGATACCTCTTAAATTTTTTCAAGCAAGAGAAACAAAATACAGCGTAACATACAAAATGTTTGGAAAGAAAGAAATCTTACCCCATGCTTTTATCAAAGGTGGGAATTTTCCAAAGCGTGTTGAATTGAAAATGGGAGGGAATGTGTTTCAAAGAGATGACGGAGATCAATTCCCCATTGCAAAACAAGAAGGACCTTCAATTGCTAAAGTGATGTCCAAGCCAGAAATTGCAAGTGCTATTGTAAACGAAGCCAATGAAAGACTAATCAAAAGCATACAGTACCAACTTGCTCGTCAAGAATATGCCGCCAATAAGAAAGCTAAATAATGTTCTTAAGCTATGTCAACACATTACTCACTTTAATTGTAATTTTTAAAGCAGATTATCACTTTCGTTTTGGTTTTTTTCAGAAAAAATACAATAAAATCAATGTAAAATCTACTTCCCAGCGGGTTGGATCTGTTGCGGGGCAGGCGAGCGCGAACTATCGCTAGCGACAGAATTTTCAATTTGACTGTACATTGTACACTTAACACATTGATAAATAACGAATTTAGTGTGTACAGTATGATATGTAAAATGTCTCCTTATCGCATTGAAGCCCGTTTTCAGTTCGTTACGTAAAGCTTTCTTTATCCTGATACGCCGAAAACCCCATTCCTCAAGATGGGAAAAAAATCAAGGCAAGGAGCAACTATGAATAAGAAGTATCGTGAGGGGATATCGGTTCGTGCGTTTACGAAGAGATGGGTGTTTCACATAATGCGGTGGTTTCTCGGATAAAGACAGGTAAATTTGATACGGCTCTTTTTGAAGATGGTTCTGTCAATGAAGCCCTTGCCACAGCCATCTGGAATGAGAATCCAACAAAGCGCCCTGCTTCACTTTTAGCGCCTGATGGACAACCGCGGACAAAGATCAAACAAGCTTCCACAGATGGAGCCAATGAATACAAGATAAAACTGGAGCGAATGCAAGTTGCGTTTGAAAGCGAAAAAATTGCCCTTGAACGACTACGCGAAACCACTGTTGATCGAGAAGAAATGAAAAGGCAGCTCGTGAGTTTGGAAGAGCGCACCGTAATGTCATATGTTGAATTTTCCTCATCGTTTTGGTGCAAGCATTGCTGCACAAGTTGGATGTGATACAGCCAGCCTTATTGGTGCTATTGATTACACTATGAGAACAGCTTTGCTTGAAGCGGTTAATATTCCAGTGCCTTGTCATGATCCACATTCTCCAGAGTTAGAGAACTTGCAAGAAACGAATAATGGATGACAATGCAGTCGAAGAATTTTTCGCCAATGCCAATGACGCATGACAACCAGACCCACCGTACAAGGTTTCGCAATGGGCGGGAATAGATACCTTAGCACCGTAGCAAGTGCTGAGCCTGGGCTTTGGAGAACAAAGCGTACCCCTTATTTGCGCGAAATCATGGATAACCTTTCCTCTTACGTGCCAATTGAAATAACAATTGTCATGAAAGGGACGCAGATCGGCATGTCAGAAGCAGAATTGAACTTTTGCGGTTATGCCATTCATTATAGTCCGGGACCTGTCCTTTATGTGACGCCAACGGTTGAGACAGCGAAGAAATTGTCCAAAACCCGTCTTGACCAAATGATTATGGCAAGCCCTGCTTTAAGCGAACGCATTGCCAAAAGTGATACGGTGAAATCAGAAGAAATCCAGAACCGTCGTGAATTTGGTATAGAAGATCAGTTAGAGACAGCAATGAAATATATTGCCAGAAAACAAAAGAAACTGATTTCTGAAATCGAATTGACAT
>NZ_JBHINJ010000004.1:0-139344 GCF_042194855.1 Bartonella sp. CL70QHWL | reverse complement strand
GCACAACAAAGTTTAATTGTAGAGCTTTACAATGAATTTTTCCGTTATGCTTTTCCGCGTACAGTAGAAAAATTAGGAATTGTTTATACGCCCATTGAGGTTGTTGATTTTATCATTCATTCTGTTGATGATGTTTTACGCAATGAATTTGGAAAAAGTCTAGGATCACGAGGAGTCTCCATTCTCGACCCTTTCACTGGAACAGGAATCTTTATTACGCGGCTGTTACAATCAAAACTCATCAAACCAGAGGATATGGAATATAAATACCGTTATGATATCCATGCCAATGAGATTGTTCTCTTAGCCTATTACATAGCAGCCATTAACATTGAAGCAACCTATCATGGTCTTATGAAAGGAAATTATATCCCTTTCAAGCATATTGGTTTGGCTGATACGTTTCAAATTCTTGAAAAGAAAGACTTGTTGCAAAAATTATTTAAAGAGAACAGTGAATATTTAGAGCACCAGAAAAAACTGGATATCAAAGTTATCTTTGGTAACCCTCCTTATTCAATAGGACAAAAAAATGAAAATGATAATGCAAAAAACACACCCTATCCGATTTTAGATAAACGTATTAGTGAAACTTATGCTGCTCATTCAAAAGCAACCAATATGCAAGCAATTTATGATAGCTATATTCGTGCTATTCGCTGGGCAAGTGACCGTATTGATAATGCTGGGATAATCGGATTTGTCACAAATGCCGGTTTTATTAATGGAAGTTCTACGGACAGTCTACGAAAGTGCCTCGTTGAGGAATTTAGCAGCCTTTATATTTTCCATTTACGGGGTAACCAACGAACTTCTGGAGAACTTTCTCGAAAAGAAGGTGGTAAAATTTTTGGTTCTGGATCTCGAGCCCCTATAGCGATTTCCGTTCTCGTAAAAAATCCAAATGCACAACAGCGTGGTAAGATATATTTCCATGCTATTGGAGATTACTTCACGAGAGAAAAGAAGCTTAAGACAATTAAGAATTTTGGAAGCATTGATGGTATTACACAGAGCAAACAAGGTTGGCAAATAATTACACCAGATAAGCATGGGGATTGGATAAAGCAACGTGATGACAGTTTTGAAACATTCCTAGCCTTTGGTTATAAGAAAAGTCATGATAAAAAACTCTTTGAAACTTTTTCTCGCGGTATTATGACGAGCCGTGATGCTTGGACAGACAACTCAAGCTGTGAAATTTTGGCAAAGAATATGCGTAATATGATTGCCTTCTATAATAGCGAGGTAAAACGTTTTAATGATGCCTATCCACATACTGATCATAAAATACGTGCAAATGCTGTAAATAGCTTCGTAAATTCTGACACGAAAAAAATCAGTTGGAGCTATAATCTCAAAAAAGACTTGGTAAAAGGAAAGTCTTTCAATTTTAAGGAAAATTACCTTATCAAAAGCTTGTATCGTCCTTTTACACAACAATGGCTTTATTGTGATTCTGCTCTCAACTGCGACGGTGCTTATCAGACACATATATTCCCGATAGGGCAAGCGGTTGAAAATAAGATGATACTGCTTACAGGTATAGGAGCAAAGAAAAACTTTTCTGTACTTATGATTAAGACCGTATCTGATCTTCAGGTGATAGAAAATGGTCAATGCTTTCCACGCTATATTTACGAAGACACTACGGTTTCAAAAGATAGAAACAAGAAACAAACTCATTTATTTACGAATTCTATAGAAAAAAGCATCAATGCTGATTTACAAAAGCGTGATGCCATTACTTATGAAGGATTAGCACATTTTAAAGCTGCTTATCCGAATGAAATAATCACTAAAGATGATTTGTTCTATTACGTTTATGGTCTTTTGCATTCGGAAGATTACCGTGCTCGTTATGCTGATAATCTCTCTAAGGAATTGCCTCGTATCCCTTGTGTAAAAACTGCTGAAGATTTTTGGATGTTTGTGACAGCAGGGCGTGAATTGGGTCATTTGCACGTAAACTATGAAAGCGTAGAGCCTTATCCTGTGACCTTTAAAAAGGGTAATCCAAAATTAACTGACATCTCTAATCCCGAAAAATTCTATTATGTGACTGAAATGAAGTTCGCAAAAATTAAGAATAGTAAGGAAAAGGATAAATCAACTGTTATTTATAACAGCAATATCACAATGACAGATATCCCTCTTGACGCTTATGAGTATATCGTTAATGGTAAACCCGCTCTTGAATGGGTTATGGGGCGTCAATGTGTTAAGACTGATAAAAAGAGTGGCATTGTTAATGATGCCAATCGTTATGCTGTTGAAACCATTGGCAACCCTGCCTACCCTCTAGAGTTATTTCAAAGGGTTATTACCGTAAGTTTAGAGACAATGAAAATCGTAAAAAACTACCAAAATTGGAAATTAGAGAAACTGAATAACTTATAAAGCATGCTCACATAATGGGTATGATAAACGCATAAGGGGTATAGGGTCTTATAACCATAATCTATACCTCTCTTATTAAATTGATTAGATACAATCCTAATATGCGTTATTCTAAAAAGAAATCCCATCTTAAAGTGAATAGGCTTCTTTTGAATTGCCTTTAAAAGATTATATCGTAATCTAAAATGAGTGCTTTATGCTTTTCAAAAGCTTTGTTTAAAGAGAGTTATGTATATTCATTTTCTTATATTACTTATAGGTTTTGAAGGTGTAAAAACCGTCAAAACCCCCTCAAAACGTATATTATTAGTTGAATTTATAGGTTGTATTATCAATATAGATTGTTTTTTTAAGATCTGTAAAATCTTAACCTATTGAAATATATTTATTTTAATTTTCTCTCATTAAAAAAATAATATAGGCTCTAAAAAGAACTGACAACACTGACACGGTCTATTAAAAGGGATTTTGCTAATCTTTATAATGATCAATCTCTTTTTAGATGTTTTCATAACAAGCAATAAATCGCAATTATTCTATTTATCAACTAGTTGTATAACATCATCTAAGGTATAAGTTTTCATGAATCTTCCCCTGCATACTCTTTAATTCTTTTGCAGAGAAATTCATAAAAATTACTTGCGTAATATTCGGAATCTTCAGATGTATACTTGAGATAGAGAGGGCATTCACCATCCCTAAACTGCGTATAATCAAAATAAAAGGTTTCACCAAAATCAGTTGTGCAGATAACAAGTTGTTTGGGGTCCGTAAAGCCATCTCTTCTATCGAGCAAATTTCGGTAAACAATATCACCAGCAGGAATACCTGCGCAGATTTCATAAATACTGAATATTTCTTCACCTCCAATTTCTCCTCCTCCATAATTTTTTAAAAAATTCTTATAGGAAGAGGTAAATTGTAAACCAAGAGTGTTCTCAGCTGTTTTAATCCGTACATCATCAGGGGCATTATCTTGAGTACCAAAATTAATAACATGACTATGCATATCAACATATTGTGCAACATCTGATAAAGTATAACTTTTCATAAATTTTTCTCCATAAGTCACAGCGTGTTTTTACTCATAATGAGTGTTCCTAATGATCAATCTTTTTCTACTATAGCCAATGGAATTGAGATGAGATTGATAAAATCATAAGAGATATGTTCTTGAAGGAGCTCTTTTCTCATCTGTCTCTGTACAATCATCTCGCATTTACAATATATGATGGAATAAAGGAGGTGATCATTAAAGTTTAGAGAGCGCCTTTTAGGGACATTACTCCAATATTTGCAATAATTACTTTTTCTTTTTTTCCTACTTAGGAATTTTTTTTTGAAATCCAACAAATAACTTTTCTGATAAAATTTGTCTTTGGATTCATAGGAGCAAGCAAACTCCTGCCTTGATAAAATGAGTAGAGAACCTCAACGAGAGGACTATCTTGTTGTTGTGTCATAGGATGTAACATAATAGGTCTAAAATCGACTCCAATAGGAGCTCTTCCTGATGCCATTCTTTCCAGATTTGTACCTGTTACTATCTGTCCTTTTTCTTTCCAAGAAGAAACTGTTTCAGGCTCAAACAGTTCATCTTCCTGATAAACTTTTTGACCTTTAAATTCCACAGGCTCAGCTGCCCCCATACTTTTTTTCTTTATCCATTTCATGATTCATAATCCCCTCGATTTTTTCAAAATAATCAATGTATTCTGTGTTCTAAATAGACTTAAATAAACTCTCCTTCCAAGAGCGAGGTTATTCCTCGCTAGAAAGCTCTGAGTGATCATCAAGCTTTTCTGCCACCTGTTTAATCAAAGCGTAACTCACTTGCTTCACCTTTGCTACTTCTTTGGCTAAAGCTAATGCACGTTCAAGGTGGGTTTTGTTGATGCTTTCGTCAAAGCCTAGGTGATCACCTGCTGTAAAACTTTTCTGATAAGATTGTAAGATCTCAATATCACCCAATAAAGCAAGAGCGCCAAGATGAAGTAAAGCATAATGTGCATCGTTTTCTTTAGACGTAGTGCTTTTTTTCCAAGGAGCAGTGCCATAATCAGAGCGAAGTCTTTTAGAAAGGTCAATGTCTTTGACTGACCATTCTAGTGCATCATCAAGTGCTTTCTTTAAGCGATCCGCAGTGACTTCTGGTTCAAAGATTTCTAACCCCTTTGCTTCAAAATTAAGCTGTATATCTGGAATATCTTCCGTGTGGGTAGGATCAATGAATTTACAAGCGGTGGAAAGAATGCCCGTGCTAATCAAAAAGGCGCTATCAAATTGCGGGTAATCTTTGGCAATTTCGTCGTTATAAAGAATATCTACTTCACGATCAGCCAATTGATAGCTTGCCATATGGTCATTCTCATTGATTTTCTCAGTTGACCAGCCTAAGCTTTTCAAAAGTGCATGAGCACTTTCCATGGTGAGACGATCATCAGTGTCATCTGCTTCATCCACTTCCTCTGCCACTTCAATAGAAGTTCTTTTAGAAGCAACAGATGCTGTTTGCGGATCCAAGCTTAAAATCGGAGCGTTTTTTGGAAAACCAGTCCGATAATGCCGTGCAAGAGTAAGAGAGTTGTCGATTGTATATTTCGTGATACCTTTCACAAAACCTAAAGAATTTCCCTTTCTAAAATTCTCCTTATAAGATTTGAGCTTTTCAACATCCCCAATCAAAACAAGCGCAATAAGGTGACGCGCTACAAGATCAAGTTCACTGTTTGTTGGCAAAGCCGCATAATCATAAATGATTTGATTAATATTTTGCCGATCAGCCCATTCAAGAACATCCGCACTGATCTGTTTTAGCTTGCCTTCAGCCAATTCAGTACTAGAAACTGTATAAAATTCTTCTGCTTCTTTGAGGGCTATATATTGAGGCATATTATAGAAAATCTCTCTATGAGCCGTAGAAAAACTAAGTGTTGAAAGGGAAGCCTTAAATGCAACAATCGGCTCTTCTTCATCACTTTGAAGGTTATACATTATATTGATGATACGGTCTTTACTTACAAAATAAGCATTGCGATTGTAGTTTTTATCACGATAAACTGTCCAACCCATTTCTTTTAATTGCTCTGTAACTTTATTGAAAGTAATCAAAACTTGTGGACTGAGATGTGCTTCTGCTGACTCTCGCTCATTAAGGATTTTCAGATGTTTTTCAGAAAATTTAACGGCATGGTTAACATACCCCTCCAGTTCTTTATCAAGATTTTGCAAATGGTCAGGTAGCTTACCCTCTGCGATAGAATCTTGATAGGATTTTAGGACATCAATTTGACCTGTCAATGCTAAACAAGCCAAATGCCAAATCACAGCTGGATAATAGCTATACTTTTGAACACGTGTTTTGCTTTCTATTGATGCTTGTAAATCTTGGGCACGTGCCCACTGTATCACCCGCTCAGAGACTTTGATAAGCTCTTGCTCATTCAATGTCTCTACACAAATATCAATTCCTTTATCAAAACCACTAAAAATCCCTCCTCCTATCGTGTTAAAAGACTTATAAATATCCGTAGGTCGTATCCAATTATATTCTCTCCTATAGTGAATATATTCGCAAGCTACAGAAATCTCTTCATTAGATATTTCAGCTTCGAGATGAACATTATACTGATCATAGAGATGTACAAAGCCAAAATCTAACTTAATAAAACGATCCGGCAAAACCAACCACATTTTCCCAAGCTCTGTGGAAAACCACCCTTGAATTTTAAAAATGCGAGTTGCTGCTGTAAGACTCATCGACCTCTGTTTAGGTTTTTTACGCGCTAAAGTGTCATCTAACTCCCCGTTTTTATAAGCTTGCACAAAAAGAATGAGGCGCTCAATCCACCCTATTGTTTTGTAATCTGAAAATTCTGGTACATGTAATTGGGGTGTAAACTTAGAACTTTTTAAAGCCTCAATATCACCAAGTAATGCTTCTGCAACAGCAGAATGATTGGCTGCTTTTTCACGTAATTTTTGTTCAATATCTTGTGCTTTCGCCCAAGCGATAACCCTATTTAAAGATTCCTTAACATGGCTTTCTGAGAGATCTGAAGCTGTAACATCGAAATCCTCTTTCGCAGAAAACAGCGTATCTTCATACTTATCCTGTGATACTTCACCACTAGCATATTCCCAAGCAAGGCAATAAGCAGCAGTGGTAAGATTAGCCGATAGCCGAAACTTTCCCCCATCCTCTCCATAATCTACAACATCATAACTAATGCCTACAATGCGATCGGGAAGATGATAATGCGCAAACATACTACCATCTTCAGCACGATAAGGTTCCCAGCCAAGCGTTTTTAAAATCTCTGTCACGTCTTTAGTTCGCATCGCTATTCACTTTCATTCAAAAAGTCCTAGATAATGAAAAACGTTAATGTCTGTTTTGTCTAACTTATTACTCAATTGTTCTTTAACCCATTTTTTACTAGCTTGGTTTAATTCTTTGCCACTTCCTTTAAAATCTTTGAAAGATTCTTGATATGCCTCTAAGAACTCTTTGTTCTCTTTAAAAAATTTTATAAATTTTCCTTTTGTGGACTCAGCATTTCCTTCTTTATATGCCTCTTTCAAAATCTTTTGTTGTTCACTTAATTTAGCATTCTTCCCCGTTTTTACCTCGCCAATTTTTATTTTACTATTCTCTATATAAACGATATCCGCACGAGATCTTACTACCCCCTTATCCGTCTTAGTTTTGAATACTATTTCTGTTTTGCATGTTCTACATCCTTCATCATTTAATTCTTGTTTTTTCTCATCGCGTTTTTTTTCATGATGCTTCCTGACTTGTCCAAGCCTTTTACCCTTTCCATCATTATCATCATTATTGTTTTGTGGATTTTCATTGCCCGTTTGAGAATTTTTATTTTTTTCTTCTTTTGAGTTTTGGTTTGTTTTTTCGCTGTCTTCTTCTGCATTTTTCAATGCAAACAAATAGCCAAAGAAATCCGTTATAGCCGTCTTATTGCTAGAGGATCCAACAACAGTTGCTCCGCCAGCCATAAAAAGAGACAGAGCTGCCAACTCTTCTGGTGTAAGCGACACAATGAATGCTGCTAATGCTGCTACCGCAGGAAGAAAATTATTCTCCGCAGCATTTCCAGCGGCATCCGCGCCAGTATTTATTGACATCACCACCAGCAAGGGCAGCAGCAAAGCCCCCACAGCCCGTGCGACATCAATGGCATGATCGCTAAAGTCAGCAAACTGTGCTTCAATCTTTGCATTTATACGCGCTTGTTCTTCTGCCGTTGGAATACGACCATCCAATGCTGCTATTTCTTTTTGTATAAAATTGGGGGACCACAGTTTAAACTGGAGCATAGCAGTGGCTTCGCCCACAGGCCCCGCCGATAGCACCGGCAGAGCAAGCGCCACTCGCAACCGCGCCTTTTAAACAGCCAAGACCAGCGTGGGCAACGATCTGTGTGACCGTGTCTATTTTGCCTTCTGCCTTGGCGGTACCAATTTCTTCTGCCAACGATTTGCCAACCGTATCAGACAGGGCGATGCGCAGATTGTTAAAAAAGTTCTTGTCAAGAGAACCACCCTCAAGAGCCATTTGAACGCCTGTGCCAATGGCGGCTTTGATCAGGTTCTTTTCCGCTTCACGGGCGATACGATCGACAAAAGGAGCGGTTTTTGGCAAAGATTGTCCAACACCTGCCATTTCCGTTATTTGACTGGTTAAGCCCGCCATTAACATCGATGAGACAATGCTGGGAACATTCTTTGAAGAGCCAAGCTCATGCAAGGCGCCGGCAATATTGCCGCGATTATTGACAAAAGCCACAGCGCTTTTGTCAATCAATGCTTGGACACCTGCCTGTATCACCGCATTCATGGCGGTGCTCGAGCCAAGCCCCAATGCACCGGTAATGGCACTGGCAGCACCCAAGGCTGCTCCGCCCGTAACCGCGCCCCCGTGACAGCCAATGCCACGATAGCCGCACCGGCTTCTTTCAGCCCTTGGGCTTTATAATCCCAGTCTTTAAACTCAGCCTTAACTGCTAGCCAATCAACTTTCCTTACAAATCTTAATCAACCCAAAGTAATAGCCTGAAATAGCCGTGTGTCGTATGGAAAATTAAAAACAAAAACCGAATGAAGAAAATGCACTTGAGACTTGCATATGGCTTCACAGGTTTATTGCTGTAAAAGCTTCAAATGATGATATCTCTAATACTTTTCGCTTGTTCTCTTGTGGTAGCTTCCACATGCGAAAATATATGGACTATAATACCTCTTCTCAAGCTTATCAAACTGAACTCAAAGATATTTCCTTATTGATTTTGAAAGAGTCCTTAAAACGCATTTTGCAGAGCAACGTAGAAAGCATGTCTAAAAAAATCATTCCAAGAGCAACAGATTTTTCTAAGTATTGTGAAGAGATTGAAAAAGACCTTCTTTCACGCACCAAAACTCTTCATGAACTAATGATAGGAGAGTTTAAAATAGATTTCTAAAAAGTAGCAAAATAGTGAAAAGTGCTGATCATTTTTGGATTGGATATGCATTTAAAGAGTGATTAAAAAGTTTTTTTAATGTACAATATATTTCTAGAAGCTAAAATAGCTCTATAGTATCAAATTTATAAAGTAAATAAATCCATTAATACAAATTAAGGATTTTAGGATACGCGAATTTCAAAATATTTGTTTTTTAAAACATGAGTAGCCAGCATCAGCGCAAAAAATGTTGCGGCAATTATGATTCCCTTTCGTGTACTTTTGAAATAACAGAGCTTTTCTTTAATCTGTATGAAAGGGTTGCCAGTGCGATGGGCTTTGTTGAAAGGTGGATTTGGGTATCAAAATGCAAGCAAGAGTTTGGGATTATGGAGCTCTGTGTTTAAAGCTATCATCAACTATAGATAAATCATAGACGAGGTTAACTAAAATATTAAAAGCAACTGGATGCAATAGAAGACATTGCTATTAAAAGAAAAGCAAATGCTAAAAAGACTAAAAGGTAGTTTGTGTTTTTATATCAGAAAATAATTTAAGAAATTGAGATCATAATTTTTTCACAGGAAATAAATATGTTTACAGATAAGAAGAGAAAAGCCTTGTTTGGCGTTATAATGTTTATATTTGTATGTTTTTTAGGAATAAGAAAAAATCTTGACTTTATTCAGGGTATTTTGACATTCGCGTCTATTTCTTTGGTGATCGTAACAACTGTTTTTGCAATTTTATGCAATTCTAATATCCCTTCTGAGTTGCAAAACAACCCACAATATAAATGCGGCAATACAACAGGTTGGAAGACATTAACATGTGAGTTACATCAGTATATGCACAGTCTCCTAAAGTTAATAATTTTAGCGCTTGTCGTTTTAATTTTCCCAAGTAGTTATAAAGAAACTGTTTCTTTGCCTGTCATTTCTAAGTACGTGGAGCACAAGTTTTCTTTTTCATTGGATACCGTACTTTGGTACTTAGATATTGCTCTTGGATATTCAAATATTATAATTTGGTACTTTTTTTTAGTCTGTGTATTCTTCCTTATGTTGCGTACACGCAGTTTAATAAATATATCTATTTACACGCTACAGTGCTCTATTAAAGAGATACCGTAAAACTTACGATTTCATGCTTTAATTTTTCTTTTATATGACCTTCATTATACATACCATTATCATTTTTACTTGTTTTAATAGCAAATTTATGTTGAAAAGTTTCAGTATTAAAGATTATATCAAAATTATTATGTGTCTTTCCAACAAAACTTATGTTTTTAAATGCTGGATTTAATTTATATTTTTTAAAAAGATTCAAAAAATAATTCTTTAAATTATTTTTTTCTTTAAATTTGATACCCAAGTCAAGTTCCATTTCAGAATAATCATCCGTGGGAAATTCACCCAACAAAAGTTTAGCCATCTTTAGCAAGTTGTCTTCTGATTGCATTGCAAAAAAATCTAATTGTTTTGGTTGTGTATATTTCAGTTTTATTTCTTTAATTAAAAGCAATTTTTTTCGAACTCTTCCTTACCAACAATATCAGGTGAGATATCAATCGTTTTCGGGGGAAAAGATTTTTTGTAGTGTAGCTGCAAGAATTTGTTTAACTCTTTATTTGAAGAAAAAAGAGTAAACTCTATAGGAATCAAAATTCCAAAATATTGCTTATTCTGTTCAATCTGATTTTTAGAACGTGGGTTAGGAATATTCTGAAAATCGTTTTCAGAATCAATAACTTCAGGATTATAAGGACTATTTTCTCCCGTTAAAACATAAATCCAATAGCAGATCTTCGAGTTCACAGAAAAATTTTCGATTATTAAAGTAGCACATTGATTATCACAGTTAAAATCGTATCTTCTTTCCTATAAAAATTTATCAGCATCATTGATATTAACTAATTCTGAGGCTGGATCTATTTTATATTTATAAGAAAGAAAGTTAATGGTATTCATAAAGTTAACATAATTACAATGTCTATAGTCTTATCAGATGGCAGGTGCTTCCCAAGTTATCTTAGTGATTATGGGAAGATAGTGTATCCAAAATATATTGTATTGTTTAGAATCAGTTAGTTAAAGATCGAAGCTATACAATTTTAATTGCAAAGCAATACGAATTTTAGAGAACTCTGCAGTGAAAGCTGCTTAGATTTTTAGAATATGGGCCCCCCTTTCCGGCTTTTAAGTGGAGGAGAAATCAGTGCATTGAACGAAGCATAGTATCACGTAAAATGGCGTTAATACGCATTTGATATCCTTTCCCTTGACTTTTAAAGTCACGCTAGAACGTCTGAATCCACACGCACTGTTGTAACAGTTTTGGGTAGTTTATAGAATGGATTGCGAACGGCATTTTTCCAGAACGCATCATTGAGTGACGGAATATCTCTATAATCAATTGCATTGTCCGGCATTACAGCCAGTTTATCAACTTCAACTCTCTGTTCATCTGTCAAAGGTGATAAGTTACCTACCTCAATTTTATAACGAACTTTCTTCTTTATAAAGTTTACTCTCTTTCAAATTGGCTCGCCGTGCTGAAATAATACGGATTACCTCTATGCCATTTTTATCGTCATGGACAATATGCGCTACGAATAGTAATAAAAAAACATCCATGAGCCATAAAGCTTGCTAACCATACTCTCCATTTTCAATACGGTCTTGTTTAGCCATGGAGAATGGATCAGAAAAAACATATGCAGCTATTTCAAAACTTTACACGGTGCTTTCTAAGATTACTTTTTGTTTTAGCTTCATTCCATTCAAATCTCATTTTTATACCTTATATTAATACATTTATAAGGGCACTATATACATCAAGAGTTTTTAGATGAACACTAAATTATCCATGTTTTTATACAATTAATATAATTTAACACTTTTAAAATTAGTGATTAATTAACTAAAAATATTAAAAAAATAATAAATTATTCTAAGGCTTTATGCATATAGTATGCAAATCGAATAAAACTTACAAGCCTGTTGAATAAAATGATATTAATTGGCTATGTAGGGGCTGCTCCTGAAAGCAAAAAAATGAATTTTGGTGCCGAAATATTCAACTTTCGTATAGCTACCTTTGAGAGCTATACAGATAAAAATACCAATAAAAAGTAGACAAAACAGAATGGTATTCCGTGATGCTTTTTAATCTACATACATTTGGCAAAACTTGTTCTTCAGTACAAAATTGCCCCTTTTTCCGAATGAATGAGAGGAACGGTTTTTTTTATGGTCAACGCTACAAAGGATGCAATCAGCACTTTCAAGAAACCACTAACCAAAAAACCTAATGAACTTATTAAAACTGTCAGCAAAGGAACCTGTGTCATATACGCTACCCATGGTATTCCAAAAGAATAGACTATCCCAATGCCACCCACAGTATTTATCACAAATAATATTATAAAATTTAACCGCTGCCAAAATAATTCTACCATAAAGCCAATAAAAAATGCAGCAAATGGAAAACTAATCAGATAACCACTCGTAACTCCTGAAAAAACACTAATTCCACCACGACCACTAGGCAATAGAGGTAACCCAATCGCAATAAGAACAAGGAAAAGAAGTGATGCTAACGCTCCCCTTTTTGCTCCAAGTATAGAGCCTGCTAACATCGGAGCCATAGACTGAGCTGTAATAGGGACACCCAGCAAAAAAGGAAGATAAAGAGGAGGAAAAAGACTCAAAACAGCGTAAATAGAGGCAAATAAAGCAATATAAACCAAATCCTTTGTATTCACTGAATTATTCCTTCACTAGGGAAAAGCTTTCGTTATTGTTGTACAATTAATAAAAAGTATCAGATTTATAAAAGTACACTTTAAATGCCTTAGATATAGAGAAAAATACTATAATAATTTATTTTAATAATATTACTTATATGAATCATATTAGATTCTACAATGTTTAATTATATCATAAATTACTATAGTTAAATTCAATAATAGTGATATACGAATATTATATAACAACAGCATAACAAAATAATACATTTATTTTAGTTATTATGCTTTGAATGCATGAGAGGAACAGATCTTTTAATCGCGAGTGCAATAAAGGATGCAATCAACGCTTTTAAACAATCGCCTATCAAAAAAACTGATGAAGCCATTAAAACATTCAGTAAAGAAACTTTGGTCATATACGCTGTCCATGGAACCCCAAAAGAATAAACTATCCCAATGCCACCAAAAGTATTTATCATAAATAATGTTATAAAATTTAACCGCTGCCAAAACAACTCTACCATTAAACCAATAAAAAATGCGGCAAATGGAAAACCTATTAAATAACCACTTGCAATCCCTGAAAAGACACTGATTCCACCACGACCACCAGACAACAGAGGTAATCCAATCGCAACAAGAACAAGAAAAAGGAGTGACGCTAAAGCACCCCTTTTTGCCCCAAGTATAGACCCTGCTAGCATCGGTCCCATCGATTGAGCTGTAACAGGTACCCCTAGAAGAAAAGGAAGATAAATAGAAGGGAAAAGGCCCAAAATAGCATAAATAGCGGCAAATAAAGCAATATAAACTAAATCTTTTGTATTCATTTAATTCTTCTTTTACTATAAAAACTCTGATTATTACGAGATGCTGTATCAATAGTATCAGCATCATAAGAACGCGCTTCCAATGCTTCAGACACTTCTGACGCCATTCTTATGGTCCGTATAATTAAAGGTATCGCAAGAGCAACAATGTTAGTATTAAGTCCCCGTGCTTGCTGTGCTTCATGTACCTCATTAAACTTTTCACTCAAAAGAGGAATAAACCTGATCGCCATAGAGATAACCATACTCACTTTTGATGGATTTATACCAAAACAACGAAAGGGCTGGAGGCCTGCTTCAATTGCATCCACCATATCTGACACTTTTGTTGTGAATGAAATAACTGATGATAAAGAAAAGAGGATAACAAGACGTAATATGACCTCAACCCCCGTAAGCCAACCGCTAAAAATAGTTTGAAATACAAATAGAAGAACTAAAAGCAATCCCATCGATTTAAATTGCTTTATCACAGTTTTGAAAGGGATCTTGGCGACTCTATAGAATAAGATGACAAACAACAAAAATAAACCAAGAAGCGCTATGGAAGAAACCATTATTATAAAAGTTCCACACGCCGTAAGAAATAATAACTTAACTCCAGGCCTTAACCTATGAATAAATGTATCCCTCGGAATATATAAACCGATCATGACATTCTTCTTATATACTCCTTTATAGCAACAAAAGGTACATCATCAATTGCTATCTCCCCCTTATCAAAAACCAGCACTCTATCAAACTTTTTCAAAAACTCTAAATCATGCGATACAACTATTGCAGTTTGTGGTAATTCTTCTATCACTTGCGTAACGCGATGCTTATTTCGCAAATCAAGTAATGTCGTCGGCTCATCAAAAATAATATAGTCTGGTTTCATTGCAACTACACCGGAAATAGCAACGAGTTGTTTTTGCCCACCACTTAATAAATGGACAGCGTGATTTCTGAAATCTTGAAGTTCATAGCGCTGTAAAATTTCATCTACACGCTCCTTAATTTCATCTTTATTAAGCTTTAAATTTTTGAGACCAAAGGATAAGTCCTCTTCAACTAATGGTAAAACAATCTGATTATCTGGATTTTGAAAAACAAATCCAACTTTACGCTTTACTGCTTTTGCATCGCGTTTTGTATCAAGCCCATCAACGCTTACAAAACCATGAGATGGTAATTGGAGCCCATTAATAAGACGAACAAATGTACTTTTTCCAGAACCATTCGCACCTATAATAGCAATTCGTCTTTCGGTAAGCTGTACAGTAATATTTCTTAAAACACACAAATCACCAAAAACTTGTGTTACCTCATCAAATTTTATAATCCCCAAAGTTTATTCCAATCAATCCCTTTTATTAGCTCTTCTTTCTCTATCGTTTCAGTTTATAACCTAAAAGTAATAACAAGCACCATAGAGGAATAATAATGACTGCCAAACTCATATCAGGCATCTGTACAGGAATATATGTTTCAAGAAAAGGCACGCTTATTCCTATCATATCAAAAAGTCGAGTCATCAATCCATTTTGCCCAAAACCACTGACAAACATAATGCAAAACAATAAAGCAAGAAAGCTGAGGCAAAGATAGTTAGCGTAAGGATATAAACCAAATGCATAAATAAAATCGCCCTTTCTGTTCTTATATGCATTGCGAAATTTCAAATGAACAATAACAATAATAGCCCAAGTAATCACTGCTGCTGCAGTTGCAAGAGCCATGATCCGCATGAAACTATTATCAGGAACAAGAGCATTAACAACGACAATCAACGCCGTACATAATGATGAAAAAAGGATAGCAATATAAGGAACACGAGCAGCACTCAGTTTACTAAAAATATGTGGTGCATTTTTTTGTACAGCTAAACTATAAAGCATACGGCCATTAGAATAAATGCCACTATTGTAAACAGAAATAGCAGCCATAATCACCACAAAATTCAAAATATGACCAGCAGCAGGAATTCCTATAGTCTCGAAAATTGTGACAAAAGGACTACCATTTTTTCCAATCATATTCCAAGGGCTGATTATCATAATAACGCTGATAGAACCAATATAAAAAATTATAATCCTCCACATAACTTGACGAATAGCCGCTGGAATTGTTTTTTGTGGATTAGATGCTTCTCCAGCAGCAATACCAATAAGCTCCGTTCCTCCAAAAGAAAACATTACTACAGAAGTTGCTAAAACAACCCCTACTGCTCCATAAGGGAAAAAACCGCCATGGTCCCAAAGATAATGAATATTCGCTTGATTTTCCCCTAGTCCAGTGACAATGAGAAAAATTCCCAAAATAATCATACCAATAACAGCAGCCACTTTGATCAAAGCGCAAACAAATTCAAATTCTCCATAAAAACGAACATTAAACAAATTAACAAATGTAACAAATAAAAGAACAATGAAAGATGTCTTCCAATGATCAATCAAAATCCAATGATCAAGGTAAAACCCTATCACTGTAAGTTCAGCCATGCTCACAAGAATATAAAGAAACCAATAATTCCAACCTGTTATGAAACCAGCTAATCTCCCCCAATATTTATAAGCAAAAAAACTAAATGCTCCTGAAGACGGTTCTTCTACTGACATTTCACCAAGCATTCGCATAATGAAATACATAATAAGCCCGCCGACAAGATAAGATAAAATAACTGAGGGACCAGCTAATTGAATTGCCTCGGTTGACCCATAAAAAAGTCCCGTCCCAATAACGCCACCCAAAGCAATCATTTGAACATGGCGATTTTGAAGGCTACGCTTCAATTCCTCGTGCTTTTTTTCAGACATCATGCCTCACTACTTTTGTTGAACTTAACCTCAACTTTTATTGAAAAATTAGGCACCTCTTTCAAAAAACACAAAACAAACGTAAACTTATTTTCTCATCATAATGCAACTCCTCATTTTTTTGTGCATTATACGTATGTCCCGTTGAAGTTTTAAGAAAAAATATGCTCCACCCTTTATTTAAATTAATGTCCTTCATTTTCGTTACACTGACCATTATAGCATTGGTCATTGATAACGCACACTCTGTAATCACATCACATTGGACAACAACCCCCTTTAATAAAATTTTAATAAACCTTCTGCAAACAGATATCTATCACCTTAATCAATCTCTATGCAAGGTAATGCCTGATTTTCTGTCCTCAATTTGCATTACTCTCACTTATTTACCCGCATGGTCTATCTTTGGTGCTTTAGCAATAGTATTTTGTATCTTAAATTACGAAAAACAAAAGCCTTTTCACAAAATATCATATACATATAACGAAGAGTACATTTGATCTTGAAAAAAACTTCTAGAGCTCTCTGTCCTATAACATAATCGATGTCGCTTAAAACCCCTCACTCTATAAAACAACTGAAAATCACTTGATCATCAGAACAAATTAAAACGCTTTATTATAAATATAGACGCTCACTTATGATTTCTATAGATAACGATAACATCACTTCATTTGTATCAATTTAAAAAAATTAGCGAATAAATCTACCTCCCACCTATAAGAAAACTCTGTACAGAAAAAACTTAAAATATTGCAGTTCATATATTTTTCTATGGCTGCTTCTTTATACTCTACAAAAACTTTTCTTAATTTCGTACTAGAAACCCCATGTAAAAAAACGTCTTCTAATATCAGCTCTCCTTATAAGATTAGAACTTATTAGAATTAATGAAGAAGCTTATAAAAATTATTCTACAAGTCTAACAAAATGCGTGAAATAAAAACTCATCTGTAAATAATTGCAATTATGATAAAAAATATTTCGCACCTTCTCCCTATTGAGAAAATGGTAAGATAACAGCTTCAGTAACACTCTGTTCTTTTAAATATGAAAATCGTCTCGCTAAAATATCAACTTTTTAGATATCTCATCCAAACTTTTCCATTGATTAATTACCTCTCGAGAAAGTTCTTCAATGAATTTTTCTTGGTAAGCTAGCTTCATTTCTAGTTCTATCAGCCGATCTTCATCCGACATGATTTTTACTCCCTCTTAAATAAAAAAACGTGATTAATTTTATTAATCCTCCTCCCTTTTTCTTCCCATAAAAATGAGAAGTAACTTTTAAACTAATTCTACTCATCTTATTTGCACATTATAAAGGGTTTATGATGATCTTTATTTTCCCAATCACTTATGCAACAAATTTCTTTCTCAAGAACCAGAAAATGTTTTTATCTTTACTAAGATATCGTGACACCATTTTTCATCCTAAAGATCTACATTCCCAGCTTCTTAATTTAAGTGTTATCTAAATTGGAAAGCATTTTATAGCATTAAGGTCAAAGAATACTTTCCTCTGACTTTTACATACTTCTCCTTCAAATTATTATCATATTTATAAATTATTGAAAAAATGCATTCTTGCTTTTATACGTACTTTTAGCTATTACCCTCAAATTAGTTTTGTTTCATTGACTTACAAACCTATGCCGCATTAGCTCAGTTGGTAGAGCACATCATTCGTAATGATGGGGTCGCTGGTTCGAATCCGGCATGCGGCACCATTTTATTTCTTAAACATATTGAAATATATAGATTTTTTCTTTAAATAGCCATTTTCAGACCACCTTCTACAGTTTATATAATTTTACCTAATTTGTTCTTATTTTCTCCTTATTTTTCGTTGAAGTGAATGCTAAAATCTCTTTTTTCCTTCACCTTACTGCTCTCCCTAGCTTGCATGGCTTTGGAAATACACCTGAGGCATCTAATGGCGAATCGTTGTTGTGGATACACTAAAAAGCTGTGCACATTCACGGATTGTTACATATCTATCGCCATCATCAAATATCATTTCATTGCCTTTCTCTTTTTTATGTTATGTAAATGGGCTGGGGGGCTAGGAGGAGAGAACTTCCTATATCTTTAAGCGGCTTTTTGTCAAAATCTTTTTTGTCTCTTGTGCTATTGCCTCTAAAAAGATTTCAATAGCTTGATTGATTTGCTTAAGACGCTGCTGGAAACGTAGCCAATACAACACCAGACAAAGGTGATACCATTGGACCCGAACACCCCACAAAATACTTCATATGAAAAAGACAAAAGCGTTATTCATATGGAAAAAAATATCTGACGGTGAGGTCAGCGATCATAGCAGCTTTTCTTATAGCTTTAGTCAAAGCCTTTTTTCTTGGGAAAAAAGTTGAGAAGCAAAAGCAAACAAAGGAAGCTTTCAAGATAGCGACAACACGGCTTGAGATAGAAAATGAAATTAATAGAAAAGTGATGCTGATGTGCGCACTAAGCTTTCTAGCTAGTTGCGCGACGAATGAATGAACTTCTTGTATTGGATGGCTGCCAATTTATTTGAATCGACAAGATATCAATGTCATTAGTCCAAATTTGGCGAGAGATATTTTAAAACATAATGAACAAGGTGAACGTTTATGTGGTTGGAGACATAAACGGAAAATAAAGTGATAAAATATAATTCCTCTGAAACATCTATCAATGAAAAGATTTAAAAGAGGTGGATACATTCAGATTAGAAAGTAAAAGCACTTAAAGGATTAAAACACTCTGGTGGTCGATTGGGTTTAATTAGAGTGACTAAGGGACGTTTAAGTTGAAACTAAAGGATTCAACAGGTTATATTTGTGTAAAATGATTAAGTCTATTGATGTATTCTAAGGGCATCTTTGTTATCTTATCAAAAGAAGATGAGAAAAGATTTTATGGATAGCACTACTATCGTCGTTCAAAGAACTGATCATACTCAAAGGTTCTGTTTTCAACAAAAATAATATCTAGGAGCCGGCATGCTTGAAGAAAAGCAATCTACGGAACTATATAATGAATAATGGTATAGGCTTTATGTGATTTGTAAATGACGTTGCTTCAGCTTCCTAATTATAATAATGATGTTGACGATAAGGCAAATACTTTCGCACTATATCTGCTTTTTCATGCTAAAGTGGCGGGAACACATTGTGAATGATCTTGGCTGTTAATTTTTCTATAGGTAAATTTCCTATGTGGGAAATAACATGCAACTCCAGTAGAGAAAACCAACAACCATTTTTTCTTTTATTTTTTAACTTAGCTTTTTTACTTTCAAAATTGGCCTGGCAATTTCTTGGAAAATATTGCTTTGCTATTTTAAGACAATTTCTTCCTGAAATAAAATCCTTCTTTTAAAATATCACTGTAATATCTTGCAAACTCATGTACTGCTCTTAGAGAAAGTTTGTAATAGGACCGTGCCTTTCATGGTGTTTATTGTGATGTGTATAACGGAAAAATTAAGAGCGCGTATTATCTTTTCGACACTCAACCACAATCTTACTTTATCACAATATTTATCTTGAGAAGGTACTTTTACAAAGATACTGATAATCTATAAATCGCCCTCACCTAATTCACCTTCTCGCTCATCCTTCCATGCATTGCCCGTCCACCTTTTAAACTACCTTCAATTTTTGATATAGAATTTTTTCTTTAATTTTTTTATTGAATCATAAAAATGATATGTCTCAATCTCACCTCTATGCATCTTTATACGCTTTGATTCTTATTTCTAAAGCCCAGACAGCCCGCATATCGCACTGTTTTTTATATTTAATATATATTTTTAGATTTATTCGTAACTTGTTAGAAAAGTTGCTATATTTTGATAGAAAATCTTCTATCAATTCACTTTTTTTAAAAGGTTCTGAAAGGATTCTTAAAAAGTCTGTAAAGTTAAAGACTATTTAATACGTATTGTTTCTTTTTTAGAAATCAAAATTGGTGATGCCCCATTCCTCACCAGCAATTGTGTTATTTGCAGAGCAATCTGTATAAGATGGTGTAATCTCTTTTATGAAGTTAACTAAAGTTTTTTGAATTTCTAGCATATTGCTTAAAGACAAAAAACTCCCCTTTATTTATGCAAACAGCTTAGACATCGGCTGATAATCCTCTCGCTTATAAAAATCCTTTCTTTATAACCTTCAGAACCACAATTAAAGTGGTAAAAGATAGAACAAGATTTTTAGACGATCATAACGCACAATAAAAATAGACCAGTTTAAATGTTCAATGCTAACACCTGCTAAACAGAGGAAAATAAGTTTTAGCACGCCTTCAAATTGTAAGGGCTTAAGCCCCCGCGCGCTACGATGGGTTTCACCTCTCATCGTACGATTTACTTTCTCTCAAAAATTTAATCGCTGTAAATATAAAAATCTTGAAGCCCGTCTAAATCCGTGAGAGTTTCTGGAGCTTGCTGTATTAAACGTTGAAACTCCTCACAGCTGCTTATCTGAAGTGCTAACATTTTTCATAAAAGGACGATAGTGGTGTTGAAACATCCCCAAAAAGTTTACGCCATAACCTGAGAGATTATTGCTGATTTCAGGGGATAGAATCAATTTCAGCTCAAAGAAAATCCCACCCATACCAACAAAAAGGTTTAGTCTACATGCCATGAGGAATGTCCTCAATAATTTTGATAATTTTTTGGTAAAATTTCTTTTGCCACCAATATCAGCTGCAACAGGTGTGGAATTAACAGGATTATAATTTTTTATCCTAAAATGTATCCATCATTTTTTACATTCTTTCATCTATCTTAGCCTTCTTTTCACAGCTTCAAGTGATAAAAAGTAACTGCAATTTAAATTATCTTGCATCGAACAAATTGCTCGCAAACTATCCCTATTGGCTAGATGACAACCCATCATCTATTTAAAGAGAGAAAAACTTTTCTTTTTTATTCAGCGATAAAGTAAATACTATTCAATTACTTATGAGTAGTAATTAGATCAAATGGAAACTGCTAATCTGAGTAATCTTGTACCCGTTTATATAGGTTTAGGAAAGCGTGCTGTTATGAATATTCATAAAAATGCTTTAAAAATTGATATCAGCAAAACTTCTGTTAAAAAAAGGAAAAGATGTTCTCTTACTTGCTACTGAAAAAACTGTTCAGATTTGTCTTTATATTACTGAAGAGCTTCAAAAAACATGAAGTTATCCCAATAATTACAAGTGTGCCAACAATTCAACTTTGAGATAATATATCTGTGCTAGAGTTATGCCAATCTCACCAATCTGTTGTTGTCTGTGAAGAGCATAGTATCCATGGAGAAGCTTGGAGATGTAATTGTTAAATCGATTATGGAACAAAACATTCTATGCCAATTTGTATCATTATGAATACACAACGACCCCATCTGTAATAAAAATAAACTGGATATTTTTAACAAATTATGAAATAAATCTAGAATACATAAATAGTGTTAGAAATGACATACTATACAAAAAAATATTCAACTGCTTCCTAATATGTTCGCCAGTTCAAAAACATCATAAATCATTGAGTATGCAAGAAAAGCACATTAATTCACGCAGTCTTGCTCTCAGTAAACCAGCTTTTTTTAAAGATAGTACAGGTATTTTTTTCATTGCTTAAAAACGTACTCCATAAAAACAATATCATATCCTTATAATATCTTATTCAATAAAATTAATATAAATAATATATAGATTATAGAAACATTATTTATATTGATAAAATTTTATTATAATTAAATATTACAATAAATACATATTGACATTTTTAATAATTTTATTTATATAACATAATTAATATTATTCTATATTAAAATAAAACTAAATGAGGTTTATATTTTATGCTAATGTGGAAAAGAGTGATTAATATATTATATTTTTATACATAGGAGGGAAAAATGCTCACAGCATTATTTATATCTATTTTTTCTATATCAACAGTTGTTTTGCCTTTAATATCAGCGCTTGTTCCTTTTTATCCATAGAATGAGCTGTTAATAACGTAAATAAAAGATGTATGCAATGTTATTAGTATTTTTTTTGTGTTTATTATTATTAAGATTTTTGCGTTAATATTATTGTAGTTACTTAGTATTATTGTAGTTACTTAGTATTTTCTGTGATTTTATAGAGGAGCTTCTTGATCTTTTCTATTTAAATTTAACTATCAACATATTTGTAAAGTATATAATTATGCTCCTCTATAAAAAGACTTTCTTTTTCTAAAATAAGTATAACATATTGATTTCGTTACTTAAAAACATCTATATTTACTAAACTCTTGCGTGTAATATCTTTGATTGTCTGAGTACCGGTCAGTGTCATAGCTACCCGCATTTCATTAGCAAAAAGATCAAGGAGATGCATAACACCTTTCTTACCTGCTGCTGCAAGCGCATAAACAAAAGCACGACCAATCATAACAGCATCCGCACCTTGTGCTATCATGCGTACAACATCAAGACCAGAACGAACACCTGAGTCCACTAAAATAGTCAAATGATCCTTTACAGCATCCGCAATTGCAGGCAACGCTCGTGTTGTTGATAATACACCATCAAGCTGACGTCCGCCGTGATTAGAAACAACAATACCATCCGCACCAAATTTTACTGCTTCTCGCGCATCTTCTGGATCAAGAATACCTTTCAAAATCATTTTTCCTTTCCAAAAATCGCGAATCCATTGTAGATCATGCCAACCAATTGATGGATCAAAATTTGCACCAAGCCAACCAACGTAATCATCCAATGCAATTTTCTTTTTGAGATAAGTGGAGACATTTCCAAGATCATGAGGGCGCCCCATAACACCAACGTTCCAAGCCCAATATGGATGAGTCAAAGCTTGTAAAAAACGACGTAAACCAGCATAAGGACCAGACATTCCCGAATGCGCATCACGATAACGTGCACCAGGAATTGGCATATCAACTGTAAAAACCAACGTGCGTACACCAGCCAACCAAGCCCGTTCTAGTGCATCACGCATGAAACCGCGATCTTTGAGAACATAAAGTTGAAACCAAAATGCATCTCCAACCGCCTCTTGTACTTCCGCAATGGGACAAACTGAAACAGAGGATAGAGTAAAAGGAATCCCTTTTGCCGCTGCGGCACGCGCTGCTTTTACTTCTCCACGACGTGCATACATGCCCGTTAGCCCAACAGGTGCAAGTACAATCGGTAAATCAAGTGTCTGATCAAAAAGCTTGATTGAAAGATCAACTTCACCAACTTGCCTTAGAATCCTTTGACGCAATGCAAGTGCTTGAAGTTCTGTACAATTACGTCGCATCGTTTCTTCAGCATAAGCCCCACCATCAATATAGTGAAAAAGAAAGGGAGGAAGACGACGCTTTGCTGCTTTACGATAATCAAGTGTTGAAGAAATAATCATTGATGGCACCATTGTTCCTAAATAAAAAAAGAAGACATCCTAAAACGCATAAAAGCGAATCCGTATACCTACCTATTCGACATCCTCCCAAAACGCTCTATTGAATAGATAGAAGTAACAGAGATTGCAACTTTCTAAAAAAACTAATTGATAAAAACAACGTCTTTATTTCTCTTATCCAAATTTAAAATCTCACAGTATGTAGTATCATTAATAACGTATCTACTCATATATCGTTCATGTGCAATTGAAATGTTATACTCTCGTTAAACCAATACCTCTTCGAAAGCGATTGCTCCGTAGCTTAATTAGTTATAATTTAAAGTCGTTTCTCCCTCCAAAGGTCCTTACATTATCAGTTATTAAGAATATAGAGTGTCATTAAGTATAAACCATAACCTCCTCCAAAAGATGAAAAAATCCTTTATTAATACTGTAAATAAAGCTGTCGCATACATCCATAAATCTTCTTATATCAATATTCAAAACTGAGACCTGTTACTTGTTCATGAAAGTTTATAAAAATATACAGTGTCTAATTCACATAAAGCATAAAAAAACTTTTAATGTTCATACTAATAGAAGCTCTTCATATTTAATTGAATAATTTTCTAGCAATATTATATCTTGAGGCTATAAATGAGTTACTAAAATTAAAACAATGTTTAAAAAAATTGTTACTAAACTGTAGTGAAAAACTTATTTATTGGCTCTTAAGGATAATTTTTATACGAAATAAAATATACTGGTCATTTAAGCTCTAGAAAAATGGCGCCAAGTGTAGCATCCAATCTCGCATATTTACTTTGAAAAGTGAATACGCTACTGTTATATTGAATTTTATTAACCTATTGATTTATTATAATAATAAATATGAATAACATATTGAATATAGTAAAATTCTTTCATTGTAGATTTTGTCATGATGAAATAACCAAAACTATTCTTTTGCACATCATAAATGGAGTTTGTATAGATAAAACCTCTTTAAAAAAGAAGTAAAAATGCCTCTCATACCCTCTCAAATACAAAACCATAACTTTGAAAACTGAAAATAAAATGCATAGTGCCGGTTTTATGAAGGATAAAATTTTCTTTTATCTAAAATACGCTTTCTGCATACATGTTATCAAAATTCGTGGTTCCCAACTCATTTAAAATGCTTGGACAACTTTAAACCCTGTGCTTGATAATGTGATCCAACATCATGTCCATAAAGGGTTGATGGTCGATTAAGCATATGCTCATAGACCAAACGGCCAATAATTTGACCATGCTCTAAGATAAAAGGAACTTCATGGCTCCGCACTTCTAAAACCGCTCTTGCTCCTTTTCCACCCGCCTCCTTATGCCCAAATCCTGGATCAAAAAAGCCTGCATAATGCACCCTAAACTCACCAACTAAAGGATCAAAAGGAGTCATTTCTGCGGCATAAAGTGGAGGCACATGAACAGACTCTCGGGAAACTAAAATGTAAAATTCATCAGGATCAAGAACCAACTCCCTCTGACCACGATCAAAAAGAGGTTCCCAAAAATCTAAAACGTGGGCAACAGCACGTTTATCAATATCAATAACACTTGTATGATGTTTACCACGATAACCTATAAGCCCGTTTTCGTCTCCCTTTAAATTAATGGAAAGACCAATACCACCAACACTAATATTAGGAAAATCATCCGATATCAGTGTTTCTTGCCTTTGCAAAGTGTGCAACTCTATTTCATTTAAATAACTTTGCCCTTTTCTAAACCGAAGCTGTGATAAATGTGAGCCTGTATGCACCAAAATTGGAAATGTGCGTGGACTAATTTCCAAATAAAGTGGACCATGATAACCAGCACAAACTTTATCAAACTCCTGAGCATTATCCGTAATGACACGTGTAAAAATATCTAATCGGCCTGTAGAACTTTTGGGATTGGCAACAGCAGATAAAAATTCTGGTAACGCTAAACTTTCCAAAAGAGGAACAATATAAACACACCCCGTTTCCAAAACGGCTCCACCTCGTAAGTCAAACTCATGCAACTTTAACCGTTCAAGCTTATCCAAAACTTTTGTATTAGGGCCCGGCATAAAAGAAGCACGTATACGATAAGCCTTCTCCCCTAAACGAAGATCAAGGCTTGCTGGTTGTATTTGAGATCTATCAAATGGATACTGAGCCTTGAGAACGTTATTCTCAATCAAAGCTTGTATATCACTATCTGCTAAAATACCGCTTATACGCGCCATATATATTGCCTTCCCTTTTTACATTGTTTCTTTTTTGACCTAGATGATAAATCGGTGCAAGCTATTTTAAAGTGATAAAAACTATTTTTATGTTTTTTCCAACTGATTTGTTAACATAAAATAAAATAGGAGGTATTGTAAAAATAATACCTCTCAGCTCTCTTGTTCTTGAATGTCGCGCAAATGATGTTATCATAATTTTCTATAGAACCCTTAAGATTCCTGTTAGAATTTATTATGATTATACGCCATCTTAGCGAAAATATTATTAATCAAATCGCCGCCGGTGAAGTTATTGAACGACCAGCAAATGTTGTCAAAGAACTTGTTGAAAACGCTATTGATGCTGGTGCAACACGCATTGAAATTATTACAGCAAATGGTGGAAAAAATTTTATAAAGGTGAGTGATAATGGTTATGGAATTCCTGCAGATCAGTTAACTTTAGCAGTTTCTCGCCATTGTACCTCAAAGATTACCGATGACGTACACAATATCTGCTTCCTTGGATTTAGAGGAGAAGCCCTCCCCTCTATTGGTTCTGTTGCTAAACTTAAACTCATTTCACGAACAAAAGATGCTGAGAGCGCTGCTGAAATTTCCGTTACTGCAGGAAAAATTGTAGGACCCAAACCAGCTGCTGCAAATCTTGGAACAATTGTTGAAGTTCGTGATCTTTTCTTTGTCACGCCGGCACGATTAAAATTTATGAAAACTGATCGGGCTGAAACAAATGCTATTAGCGATATGATTAAGCGAATTGCTATTGCATTTCCACATATCCGCTTTTCTCTTTCAGGATTAGACAGAACATCTATGGAACTGTCTGCTACAGAAAATAATATTCAAGGACAATTACAACGTATTACGCAAATTATGGGAAAAGAATTTGCCCCTAATAGCATTGCGCTGAATGCTGAACGCGAAGCGGTGCGCTTAACAGGTTTTGCCTGTTTACCATCTTTCAACCGAAATAACAGCCTTCATCAATTTGCTTATGTTAATGGGCGTCCCGTGCGTGACAAGTTTCTATGGGGCGCTATCCGAGGTGCTTATGCTGATGTCATGACACGAGATCGTTATCCTGTCGCTATTCTTTTTATTGATCTCCCACCTGCTGAGGTAGATGTTAATGTTCACCCAGCCAAAGCTGATGTACGATTCCGTGATCCAGGATTAATTCGTGGTTTGATTGTTGGAGCTATTCGTGAAGCATTGCAGCAATCTGGTATTCGTCCTACCTCAACCCGTTCTGAAGCAATGCTTGCTGCATTTCAAACACAACAATCATTGGCACAACAATCATTGGCACAACAACCATTAGGCAATTTTAAGAACACGCACCTGTCCTCTTCTTACAGTTCACAGCCTCATCATTTTACCAGCGCTTCAATGGTCCAAAAACCATTGGATAGTACTAGCTCTTTTGATTTAAAAGAAGATGCCGCTCCTATTATGGAGGGCTTAAATACACCAAGTGGGGATGCATACATTCCAAGCACTACATCTTCATCAGAAGAGTTATCTTATCCATTAGGAGCGGCCAGAGCACAAATCCATAAAAACTATATTATCGCCCAAACACAAGATAGTTTGATCATTGTCGATCAGCATGCAGCTCACGAACGATTGGTTTATGAAGCACTCAAAAATGCACTTTATTCCAAACCGCTTCCTTCACAGTTATTACTTATTCCTGAAATTGTAGAACTCTCTGAAGAGGATGCAACATGTCTTTTAACGCATAAAGATGCTTTGCAAAAATTTGGATTAGGAATAGAACCATTTGGACCAGGAGCAATTGTTGTGCGTGAAACACCTTCCATGTTAGGAGAAATCAACGTCCAAGCCCTTATTAAAGATCTCGCAGATGAGGCCGCTGAGTATGATACAACAAATAATTTAAAAGAAATGCTTGATTATGTTGCAGCAACGATGGCCTGTCACGGCTCAATACGGTCAGGGCGCCTTTTACGCCCCGAAGAAATGAACACACTATTACGGCAAATGGAGGCAATACCTAATACAAGTACATGTAATCATGGACGCCCTACTTATATTGAACTCAAATTGGCAGATATAGAACGGCTTTTTGGCAGAAAATAAACTCTTCATCATTTTGACAAGAAAAATATTTTTAAATTAACTCTCGACTTTATAATATATTTTATGGCACTTTTCTTGAATCTCTTGTATCAAGCAAAAAGGAGTTATAATGTTTTCCGATAGTGAACGCGAAGCAAAAATTCATTATTCTAATAACGGATATGACATTATAGAATATGGTACCTATACTATTTGTGCTGTTAGCGGGCAAAAAATCCCTATAGATGATTTAAAATATTGGAATCATCACCGCCAAGAAGCATATGCTAGTTGTGAAATCTCCTATCAACGTGAACTTGAGTGCAACCCATATCTCAAGCAATTGTTAAAAACAAAAGAAAAATAAGCCTTTGAAAGCTATAAATTTAGCCTTTGCCTTTTAGACAAGAAAACTCAAGGGAACGTTTTCTAAAGCGGGACATGACCTCCTCAAGAACCATGCGACAGAAGTCTTTTTGAACAAAATCGACATTCACATCAAAGACAATAAGATTTTTCAAATCTTTTTGCGTGTGAATTGTCTGTATACGGGTATAATCTTTAGCTGTTGTTGCGAGCCATAAATTGTGCATTTTAGCCTTTTGTATAAGGCTTTTTAAATTTTCATCTGTGAAAAAATAGTGGTCTGGATATATGTAAGTTTGCACCACATGACCAGACAATTCTTTAATAGATTTAAAAAATTTATCTGGATTGCCAATACCGGCAAATGCCAAAAATGATTTTCCTGAAACCTCATCAGAAGCACTGGCTTTAAGATGAGCACGATATAAAGGCTTTCCAGTACGCGAAACAAGAAAAGCAACATTATCAGGCATATCGGAGTGACCAATCAATAAAACACTATCCATAAAAGAAAACTGCGTTTTTAATGGTACGCGCAAAGGTCCTGCTGGAAAGACAGCTCCATTACCAAAACCGCGCATCGCATCAACAACGAGTAACGCATAATCCATATAAAGACGGCGACTTTGAAATCCATCATCCATTAAAATAAGATTACATCCCTCTTGCTTAAGCCGTTGCGCCGCTGCATAACGATTAGGTGATACAGCTACAAAAGCATGCCGTGCAAGTAAAAGTGCCTCATCTCCAACATTGTGTGGAGTATCATATTTCTCATTTACAAGATGTACCCCTTTAACTGATCCACCATAACCACGAGATACAATACCAGGTACAAAACCAAGTTCTTTAGCCACCTTGGTAAAAGCAATAACAACCGGCGTTTTACCCGCACCACCACATGTAAAATTTCCAATACACAAAACAGGCAGATTAATCACGGGAGGCTGTCTTGCCATAAAACGACTTGAAAAATAACCATACCCCCATGAAACTGGGGCTAATACAAAACGCAAAAAGCTTTTATTTTTCCACCAAAAATGGGGGGCGCTAATATGCATATCTACCCTGACGCTGACGTAAACCTGTTTGTATTACAAGGGGTTGTAAAAATGGATCTAAAATCTTTAATGTGCGCTCAAGTGCACCTGCCATACCTGTCGCCACTTCATGAGCCTTATCAACCATTTCTTGTCGCAATGTTTCATTTGTTAAAAGCTTATACACCTGAATAGCAAGCTGTTTTGTATCTTGAACCATATATGCTGCATCATGCGTTAGAAATTGTTTGAACATCTCTTGAAAATTTGAAACATGGGGCCCTGTCAAAATAGCGGAACCAAGTAAAGCCAATTCCAATGGATTGTGTCCACCATTTCCACATAACGATTTACCAACGAAAGAAACTTTCGATAAGCGAAGAAAAAGCCCCATTTCTCCAATGGTATCTCCCCATAAAATATCGGTATTCATGCTTGGAACAGCATCTCTACTCCTACGAATAAAACTTAACCCCTTATTATCGCATTTTCTGATAAGATCTTCTGAACGTTCAGGATGACGAGGCACAATAATTGTCAATAAATCTGGCAAATAATTTTTAACAATCTTATGGACCTCAAAAGCAATCTCCTCTTCCCCTTCATGCGTTGAAACAGCTGCCCAAACTGGGCGATTGCCGATAGCATTACGATAACGTGCAAGCAATGCTTGATTTTCAACCAGAAAAACATCAGCCTTGAGATTACCAGAAAACGTAACAGATTTTACGCCAAGTTTATGGTAATAAGCTACATCTCTTTCGTTTTGACCAATCGCCAAATCAATATCCTTAAAAATATGTTTGGCAAGAACGCGTCGTTTTTGCCAAGCTTTAAAAGAACGTTCAGACATATGGGCATTAACCAAAATCTGCGGAATACGCATTTTTGCAAGTTCTTTAATACGAAGGGGCCAAATTTCTGATTCACAAATCAAGACGAGATCAGGCTTCCAATGACTAATAAAACGGCGCACTGCAAAATCTAAATCCAAAGGAGCATATTGATGAATCAACCTATTACCAAAATGTTTTTTCACAAGAGTAGAAGAGGTCACAGTCCCTGTTGTCATTAATACATTGATTTTCAATGATAAAATATAATTTACAAGTGGAAAAAGTGCAAGTGTTTCTCCAACACTTGCTGCATGCAACCAAACTAATGAACCTTGGGGGCGTACATGAGAACTTTTACCTAAACGCTCTTTTTTGCGACACCACTCTTCTTTTCCACGAATAGCACGAAAGAACAAATAAAAAGGAATAACAGGACATAAGCAAAAACCAATTATCCGATAGCTTAAAAGAGCCGTATGTGCCTTTAATTCTACCATTTAAAATCACCTCATCCAGCTATTTTAAGATATCTATATGCTTATTTTGTTAAAAAATTCATCAACACTAGTGGTTGCTTCCGTATTTTTTTAATATCATCCATATCTTAAATAAAAAACGCTTAATCCATGAGAAAATTCAATATATAAAGGACAAAAAATGCAATTTTATCACCATATTTTTTTTAAAACTTTCCTATAAAAATAACATATACACATTATTTAAATCTCTTTTAATTAAATTTTATCACTTCATTCTGCACCCTATAAAAATCTTACTCAAAAATAACAAAACTATTTTTCAATCAATTATAATTTTGAAAATATAAATGATAAATACCATACAACCTATGACATATTTTTTCAGCTCACTGAATAAATACTTCTTATGATTTTAGTGAGGCTTTGAATTGTACACGTTGGTATTTTAGAGAAAAAAACTTATTTTTACATATGTTAGGTATTGTCAATTTTTCAAAAAATAATCCATATAGACATTACAACCTAATATAAATAAAATATGTTTAAAAGGAAGCTCAATCTCTATTGTTTCATTTCAATAAAATGAATATGTCAAACAAATCTTTAAAAAAAACTTTTGAATGGTATAGAGTTCTCATTTTAAATTGTGATATCATCTCTTAAAGGTAATCCAGAAAAATCTAATCTTGTTTAATAGAGAATTTCTTAAAAGTCTTACAGCAATTTAAATAAGAGTTTTCAAAATTTTAAATCCTCTCTTTTCAGGAGGTTGCATGATATCTTATTCCTTTTAAGATTGTATATAATCAACACAAAATGACTAACTTATAGATTGTAGTTTTAAACGAGTACTCAAGAAGCCCTTATGAGGTAAGTTAACTTTATAAATCTATTCAGTTTCTCTAAGTTTCTAATTTTGGTAAGTTTCTAACAACTTTCATGGTTTCTAAGCTTATAGTAATAACTCGTTGAAAAAATTCCAATGGATAAGTAGGGAGTGCTAATAATCTCAATAGAGTAGTAATTCGTATCATTAATAATGCTACTCTTTGTATTAATCTTAACGCATTAATGTCTCATACCCATTCAAGAGCAGAGCGACTATTCACAATATAATCATAAACTTCGAGTGATCGCTGTCATGATAATATTGCTGTTGCAAATAGGTTGATAGAACTGTCTTGCATTTTTATTAAGCGCAAAGATGGTGGTGCAACAATGGATTTTATACCTTGCACGAACACTATTATGAAATGGGTTTGGGTGCCTTGAGAGATGTTTTTTTTAAGAAAACATATGAATTTTAAACAACAAGCATATTCTTTTTTACGACGTTCTATTTTACTCGAAGAAAGTACCTATGAAAAGGACGACTAAACAAAAGCGTGCAGCAATCTACAGGCTATAATAACCAAATATTCAAGCTTTATTCTGCATCGCCTAACTCAGCATCAAGAAACTGATGCAAATCTACAATGTAATAACGTTGTAATGCATTATCTACACTGCTTTGCGCTTTTGCCTGCCATGCTTCTTGAGCGGATTTATAATCTGAGAAAATACCAACCACATCTAAATCATCGGGATTCTTGAATTGATTACTGTTAAGATTTTTTAATTCCCCACCAAATACAAGATGTAAATATTGTTTTTTTTCGTTGGTTTCAGTCATATGTGCCTCTATATTATTTAGATTATTTTAGCATGCTTTTACGTGATTAAACTAACTTTGTTTGACGAACAACATCTATCATATCTTGACAGCAATTATTTTTACCAGCAATTAAAAGTCCATATTGGTAAGGTTCAATTCCATAAGATAGTAAAGAAGCATCAAGCGATAAAAAACACCCTCCACACTCCTGCAAAATAAGATCAGCAGCGGCAATATCCCATTCATGACAATTTGGACGAACTAATACGATATCAATTTCATCTTGAGCAACAAGAACAATACGATAAGCAAGAGAAGGAAGATAATGGTAAAGACTAACTTGATTGAGGAAATCATCTGGTAATTTTTGTGCGAGCGATTTATCAAGTGAAATTTTATATTTTCGATGAACCTGAAAGGCTAAACGAGGAAGTTTTATCCCATTTAATGTTGCCCCTCCACCCGTTACAGCTGTATAAACATCTCCTTGAGCCGGACATTGTAGTACGCCCACAATAGGACGCCCATTCTCAATAATGGCAACCGAAATACACCAATAAGGACTGCCAGAAAGAAAACCACGCGTTCCATCAATAGGATCAACAACAAAAGAGCGCTCATAATAATCTTGTTTTTCTCGATTATCTTTTGTTTCTTCTGAAATCCATCCATAATTTGGACGTGCCCCTAGAAGCTTCTCTTTCAAGAAATGATCAACAGCAAAATCTGCTTCACTGACCGGGGAATTACCTTCTTTAATCCAGACATCCAACGTGCATCCAAAATACCGCATTGCTAAATCTCCTGCCTCTCGACAAACGTCACGCAAAAGATTTAAATCAGAAGAATGATGCGTATTATTTTCCTGCAAGTGTCATCCCTTCAATTAATAATGTTGGAGCTGCTGTACCATAACGCCGATCAATATCATTGGCAGGTGTTAAATGTGCTAACATATGAAGCAAATCAGAGCCTAGCGTTACTTCACTCACCGGATAAGCAATTTCACCATTTTCAATCCAAAAACCGGAAGCCCCACGACTATACTGACCAGTAATAAAATCAATGCCATGACCGAATAATTCGGTCACATAAAATCCATTTCGCAAATCTTTTATCATATCGCAAGGCGATACCAAACCCGGTTCAATAGCAAAATTTGTACTGGTCGGCTGCACTAATGATGCTGAACGCACACCATGTCCATTTGTTTTAAGTCCCAGTTCACGTGCTGTAGATGATGAAAGAAGCCAATTTTTTAAAATACCATTTTCAATAATATTGAGTGTTTGTCCCTCTACCCCTTCTCCATCAAAAGGATGAGAAGCATTTCCACGTAATCGCAAAGGTTGATCGGTTACATTAACATTAGGCTTCATCACTTCCTTACCTAAGAAATTCTGTAAAAGACTCGTTTTTCGAGCCACAGAGGCTCCATTGACCATAGATGCGATATGCCCTGCAATTCCACGAGCCGTACGCGGATTAAAAATAACATCAACGCCCCCAGTTGCCGCACGAACTGCACCCAAACGTCGAACTGCACCAAGCCCTGCATTCTTTCCCACAGTTTCTGCTGCCTCTAAATCAGAAAAATGTAAGGCTGTTGTATAATCATAATCCCGCTCCATCTGTGTTCCTTCACCTGCAAGAGCACTACAAGAACGTGAAAAACAACTTGAGCGATAGGCTCCACAAAAACCATCGCTGGTCACAAGAATAAACCCACTACGGCCATAAGCTGTTGCAGCGCCACCAGAATTGCTTACACCTTTAATATCAAGAGCTGCTGCCTCCGTTTTTAAAGCATCTTCTGTTAAAAAATGACTGCTAGGTACAAAATCATCAAAAAGATCAAGATCTTTAGGATGCTTAACCAAACACTCTTTATCTGCCAAACCTTCAAATAAACTATCGGGAGAAGCTTTAGCCATCGCAACAGCACGTTCCGCAAGTTCTTGCGGATAAGATCCTAAATTAGCAGAAACACTTGCTACTTTTTTTCCAACAAAAACCCTTAGAGTAAAATCATTGCTCTCTGCTGCTTCTGTCGATTCAACTTTCCCAAAACGAACTGATACACTGGTAGAATGAGCATGAACAATAACAGCATCAGCAGCATCTGCCCCAGAACGCCTTGCTGCTTCAACCAGCGAAACTGCTTTCTCAATCTGGTTTTTGTCAGTCATCATAGACTCCCTAAAATATTTTATTATTTACATTGATAAGCATTCTGACAAATTTATACAAATCAGAATATAACTCTTGTGTGTTTATTCATAAGATTATGCATATTTCATGCATTCTTTTTTTTAATGCATTAAATCATTTCCCTTTTAGCTTCTTTATGAAAAGACGTAATATGCTGTATATGCCGTAAAATCTCTTTAGTTTCAAGATTTCTCATGGGCCCTTATCATTTTAGATAATCCAATCTGTACTGACAATCAAATCAACCGAAAATTTGGCAATTAACAAAAGGCCTAACAATAACATTTGAATTTAAGCCAAAATCCTCAAAAATTCGAAAAGTATAAAATGACTTAAGTCACAAGCCTTATGTCCTCTGGATAGTCAAATAACTTCCTTCATTCCTATAGCATTCTTTAATTTCCAAGCAAGAATCAAGAAAATGCCTTATATTTGTGTATACTTCTTTGCTTCTATAAACTCTCTCATAATAAGATGGCAATCTTGTAAACAAAAAAATATAAACGGAATAAAAAAATTTTTCTTGCGTTATTGCTTCAACAAAATGAGCAGTCATTAGCTTCTTTATTCTCATAAGCGTGATATCACAAAGAACTCATTTTTTATATTTATCAGAAATAAGTTATAATCATAACATTCTCTCTCGTTTCTAATGCGTCTAATCAAGAGCATCTCATTTTTCATGCCTCATCCTTAACTGGTTATTTTGTTACTAAACAGATATAACTTAATAGACTCTTTTTCCTGAAACAAAAATCCCAAAATACTGGATAGATTTTGATTTAAGAACTACACTCCTTCCTCTTTTCCTTCCATTAAAAAATAAAGAAGCGTAATATTGTTATAAAACGATAATCAATAAAACTTTTATATAAAACTCAATGTTGTATCTATTGTTCAATTCAATCTACAATAAGCATATTCTTCCAATTAATTTGGGCAAGTTTATCGCTCATAATTGTTTTAATAGATACAAAAATATTTGCAGAAACTGGGATATCTGTGCGCATTTTAAAAAATCGCTTTTTAAACATTTAAACCAAATACATACAACGATACGAGATTAATTTTTACGAAAATTAAGGGAGGTTTTATTTTATCATCTAGAGCCTTTTAGAACTGCACTCTCTAGAAAAGTAATCAAAGAAATTATCTGTTCTTATAATCTTTTAATCAAAAAAACACTTTGATTTATAATCATAATTGATCATTTTGTAATTTGCATAAAAGAATCAAATATCATTAAATTTTCTCCGTTTCGAACCTATTCATGTTGAATCAATCACAACTATTTGCGAGCATATCATCAGTAAGGGGCGTATGAATAAAAACTATTTAAGAAGGAGTCAAAATGTCTTTTATGAATGCTCTCAAATCAAAAACTATCGCAACATTAGAAACTGGCAAATATCATGACAATATCAACCTACAGATTCACAAGAGCAGAAATAAGCTTCTACAACTTTCTTTATTTTCAGTAAAAATGCGCGCCTTATAAGCTTTTATATATTGAATAAAATTCAATGGCTTTTATAAGATCTTTGGTGCAAAATTAATTTTCTCAGATGATTTGACACGATTTCAACGACTAACTAAAAAACAGATCATAGCTCATCGATTTGCTATATACTCATAACTGATTTCATTCTAACAAGGCTAAGATTTCTGCACCTTTTTTAAGGTATTAACTTCTTTATAAATGCCCCCCTTACGAGATGCTTTTGTTTTCAGTAAGAGCACGTCTGCTCATTTCAATCATTGCATCGCGAAGATGTAACTTAATTTTTGACCCAATAATCATTCCAAAGAAAGGAGAAAATAAACCAGACATGGTTACAGTATGACGAATTTTGTTATTTGAAGAACCCGATTTTGTTGAACAAATATATTCATGATTAAAACTCATACGTGTAAAAGGAAGTTTAGCATAATCAGAAAAACAAACATTTTTTATAACTTTATCAAGTGTAAAAGTTACTGTAGGTCCCTTTTTAGGTTTCATGCGTCCTATAGCGCCTTCTTTGAAAGGACCAGAAAGTTCTACCCACTCAAGTTCACTATCCCAGCAAGGCCATGATGCCACATCTTCCCATATAGCCCAAATTTGCTCAGCACTTGCTTCTGTATTAATCTCTTCACTATATATCCAATTAAACACGATAATCTCCCCTTTTTTACAAATTACTTATCTTTAGTGATAAAGAATAATATAAAAAAGTATCCTTAAAGCTGCACAACGATAAGATACTTAATACTCTCAGATTTACTTAATATGTAATGATTAACTCAACAAGCGATATTACTAAACTAAACACACAAATATTCAGGATAAATGAACACTATTGTCTACCTTAAATAAAAAATATCTGTTTTAAGTTTAGACAATAGCAAAAATAGAAGTTACGCATCATATAAGATATCAATGCAGACTGCATAGCTTAAAGCTTTCAACTGCTGATGAAATGTGATGATTAAGGTATGGCAGAAAGAAATTAGATAAAAAAGATCATAACTATTATCGAGGAATATATATCCTATTGGAGAAAAAACATCCTTCTGTATTAAAGCTAATAAAAATTCATCAATTCCTTTAACATTAGAATCTTTTATTGATTTTCTGCTTAACCTTTTAAAAACCATATAAAATGAAGAAAACTGTGAAGAAGCATTTTTTCATCCTATCGGATAAAAACAAGAACTTTCTCAAGATGTAAGCGATCGTAATTTATAGAGACGTATTGCTGTCTCACCATAAAACCGCTCATCATCTAAATAAAAGACATCAGGTAAATGAATCATTGTATCTTTCTTTTCTTCAAGTATGAAGAGTGTATCAGCTTTTGCCCACCCCCCTCGCAAAGCTTCTACGAAAGCACGTTCACCTAAACAACGGCTATAGGGAGGATCAGCGCAGATAACATCAAATGGAAGCATTGTGCCAATATTGCCAAGTTTGGTCGCATCACGACGCAAAATCCGTCCTATCGACTGTAATTCAAAGGCTTCTATATTTTTTTGAAGCAACCCACGCCCCTCAACCGAGTTTTCAACAAAAACAGCCGCCTTTGCTCCACGCGAAAGTGCTTCGATGCCTAAAGCACCAGTACCAGCAAAAAGATCAAGAATGCGTTTATTGATCCAAAATTCTTCTTCACGGCTAGAAAGAATATTAAAAAGGCTTTCACGTGTACGATCACTCGTTGGGCGAATCGACTGATTAACAGGCGAAAACAAAACACGCCCAGCAAATTTACCGCCTATGATCCGCACGTGGACCTCCAAATCGCTTCGAAGTTTTTGCACCGTCCCTATGTGGTTTAGATTTTTTCATAGCACCACCAAACGATTTTTTCTTTCTCTCAAAAGAATGTTCATCATGACCACCTTTTATCATGTTCTCTTTATCCTTTAAAAAGCGATCTTTCTTACCAAAGGGGTGCGTCTCATCATAAGATGTTTTGCCACGTTTTTGAACAAAACTTCCCCTCTTCTCTTTGTGTGACGGACTTTCTTTTAGTTTTTCCTTGCCTCGATGAAAGGATTTTTTACCATCCAAACCGCTCTTATGATCATGCGATTTCTCCTCACTATAGGAAGGCTTTCTACGTGCACTCTGGGGACGCGCACCAGGAGCCATCCAAACATTAGCACGGCGAGAACGCGGTAAAAAACGCTCTGCTTTTCCTTCTTCACTTTTCTCCTTCTTTACATTCTCATGAGACTTTGTACTTAATTGCGCGCGACTATGTTCAACAGAACCATCTCTTGGTCGGCGTCGTATCGCCCTTTCACTTGAGAAAACCCAACCATCATTTGCAACAGAAAGATCTTTCTGGCTTTGCTTTTCTGCAACAACTGCAGAATTTGAAAAGGGTTTCAGAATAGGAGCATCAAAATCTGCATTGGCTTGCATAATCAAACGCTCCCCCAACTGATCTCGTAACATCCGCCCTTTTAACTCTTGCACGGCTCCTTCTTCTAAATCAGAGAGATGAAATGGACCATAGGATACACGGATTAATCGATTAACTGATAATCCCAATGCCCCTAAAACATTCTTTATTTCACGATTTTTTCCTTCACGCAACGCAACAGAAAGCCATACATTCGACCCTTGTTCACGTTCAATTGATGCTTCAATCGAACCATAAAAAATACCATTAATCGCAATACCATTTTTAAGGTTATCCAGCGCACTCTGTTTTACTCTTCCATGAGCACGGACGCGATATTTGCGGACCCACCCCGTTACAGGAAGCTCTAATACACGCGCTAAGCCACCATCATTGGTTAAAAGCAAAAGCCCTTCCGTGTTAATGTCAAGCCTTCCAACAGAAAGAACACGCGGCATTCCTTTTGGTAAATTACTAAATACTGTAGGTCTGCCTTCAGGATCACGGTTCGTGGTGACAAGACCTGCTGGCTTATGGTAAAGCCATAAACGCGTTCGTTCTATAGGAGGTAAAGGTTTGCCATCAACTTTAATAACATCAGAGCGGCTAACATTAAAAGCAGGCGTTGTCACGACTTTACCATTCACAGAAATACGACCTGCAACAATCATCATTTCTGCATCTCGACGCGAAGCAATACCAGCACGCGCTAACCTTTTAGCAATTCGTTCACTCTCATTATTTTCATTCATTTGCGTTTCAAACCAATCTTTGCAAGTATGTTCAGAAAATTATTCACATGCACCATACCGCTTATCCTGAAAAATGAAGTAGCATAATCATTTATCATTTTCTATCCTTTAACGACAATAATGTATCTGCCGACTTGCAAGTTTGTTTTAAACTCTTAAAAAAAATAGAGGTATTCTTTTCATTATAAAAGCGTAATAAATTATTCATTCTATAGCATTCCTTATCGAGATAACCTTTAGATTTTCTATACCTTCAGTAGAAAGAATATTATGACTTTGACGCCCATGGAAATAGCCCTTTTAGAAGCACAAGAGGCTGCAAAAAAAGATGAAGTTCCCGTAGGTGCTGTCATTACACGTGGAAAAGCTATTATTGCACGCGCTGGTAACTTTATAAAATCTGCATATGACCCTACAGGACACGCAGAAATACGCGCAATCCGTATGGCTTGCGAAACATTGCAAAACGAAAGGCTTCCTGATTGCGATCTTTATGTAACACTTGAGCCTTGTGCTATGTGTGCTGCTGCCATTTCATTTGCACGCATACGTCGTCTCTATTACGCAACAAATGATCCCAAAGGGGGTGCTATAGAAAATGGTCCACGTTTTTATCAGCAACCAACCTGTCATCACAAACCTGAGATTTATTCTGGTTTTAAAGAAAAAGAAGCTGCTCAATTACTTAAAGATTTTTTTGTACAAAAGCGATACTAAAAACAATTCTTCTTCCATAACTTTCACTCTTAAAAAACTATTAATTCTTCTGACATATATAGTAAAAGCTATTTCAAAGCATTTTTCTCTCTTTTAATCCTGCATATTGCTTCTATTAGATGATACATTCATTCATAAGAATAATTCATTATTTTGTATAATAAAATATAAATTCCAACATATCATAGATATACTCTCTTTCAAATTACATTGAAGCAATAAAAATCACTTTTTTGCACATCATAAGCGGGGGATTATCGTCTGGATAAAGAACGTTGTAGAAAAGACTAAAAATGTCTCTTATGAAGGCTCTCAAATGCAAGAATTGTCGCAACTAGAGTCTGGAAAATAAAATGATGGTATCAGCTTTCTCCTTCCTAAGCATCAAGATAGTGGAGCACAATAGATTTTACGTTATACTATCCACATGAACGATGTTGCAAAATGAACTTGAGAAATATTTCTTGTTAGGAAACGCATGAAGTACTCTCTCGATGCTGTTGTCATATTGCTATTTCATGAGAATAACACCCCTCCTCCAACAGCATTATAACTGTGCATGAATGAGAGCTTAGTATCATAAGTAATTGGAAAAATACTTTACTTTAAATATTTTGTCTTTCCCTTATCGACCAATAGGTGCGGTTTTTGCCGGTTGGCGATAACTTAAAGGTGGTTCAGTGAGATAGCGACGGTATTTTGAACTTCCAACTTGTGCTCTCTGACGACGTAAATATTCCTGTCGTTGCTTCGCATTCAACTGTGAAGGGTTTTCTGAACCAGCGCCATTAACTGACGATCCTTTATGAGGAAAAGGAGTATTTCCTTGATTCTTCTTCGATGCTGCCATTTCATTGACAGATCTATCTTGTTGTGGTACCGGCAAAAATCTGCGTGAACTAGGGCTTGGTATTACAAGTTTTGGATGAGGTTTCATAACAATCTGGCTGCTATTATTTGTTGGTGTTAATGAAGTAATATTAGCAACATCTTCAAAAAACTGTATCGAAACCGGTTTATTGGTACCATAGGTAGGAGCGGATAAATTGCATCCCGTTAGAACAAAGCACATCCCTAAAATTCCTATTGGAAATATTTTTACTTCACGTTTTCTCACTGCCTATTCCATTTCCTAAGTATATGGCTGATTAATATTCCCGTTATTTATGAGAGAACGGTCCATACACAAATTTCCCCCCTGCAGAAAAAACAACGGAATTTACTTTGTACCACAAAAAACTATATTCATCAATATGAGAAATATACTTGTACTCCTTTCCCTTGATTTAAAATTTTAAATCTTACCAAGAATCTGTAGTTCCCGCAAAGCAGCTGCATCACGAGCAGATACATCCGGATAAGCTGGATCACTCCCAACATCTTGTGTATAACGCCATGATCGAGCACATTTTTTTCCTAATGCCTTCTCTGGATATACACCAACACCTTCAACATCATTCAAAGTAAAAGAATCGGAAGGTATCGTGTCCTGCCTAATTGTGAGTGCACTGGTAATACAGATCTCCGCCATATCCACATTTTCTAATGCCTCTCGTAAAACCAGATTGGAAATAAAAACAATAGGCGCAGCTTCCAAAGAGGATCCAATACGCTTATTAGCACGTTCAAGCTCTAAAGCACCTGTCACAACTTTACGGACCTGCCGAATTTTTTTCCAACGCTCAGCCAAAGATTGGTTTTGCCATTCTTCTGGTACAGAGCGAAATTGTTCCAAATGCACCGATTGGCTTTCTGGATAACGCTCTAACCAAGCTTCCTCCATAGTAAAAGGCAACATTGGAGAAGGCCATGTTACCATACGCTCAAAAATCTCACGGACAACCTGCAAGGAGGCCTTGCGTTTTTTTGATGAAGGCGCATCACAATAAAGAGAATCCTTGCGGATATCAAAATAAAATGCCGATAACTCAATGATTGAAAAATCCAATAATGCACGCATAATCTTTTTAAAATCAAATTCATCGTAAGCGCGATTAATCAACTGATCAAGTTCAAAAAGCCTATGCAATATAAATTTTTCAAGATCCGGCAGTGCACCATAAGATATTTCTTCCCCATCATCATGTGCTAGAGTTCCTAGCATCCAACGAATTGCATTGCGTAGTTTACGATATGAATCCACATTTGTTTGAAGAATTTTTTTGCCTAAACGCTGATCTTCCCAATAATCGGTTGTCATAACCCAGAGACGAAAAATATCAGCTCCAGATGTTTTAATGATCTCTTGCGGAACAACCGTATTGCCTAAAGATTTAGACATTTTCTTACCATTCTCATCCAAAGTAAAACCGTGTGTGATCACGGCTTTATAGGGAGAACAAGCACGCGTACCACAGCTTTCCAAAAGAGAAGATTGGAACCATCCGCGATGTTGATCTGAACCTTCAAAATAAACATCAGCAGGCCATTTCAAATCAGCCCGATCTTCTAACACAAAGCTATGGCTTGCTCCAGAATCAAACCAAACATCCAAAATATCATAAACCTGTACCCAAGGCTCATGTGCACGCTCACCTAAAAAACGTTCACGTGCTCCTTCAGCAAACCATGCATCTGCCCCTTCTGCTTCAAAAGCCCGTAAAATACGCTCGTTCACACCTTCATCTTTTAGAATAACACCATCCTCATTCGCAAAAATACAAATAGGAACCCCCCAAGAACGCTGACGAGAAAGAACCCAATCAGGACGATCCTCTATCATAGAAGCTAGGCGGTTTTGTCCAGAAGATGGCACAAAACGCGTTTTTGAAACAGCTTCCAAAGCCCGACTACGTAAAGTTGAACCATCCCCAAAATCTTTATCCATTGAAATAAACCATTGTGGTGTATTGCGAAAAATAACGGGTTTTTTTGAACGCCAACTATGGGGATAGGAATGCTTTAAACGCCCCCGTGCAAACAATCGATCTGCTTTAATTAAAGCGTTAATGACCTCTTTATTGGCGTCACCCATTTTTCCATTATCATCAATAACACGTGCAGGTCCTCCTTCACGATCTGGTCCTAAACCTGGAACATCTTTCGTATAGAACCCTGCATCATCAACAGGAAACGGTATAGATGAATCAATCCCCGCTTGCTCCAGTAAGGACTTATAATCATTCCAAATTTCAAAGTCCTCACGCCCATGGCTTGGTGCTGTATGGACAAAACCTGTACCAGCACTCTCTGTTACGTGCGAACCATCAAGCAATGGAATTTTATAATTATACCCTCCAGCTAAACCTTTGAGTGGATGAGAAAGAACAAGAGCTTTCAACTCTTCAGAAGAAATAACACGCAAACGCTTCAAAACAAGTTTGGCTTTTTCTCCACAACTCATCGCTAAAGCGTCTGCAAAAAGAAGCTTTTCTCCCACTTGAGGACCAAAATCATTTTCAGCACTTTCAACTTCGTAAATACTATAAGAAATTTGCGAAGAATAACTCACTGCACGATTGCTTGGAATTGTCCACGGTGTTGTTGTCCAAATGACGACATGAGCACCATATAAATCATCAGAATTTGCTTCAAAAACAGGAAACTTAACCCAAAGCACCTCTGATTCATGATCATGATATTCAATCTCAGCCTCTGCCAAGGCCGTACGCTCCACAACAGACCACATCACTGGCTTGGAACCACGATAAATCTGATCTGACATAGCAAATTTTATCAATTCACTGGCAATGCGTGCTTCTGCATGAAAAGCCATTGTAGTATAAGGCGTGTTAAAATCTCCCACAACACCAAGGCGTTTAAATTCTTCACTTTGAACGGTCACCCAATGCTGTGCAAATTCACGGCATTCTTGACGAAACTCGTTAAGAGGCACCTCATCCTTATTTTTTCCTTGTGCTCGATATTTTTCTTCAATTTTCCATTCAATTGGAAGCCCATGGCAATCCCAACCAGGAACATAATTTGCATTAAAACCGCGCATTTGGAATGACCGGACAACCACATCCTTTAGAACTTTGTTTAAAGCATGCCCGATATGAATATGACCATTTGCATAAGGTGGACCATCATGAAGAATATAAAATGGACGATCTTTTGCTTGTTGGCGCAATTGCGCATAAAGCCCCATATCTTCCCAACGCGCCATCAATTCAAGCTCTTTTTGCGGAAGCCCTGCACGCATAGGAAAATTTGTCTGTGGGAGATAAAGAGTTTTTGAATAATCTATTGTTTCATTTTTCACAGCCATTGTGAAATATCCCTGTCCACTTTTACGATTTCATTTTTGCATAACTTCCCTGAACCCTGCAACTCTGGTTTTTATCTATAGGGAAAGCCGAGCTTATCATTCGTATTAAGCAGCGATCAGGAAAATATATCATCACACTCTATGGGCTTTATCATGAAATTCACAAGAAAAGAAACCAAAAAGTGATCTTTTAAAAAATAAAGGCTCCACTGACAGTGGAGCCTCTTAGAAATTTACTCTTTAAAAAATTAGAATTTATAAGCTACACCAACACGGAAATCATTGGTTTTGTAGTTAACTTCAAGTTTTTCCTTTGCAAATTTCTTTTTACCAAAATCAGAGTAACGATATTCTGCACGTACAATCACATTATCCAGAAGCGAGAAATCAACGCCACCACCAAGTGTGTAACCAATCATGGTTTTTGTTTCATCAGCTAAGTTCTTAGAAGAAACGACTCTTCCATCCTCATCCTTAACGGATATTGATACAGTGTCTTGGAATTGCCCATAAGCAATACCACCAGCAAGATAAGGCATAAAGCGATCAGCAGCAAAACCAATACGTACCCGTGTAGCACCACCCCAATTTTGTTTGAAAGTATGACTTAACGTTTCAACTTCATACTCTTGATCAAGACCAAGTTCAGAAGCCATCTTTTTTATTTGTTCTATACCATATACACTGGAATCATTCTTATCCACCGCTTGTGTATTTTGTGCACCGTGTCCAGCCATATTCTGTCCACCATGAGAACTAGAAGCATGTGGATTAGAACCATGCGCATGAGCGCCAGAGCCATGCCCAGCTGCATGAGGTGCACCATGCGGATTAGCATTTCCGCTACCATGGGAAGAACTATGATAACCTCCCCGTTGGGCTCCGCTTGTTCCATTAGAAGCGTTTGTCTCTGAACCAGAGGATGATCTTGATCTCGCTAGTACAAGTGGTGCGCTCGATACTGTTCTTTCTACTGCTGATAGTTGCACCGATGTAGGTGTTTTTTCTGCTGGTTTACTCGATTCTGATCCTGTTGATGGGATAGATGGTATTTGTTTTGTTACAGCTGGTTGTACAGGCATTGATTGCACAGAAACGCTTGATCCACTTCTCCCTACTTTTGACGGTTGCTCTCCTGTAGCTGATTTTGCCAATACGAGCGACTTTGACTGCTCTGGTGCTCCTGCCTCTGGGTTGGAGGATGCTGGTTTCAGTGAAACTGGTTTTGATTCACTTACTCGGCTTACCAATGTCTCTCCTGTGTCTGATCTTGCTAATGAAGATGGTACTAATTGCACTTTTGCCTTTAATTCTGCTGTTGGAGTTGACCTTACTGATGACGCTCCTGATACTATTTTTGCTGATTCTGATCCCTGTGCTGACGTATCTATTGTTGAGTTTGGTAACGTTTGTGGTGTGGTGGATGATACGGTATTTTCTGTTGTTTTTGGATTAGCGTTAGTGCTCGCTTCCCCTTGCAACTTTTGTACCTTTCCTTCTGCTGGTTTTGGCGCAGCTGATTTTCCAGATACTTGCGATTGTGAACTTAGCGTTTGTGATACTGTTGACGCTGATGCTGGTGTTTCTGCAGATCTGCGGGATCTTACGACTGCATTTTCTACTGTAGTGTTATCAGCTGCACCTATAGTAATGGTCTTTGTGTGTTTTTTTCCAGATATCATTAAATCCGTATCGACGCCAAAAATAAAGTTGTCACCGAGATCAATATTAGAACCTGCATAAAAACCACCTGCAAAACCTGAAAGTTTAGGAGAGAACTCTTTATCCAGTGGTAAACTCTTTTCTTGACCAACAAGAGCCATATCAGCTTTGCTCGAAAAACCACCCGCTTGAACACCTAAATAAAGACCTGTCCATGAAAAAGTAGGCGCGATAATGGTAGAAGAAGTCGATGATGCTGGCTGATGAGGAATTATAACATCAGCAGCTAGTGCTGTAGACGCTGAAATTAAAGAAAAAATAGACGCTGTTATTAAACGTTTTGTATTCATAAAATCTCTCCAAATATCCAAAATGAAATGTATATAGAGCATCTTTTTTGAAAGATCTGTAGCAAAAATGACACACTCACAAAAAAATAAAGAATTTTTGAAAATAAGGCTTCTTAAACTTTTAATTTTGCATTCCATGAGAATTTGTAAAATAAATCACACTAAAATTATGTGTATTAAAGTTGGATTCATTTTCATTAAATTTTCGCATAACTGTTAATGATAATATTCTTTATAAATTTCTTTTTACCGAAATCTGAATAACAGTATTCTGCATACAATAAACTATTATCTGTTATTGCAAAATCAATGCCAGCGCAAACAGTGAAATCAAATATTGCCTTTTTTAAAACAAAGCGCCATCAAAGTTTCATCTATTTACCAGCATGATCTACTTTTAGTACTTTAGCAATAGTATTTTGTATCTAAAATTCAGAAAAACAAAGGACTTATTCAAACACTCGCAAAAAAACTTTTAGATTCTTTGCATAAACATCTTCATCCTGCTACATCACATTGATTTATAAGGATAACTTATTGTTTTCATATTGAATGAAAAAACTAATACTGTAGGATTCTCTCATTTTAAATCTGTTTATCTTGAATCAATCAAAACCGCTTGCTTGCACATCACAAGCGGGGCTGGCGTATGGGTAAAAACTATAGAAGAAAGGACTAAAAATGGCTCTTATGAACCGTCTTAATGCAAGGGCTGTCGCAACACCCACGAGCTGGTAAATATAATGATGGTGCCGGCTTGTTACTTCATAAGTGTAAAGATGGAGGTGCTCAATGGATTTACCGTTTTACCATTCATGGGCGGCGCCGTGAAATGGGCTTGGGAGCGTTGCAAGATGTTTTTTTAAAACAAGCTCGTGAATTGGCAACTGGGTGGCGTTCTGTTCTTCGTGAAGGTCGTGATCCTATTAAAGAACGTGAAAAACAAAAGCGTGAGGCAATAAGTAATCTCCATTATTTAAAAGATATCGCGTTGGATGCTTTTGAAAGTCGTAAAGCTAAATTAAAAAATGATGGTAAAGATGGGGATTGGTTTTTACCATTACGCCTTCATATTCTCCCTAAACTAGGCTGTCTTCCCGTTTCTGAGATTACTCAAACAGAGATACGCAATACACTTGCCCCTATTTGGCATTCAAAAGCTGGAACTGCTTATAGAGCTCTTATTCGTCTCAATCTTTGTCTCAAACATGCGGCTGCATTAGGATTGAATGTTGATTTACAAGCAACAGAAAAAGCACGCGCGCTCTTAGGTAAACAACGTCATAAAACGCAAAATTTACCAGCCATGGATTGGAAAGATGTGCCTACTTTTTATAAAACACTCTGTGAAGCATCAACCATAACACAACTGGCTTTGCGTTTGCTTATTCTTACAGGCGTTCGTACCAATCCTTTACGTCATATTCATAAAGATCAAGTTGAGGAGAATATATGGACCATTCCTGCTGAGAATATGAAAGGAAGGCGTGATGCTACAACAGAATTTCGCGTGCCTCTATCAACAGAAGCATTAGAAATTCTAAAACAAGCGCGCTTGCTCTCTCGTAATGATTTCTTTTTTTCTGCTAGAGTTCGTGGTCCCCTCGCTGAGAAATGTATGGCTACGTATATGAGAAAAAATAAAATTGAAGCCTGCCCCCATGGTTTTCGCTCTAGTTTACGCAATTGGCTCGCTGAAACAACCGATGCTCCCTATGAAGTCGCTGAAACTATTCTAAATCATACAGTAGGAGGACAAGTAGAGCGTGCCTATCGTCGGACTGATTATCTAGAACAGCGCCGCGTTTATATGGATAAATGGGCGGCTTATGTCACAGGTCAATCTTAAGATATGGGGTGAATAACCCCCTTATCTGTGGATAACTTTAGCTCTCTTTTCTCTCATTCTTTCTCAATAAGAGTCATAATTTATCACATCAGAAAAAATATGATAAAATATTGTTTTCTATAAATAAAATACCTTCAAAAATGAACAAAAATATGGTTAATAAATGCTTATGATTTGTTACCATTTTTTTATAGTGAAAGGAAATTATTATGACAGAAAATGATATTCTTTTAACAGACCGTGAAAGTGCAAAATTGCTTCATATGAGTGTTTCAACATTCCGCCGTCATGTAACCAATGGCTCTCTCCCAAAACCTTTAAAATTTGGTTTTTTATCGCGTTGGTTGCAATCAGATCTTATCAATGTCATCGAGCAAGCAAAGCAGCAACGTTATAACGACGCGGCATAAAAAAAACCTTGTCACGTAAGGACGGACAAGGCTTTCTCAAGCTCATCAACCTAGAGCTTTATTTGGTGTAAATTCAAGGCTTTCTCTGCTGAAGCAAGACCTAAGGTTTGCATTCAAGTTGTTCTGAATGCTTTTTACAATAAGGGCTATTTAAGCGCTTCTTGACACTTCGCTGTGGTATGACAGTGCCTGGACGACAAATGGGAAGGTTTTCGTCTCTAAAAGTATAACACCATCCTCCCTCATGTTCATTTTCATAATGGAAACTTGATTGAACCATACACGCATGAATTGTTGCCCATGCATTGTTACTTAGCTTTCTGCTTTCTGGATCGGTATAATAAGGTGTTGGCATTCCACATTCTAACAAGGCTTTTCCTACCTCTGTAAAATCTGCTCCTAGTTTCTTCCACGCTGTCACCTCTCCTAGAGGAGGTTTGTTAAATTGACATCCGGCTATACTGAACAAAGTTACAGCGCTTAATAATTTTAGAGTTTGTTTCATTTGTTCCTCCTTAAAAGGACTTGTACTCGATTGGATGAGCCGTAAATATACCGACATGCTTGGCCCGCATCTCCAAGACAGGTATGGGAACTTATGGGATTTGTAGCCACTCTCAATCATTCTTTCCAAACGTTACTACCAGCAGGTATTGTCTCGTAGGTATACACCAATAATTCTGCTTACAAAGTCATATCTATTCCCATCAAAGCCAATAGTAGTTTGTTTGCCATCACTCACATAACCTAACAGACCAGATGCAACTAAAACATTAAAGGCTGGTCTATAGAAATTGATATTCGTGTTGTCGGCTATCCCGTGCATACCTTCTTGTTTGAAAGAATTCAGCATATTAAAGCCTGTCAAACTGCCACAACTATGGGCATCAATATGCAATCCTGTATTGCCATAAAGATACATTGTATCCTGAAATTTCTTGGTTGAATTGGTCAATCAAAAAAAGTTTACTTTCCAGAAGCTTCTGAAAAATCGCTATCCCTATTTCCACTTCCCAGTCTTTAGCTTGTGGGAAGTATGTAAAATAAAGGGGACCATGATCATTGTCAGCAAATTGGACAGCATAACACGCAGCATCATCGGATGTGTTAAAAATGCCATTTTAGAACATACGCCTGTTGCCATCAGAACCAACTTGTAAATGCTGGCTGCTCATCTTCAGCTTTTAAAAAGTGATACAGAGTAATATATTCTCCATCACTGTCTTTATATAGGTTCTCCATTTTCATCAGTTAAATAGAGGACATTGCCATTTTCATCATGCTCAACCTCACCTACTGGATGCTCTTTGACATTTGTCATTTCGCGCACTTTGTCCCAGTATCCAAGACCTTCATCCGATAAATCATTGATCATGTCTAAGCGATTATGAACGATGCCCTCAAGCAATATGGCATCTATCGGTGCGACAGCCCTAGTGGACTGCTGCGGTGTTGTGGTTGAGAGAGAGAGCCAATGATTTGTCCAGCATCTTGCCCCATCGCCCTCTGTCCAGTTGTATCAGTGAGGATGATGGTGCACCGCTGATAGCGGATTTGTATATCCTTCCGCTCCATTATGGGCTTTGCCGTGACTTAAAGCATTTTTGGCAATGTTTTTTATCGTGTCATTCCCAGAAATGCTAAACCCTTGGCTGCTAGCTTGAGCATGCGCACTGTTGCTGATATCACTAGTACTAATGCTTCCTGTGGTCAGGCTGTTTTTATCTGCCGGCGCGGTGCTGGCAATGATGCCTCCGGTCAGCGTTGTTTTATCTTTAACGTTGATCTTAAAGCCGCCATCACCCGCTTTGATGCCTGATTGTTCCACAACACTATGATAATCACTAGAGGATTTATCCTTTTGGAAAGAGGCGCTCATAGAGCCCCCACCCATTTACTAAGGAAATTAAATGTGTGTAACATCAAAAATATCATCATACAGCCTGCTAAAGATGAGAGCTTTATTTTTTTACCATTGGCTATGAAAGAAAATCCTCTGAGGACTATCTCAATCAACTGATCAAAAATAATATTAAACTTTTGTGTGATGTTCGTAAAAATTCAATAAGTAGAAACCTCGGATTTTCGAAAAGACAATTAGAGAAAGCTGTAAGCAACATTGATATTGAATATATGCATATGCCTGAACTTGGAATTGCTTCTGAAAAACGAAGAAATTTGAAAACACAAAAAGATTATGACCGCCTTTTTGAAGATTATCAAAATACAACTCTCAAGAATAATTCTTGTGCAATAAACAAATTATATCAAATTTTTTTAAAAAAGCGCGTTGCAATCACCTGTTTTGAAGCCAATGTATACATGTGTCATAGAGGACAACTCGCATTAGCTCTCACTCAATTGTCTGATTGGAAATATGAAATTAAGCACATTTTAAAAAATAAACTTACAAACTTTTTACATATGGGGGGCATTTACAACCTCTAGCCCTCTCCCCATTCCTAACAACTTTTAAATAATGCATGATTCACGCTACGGGTGGATTGTACGCAAATCAAGGAAATAAACCATGGAAAATAAATATGAACTGACTGATGAAATAACTGAGGTTGATGGAAAAACTCTTCACCGAATTCGTGCTTTAAGGGATTTTGATGCTGTTAAAGCAGGTGATCTTGGCGGGCTTTATACAAAAAAAGACAACCTAAGTCATGATGGTAATTGCTGGGTAGGTGATGATGCAAAAGTCTATGGTTATGCCAAGGTTTTTGGTGATGCTTATATTGATAACATTTCTGATATTTATGAAAACGCATGTGTTTTTGCCAATGCACAAGTTTCCGGTGCTACATTTATTAGTGGAAAAGCTAAAATTTATAGAAATGCTAAAATTTATGACAGTCCTTTGATTTCCATCAGAGCAAATATACACTGGCTATTAAATAAGTGCAAAATGGCATCTCCAAGAAAATAACCAGACTTACAAAAGGCTCTTTCAATTGGTTATTGCATCAGTATTTACAAAGCATGCAATGGCATAATCAATCAGAATCTACTAAAAAAGTTAAATATCGAATTCTGAATAATGTTTCTAAACATATTGCTGATCGTGCATATAAAAGTATAGAAAGACACCATATCCTTGACGCCGTAGACAGAAGGCGACATACTCTCGCAGCAGCAAAACATTTTTTGACCTCTTTAAACGGTCTCTTTAATTAGGCGGTTGATAATGCCCTTTTAAATAAAAATCCTGCCTTTAATATAAAAGCACCAAAATCTCTTAACAACGAGGGATTACTGCCTTGGCTAGAATAGGACATAGACAAATATTATCACCGTTGGTCACATGGTACACATGAACGCATCTGGATTAACCTTCTTCTTTATACGGGCTTGTTTTACCAGAACTAGAGGCAACCCTTAAAATTGGTCCCATAGGTGATGAAACATTCATTTGTGGTAAAGATGGAAATAAGCTTATCAAAGAAAGTTTTGGCAACCTCTTTCGTGAAGCATGTAATGCGGCGGGTATTAAAAAATCAGCGCACGGATTGCAAAAATTAGCAGCAAAACATACTGCCAATGCTGGTGCTACGGTTTCACAAATGAAAGCGCTTTTTGGTTGAACCGAAGATAAAATGGCATCCCTTGATATAAAGAGTGCAGACCGTAAAAACTTTCCCTTGAAGCAATCAAAAAGCTCCAAAAAAGTTAGCCTCACAAAGCACCGCTTAACAAACTAAATTGCTATCAAAATTATTAACGAAATCAAAGCGGCGTTTGAGATGTATCAGAAACCAGAGGAGAAATAGGTGGTTGTGCCTGTTGCATTGTTTGCCATAAATTATAGTTTGTTTGCATATCCAACCAAAATTTTGCTTTACTAAAACCAGCTAATTCTAATTTAACAGCAAGCTCGGTACTTATAGAAGCATGTCCGTTAATCACTCTTGATAAAGAAGCTCTTGTCATATGGACATGATCAGCTAATTTTTGTATTGTTATCCCCATTTCTTCTAAGAAAGCTACTTTCAGAACTTTACCCGGATGTGCGGGGTTGTGCATCATTTTTTTTCATTCCTTTCTTCAATGGTAATCTTGATAATCAACAAGCTCCACATCTGTTCCTATAAAGCGAAAAGTAGCACGCCAATTTCCATTCACCCATATAGAACAGTACTCTATAAGTTCACCTTTAAGATGGTGCATTTTAAAGGCAGGCTCTCTCAATATTTCAAGCGTAGTAGCACTTGTTAAAACCGTTAAGATAACGCGAATTTTTTTACATGATCTGGTCAAATAGCTTTTGTGGAACCTGTTGTACAAAATAATTTTAAGCCCTTATGTTTAAAACTCACAATTGCCATTACCACCCCTTGTCGTATATCATCGCTATACGGTTAATAACAAATAAGAGTTAAGCCCATGTTAGAAATATCTGATTCTATATCTGGAAAAAATAGATAGGAATAAGTGATAAAAAAGCTTCAAAAAGGTTAGGGATAGACACTCAAAAAACATAATAGAATCAATGATTATAAAACCCCTTACTCTTGTAATAAGTAACTGATTTTAATTACCTTTTTTACACTCTTTTAGTGGTGCAAAACTATAACGATGTAACCCTATAACTGGTCCATATTTATCAAGAGCTGTACGATGCGCTAGCGTTGCATAACCTACATGCTTCTCTAAACCATACCCTTTATAAACTTGTCCTGCACATTCCATCATCCGATCACGCGTTACTTTCGCAATAATAGATGCGGCTGCAATTGAAACTGAACGCTGATCGCCCTTAATCAACGCCATTGCAGAACAGGACAACTCAGAAGGAATATCACGCCCATCAACAAGGACATAGTGGGCTGGAATGGCTAATCCTATAATACAGCGACGCATTGCTTCTAAAGTTGCTTTTCTAATATTAGATTGATCAATTGTACGAGCACAAAGACTGGCGACTGAAACCGCTAATGCACTTTGCAAAATTTCATGATAAAGTCTATTTCGTTGGAAAAAAGAAAGTTTTTTTGAATCATTTAACCCATTAGGAATACGATCTCTATCCAAGATAACGGCTGCTGTTACCACAGGTCCCGCGAGAGGCCCCCGTCCTACTTCATCAACACCTGCTATATGAAAAAAACCCTGTTTTTGCAAATCCAATTCGCACGAAAAATTTGGTTGAAGCGGCAAATTAAACATCTTTGATAAATCACACATACAACAAACATACATCTATTTCTGTAGCCTGATCATTTTTTGCAAGCATTACAGTTTTAAATGGCTCTTCAAATATTCTGCGAACTCTTACACAAAAGATAAAAAGCACATTTCTTTGGTTCCCCTCTTTCATTATGTATAATAAAATCATGATGAAATAAAAGCTTTTATATTTATTTATCAAATATTTCCTAAAGTCATGATAGGTTTTACAAACCAATTTGGGTGCATTGATTTGATAAAAAGAGCTGCTTGTTGCGCCGTTTGTTTATTTTTAAAAATGCCAAAGCAAGTTGCTCCCGTTCCAGACATACGGGAAAAAAGAGCTCCACATTCATCTAATATAGATAACACTTCAGCTAACTGAGGTGCTATTTTTAATGCAGGAGAAAAAAGATCATTACGCGTTTCTTGTAAAGCTTTAACCAATGAATCAACACTTTTTAAAGCGTCTGTATTAATTTTTAAAGAAGGATTATGACGCTTCTCTAACGCTTTAAAAACAGTTGGTGTTGAAATCTCTTGTCCATGATTAACCAATACTATTGCAAGAGAACAGGCTCCTTTTATTTGTATCATCTCTTGACCAATTCCTTTGACCAAAAGCGGCTGCTGATATTCTAATGCACAAAGGCACATGGGAACATCAGCACCAAGAACTAAGCTCTTTTTTGCTAATTCTTCGTAAGGGCAATCAAGATTCCACTGTTGACGCAACATGCTGATAACCCCAGCTGCATCACCTGAGCCGCCACCAATGCCTGAAGCAACAGGTAATGTTTTTACAAGCCGAAAAAAAGCAGGTTGAGCACATTCCGGAAAAGTCTTATGCATAAAGTCCCGTGCGCGAATAACCAAATTGTCTAAATGAGAAACAAGTCCTTTTGCAAACGGCCCCGTCAAAACAAACTGATTATTTTCACAAGGTGCATAGTGTAGACAATCACCGCTAAGACTAAAATAAACCAAACTTTCTATTAAATGATACCCATCAGCACGTTGCCCCACAACATGTAGAGCTAAATTCAATTTAATAGGTGTAAATAAATAGGAATGTCTTTGGAACGAAGCTTGTACATTTGGCATCATATGACGTAATATTAACCTGTATAGGGTTCTTTTACAAATTCCCCCCTTTTATCCACACTTTTAGCACTAGCACTATAAACAGCTTGGAATATTCTTAATCGTTTTCTAAAAAACAATAAATATAAAGAGTTCTCATACAAAACAAACGACATGTTCTCATTCGTATCATTTCAAGCCTTTTTTCTTCTAGCATCTGTTTTTAGATAAAAATCTCTCTGGCTTGAATGATCCTTTCCATCACAAACCATAACGCTGCCAAAGTGCTCGCTCTTCTGCTGCCATCAATGCACTATCAATGACTGTATAAACCGTATGTGCCGTCACTCCTGAAGGCGTTTTAGGTCCTAAAAAACTTTTTGGAGGCGTAATAAGTCGAAGTTTTGCATCATTACCAAAGCGCTCTTTAATAACAGAACGTACATCATTCAATCCATCAACAAGACCAAGCTCAACGCTTTGTTTTCCACTCCAAAACATTCCTGTAAAGAGATTCGAATCATCTGATAATTTTTCAGCACGCCGTTCTTTAACCAAATCGATAAAAGTTTGATGCACTTCAAGTTGGAGAGATTTCAAATGCTCAATATCCGCCTTTTTTTCTGGCTGAAATGGATCTAATGTAACTTTGTTCTTTCCTGCTGTGTAGACACGCCGTTCGATACCAATTTTTTTCAAAAGTTCCGGAAAACCAAAGGAAGCTGAAACCACTCCAATGGAACCAACAATTGAAGAAGGATCTGCAAAAATTTCATCCCCCGCACAAGCAATCATATAACCACCGGATGCTGCAATATCTTCAATAAACACAAGAACCTTTTTATTTTTTTCTTCTGCCAAATCACGAATACGCTTGAAGATAAAACGCGACTGTACAGGTGAACCACCAGGAGAATTAATAATAAGTGCAACAGCCGGTGACTTTTTGTGTCCGAAAGCCTTCTCTAAAAGATTTGCACACCTACTGAGGGAAAGAGTACGAGATATAGACGCTGATGAATCCATAATTGCTCCTTGAAGGCGCACCACAGGAATTTCAAGTTTATCGGAAGAAAAACGGCGTGGAATAAAACTTTTAATAAAATCCATCAAAACAAAATCTCCTTATAAATTAAGAACAATTAAATAGGAAAGGACAACAAAAAGGAAGAACGCGATAATATCCAAAAGCGCCAATCAATCCCCACATTACAAGCAGAAATATAACTTCACCCAAAGTCAAACCTCCCTAATAACAAAGTTTGGACTCTAAATAATAAACTAAAAAACACAAGATACTATTAGAAAAGTTCCCACAAGCTTATATATCCATTATTAATTGCATCAACCCGTGGTGAAAAAGTATGGTCATTACCTTCATGTATAACCAATGCCGGCAAAACAGATAAAGCTGCTCTGCTTCCTCGTTTTGCGTAAAATAAAAGACGAATTGCTGCTGTTTTCGCACGTGCATGCACAGGAATTATACAAATACCACCAAAACGCCCTTCTAAAGCACGCAAGATATCTGTCAGCGATTGTGGACGCGCAATGAGCCCTAAGTATCCACCTGGCTTAACAATGGCTGCTGCACTCCGCAACCAGTTATCAAACATCGCTTCAGACATAACATGTGCTTCAGATTTTTGTTTATCAGGTGTCTTACGATCGGTGGGATTATTAAAAGGTGGATTCATAATCGCAAAATCAAAGCTATTATCTATCAAACCTGCTCTTATACGGGCATTCCCTTTGAAGGTAACATCTGCTTCTAGCAAACAAATTCGGCTAGCAAATTGTTTATTTTGTTTTAGCATAAGCGTTTTTTGAGCGTAAGATACCATAAAAGCTGAACGTTCAACTAAGGTAACATGAACTTTCAGACAACGCGAAGCAACAGCCAACCCTGCAGCTCCAGCACCTGCCCCTAAATCAACAACCTTGCCCTTTAAATCACTTGGAACCAAACTAGCTAATAACATCGCATCCATTCCAGAACGATGACCATATTTATGGGGTTGAACCAAATAAAATTTTCCGCGGTGAAAACTGTCAATTGTTTCACCAATTTGATTCGCTGCTTTATTCATTTAAAAGCCTAATGTTCATCTTTATAAACTGCATTTTTGCCATTCAGCTGCTATTTTAAATTTTTTATTATTTCATAACAATAAGATTACACTCGCTAAAGAACATTTCTTGCCAATAACATTCCAAGCTAACACTTTTAAACGACATCAAAAGCTTGAGTCAAAACCAAACCCCCTTTATGCTAATGAATAAAGTAATTTTTATATATGTCCATTGCAATACTCTAGGAGTAAACACATTGAGTGCAGCTATCAAACTAAAACAAATAAGAAATAATCAAATTTCTCTTCAATCTCTTGTCAATCTTACTCAAAAAGATATGGATTGCGTAAATCAATTTATTCTCTCTATGGCAAAATCAGAGGTTGAGATGATCCCTGAAATTTCTAACCATCTTATTTCATCAGGTGGAAAGCGATTACGCCCAATGATTACGCTCGCTTCTGCTCATATGTTCGGTTATCAAAGTGACGGGCATATAAAACTCGCAACAGCTGTTGAATTTATGCATACAGCAACATTACTACACGATGATGTGATTGACGAAAGTAATTTACGACGTGGAAAATCTACAGCACGGATGATTTGGGGGAATCAAGCAAGTGTACTTGTTGGTGATTTCCTATTGGGCCAGGCCTTTAAAATGATGGTCGATGTCGGTTCCATAGAAGCGCTCTCTGTCCTAGCCAACGCTGCTGCAATTATTGCTGAAGGAGAAGTTATGCAACTTTCTGCCGCAAAAAATATAAAAACCAGCCCTTCAGAATATCTCAAAATCATCAATGCAAAAACAGCAGCACTTTTTTCAGCAGCCGCTGAAGTAGGACCCATTATTGCTGGCTATGGAAATAAAGAGCGTTCTTCATTACGTGAATATGGAACATCCTTAGGTTTAGCTTTCCAATTAATTGATGATGCACTTGACTATAGCGGTAGTGCTCAAAACTTAGGAAAAAATATAGGGGATGATTTTAGAGAAGGAAAAATCACAATGCCTGTTATTCTCGCATATGAGCGTGGGAATATGGTAGAAAAAGATTTCTGGAAAAAAGCGCTTGAAGATGGCAATAATAATGATGAATCCTTTGCACACGCGCAACACTTAATGGAAAAGTATGATAGTATCACAGATACAATAGAACAAGCACGCATCTATGGAAAATATGCAATTGATGCTCTTGTTCCCATGAATGAAAATCTTGCTTACAATGCTCTCGTTGAGACTGTTGAATTTTGTATTTCACGCGTAAACTGAATTCTTTGCAAGAATCGCAGTATTTCTCAACAAAGTAATGAGATATGATCTATAAACAACACCATCAATTGATTATCTTGAAAAGGATTAGCTCCATGTGCTCTGCAACGGTATCTCGACTTTTTGCCCTTTTTATCGTGGGTATCATGCTGATGCCATCCCCCACCTACAGTAAAATAAGTGCAGCAACTCATACAAGCTCATTTACAGGTGCTTATTTAGCTGGAAGGGTTGCAAATCATGAAAATAAAACAGAACTTGCTATCAATTATTTTAAACAAGCACTGGTTTATCAACCTGATAACATTGAAACACAAAAAGAGCTCCTTGAAGCTATGCTCTCGGTCGGAAACTTTAAAGAAGCTGTCCAACAAGCCCAAAAACTCAAAGAGAACGATGTTATAACTCCCTTTGTTTCCTTAACTTTGTCAGTAGAAAGTCTCATCAAAAAAGACTATAAGAATGCCAAGACTCTTCTCCAATTAAAAGAACTTCCTACGTCCAATAATCCAATACCTGAACTCATCGGCGCTTGGATTACATTTGGATCTGGACAAAAATCTCAAGCAATCGCTGATCTTAAGAAACTCAAAGGTCCTGTCTGGTATGACCTTTTTATATCTTATCATCTAGCACTTATGAGCGACCTTGCAGAACGGCCAAAGGATGCAAAAAAATATTTCATTAAAGCACTGAGTAACAAACAGGGAACTCTTATCGCTCCTAATACTTATGAGCGTATTATCATAGCCTATGCCTCATTCCAATTGCGCCATAGTATGCGCAACCAAGCTCTTCAAACAATCCAGCATGGCGAACAAATGTTGTCAGGTCGCGAAGTCCTTAAAAACTTTCGAGAAAAAATTGAAAAAAATGCTTTCTTAGAGAGAGTTATTAAAACACCTCAACAAGGAGCAGCCGAGGTATTATATAATTTTGGAACAGCCCTCAACTACAAAAACTCAGGGCGAATTGCACGTATTTTTAAGCAATTATCTTTCGCATTATACCCTCAAAATGACGCAACACTGTTTCAGCTCGCACACATTTCTGCTAAATTGAACGATCCACATCAAGCAATTAAACTTTATCGCGCTTTATCCCCTAAATCTCCTTATTATAAAGATGGACAACTTCATCTTGCATTCCTTCTTGCCAATAACAACAATTACAAAGAAGCAATAAAATTACTCACATTGTTAAATAAAAAATTTCCCAATGATCGTAATATTTTGATAACACTCGTTGCTTTTTATATGCAGGACAATAAATTTCTTGAGGCCATTAAAACTCTAGACTACGCTATTACAAAGATAAAAAACTTTCAGCAGGACGATTGGAAACTCTTTTATCAACGTGGTATTGCTTTTGAACGTTTAAAGCAATGGCCAAAAGCAGAAATTGACTTGCGAAAATCACTTGAATTTTTCCCAAACCAACCGCAAGTTCTTAATTATTTAGCCTATTCCCTTGTGGAACGTGGTGAGAAGCTTGAAGAATCGCTCCGTATGCTGCAAAAAGCTTCTGCTTTGCAAGCTCACAACAGTCATATTCTCGATTCTTTAGGATGGGCTTATTATAAACTAAAAGAATATAATAAAGCAGTGCAAATATTAGAAAATGCTGTCAGATTACAACCTGAGGACCCAACACTGAATGATCATTTAGGGGATGCCTATTGGAAAGTTGGACGTAAACGTGAAGCAATCTTTCAATGGAACCACGCAATTGACGGAAAACCAGAAAATTCTGAACAAATTCAAGAAAAGTTGAAATTTGGTTTGCAATAAATGATGCTTAACCATAAACCACATGAAATAATAAATAGAGAAACTAAAATTACTTTGGTTTTTTGTTTAGTCCAATATAAAGAGTATAAAGCGTGAAACTGCCTGAACATCTTAACCCCAAACGTTCTTTTCAGGGACTAATCTTAACTTTGCAAAATTATTGGGCACACTATGGATGTGCAATTTTGCAACCTTACGATATGGAAGTCGGAGCTGGGACTTTTCATCCAGCAACAACATTACGCTCTCTAGGTCCACGCCCTTGGAAAGTTGCTTATGTCCAACCCTCTCGACGTCCAACAGATGGCCGATATGGTAAGAATCCAAATCGTTTACAACACTATTATCAATTCCAAGTGCTTCTCAAACCCTCTCCGCTCAATCTACAAGAACTTTATATAAAGTCGCTACAAGCTATCGGGCTTGATACAAAACTGCATGATATTCGCTTTGTTGAAGATGATTGGGAAAGTCCCACTCTTGGTGCTTGGGGGCTCGGATGGGAATGCTGGTGCGATGGAATGGAAGTCTCTCAGTTTACTTATTTTCAACAAGTGTGCGGCATTGAATGCGCTCCAGTTTCAGGGGAACTCACATACGGTCTTGAGCGTCTAGCGATGTATATCCAAGGGGTTGATAACGTCTATGACCTTAACTTTAATGGTTTGGAGGGAGACAACAAAATAAGTTATAGAGATATTTTTTTACAGGCAGAACAGGAATACTCATATTATAATTTTGAATTTGCTGATACAAAACTGCTCCATCAGCACTTTATCGATGCAGAACGCGAATGCAGCGCACTTCTTGATGCTGGAAAACCAAATAAAGAAAATGTATTCCATCGCTGTGTTTTTCCTGCCTATGATCAATGTATTAAAGCGAGCCATATCTTTAACCTTTTGCAAGCACGTGGCGTTATTTCTGTAACCGAACGACAAAATTACATTCTTCGCGTTCGTAATCTCGCGCGCCGTTGTGGGGAAGCCTTCTTACTCACAGAAGCTGGACAAATATACACTGGAGAAGCCTAATGTCTGATCTTCTTCTTGAACTTTTCAGTGAAGAAATCCCCGCACGTATGCAACGAAAAGCTGCTGCTGATCTTAAAAAATCTGTTACAGATCAACTTGTGAATGCTGGATTGATCTATGAAGCTGCTCGTGAATATTGGACACCTCGTCGGCTAACATTGGACATACGCGGACTTTCCACACGCTCAAAAGATATCCATGAAGAACGCAAAGGTCCCAGTATAAAATCACCACAGCATGTAATTGATGGTTTTCTACGTGCAACAGGATTAAACGATATTTCTGAAGCGCATATTGGACATGATGATAAAAAAGGTCATTTTTATATTGCTAAAATTGTTAAAAAAGGTCGAGCAGCAGAAGAAATTATTGCCGATATTTTACCGGATATTATCCGCAACTTTCCGTGGCCGAAATCTATGCGTTGGGGAAAAGATTCAGCACAAAGTGGTACTTTGAAGTGGATTCGACCTTTACAAAACATTCTTTGTATTTTCGGACCAGAAATTGGTGAAACACATGTTATTCCATTTACAATTGGTTCTCTTAAAAGCAATAATTTAACTTATGGTCATCGTTTCTTAAGTGATGGAAAGCCATTTCAAGTGCGCCGCTTTGATGATTATGTTACTCAACTTGAAACTCATAAAGTCATTCTGGATGCCGAGAGACGAAAGAATATTATTTTAGCTGATGCCCAAAATCTCTGCTTTGCAAACGGTTTAGAACTGGTTCAAGATAATCCTCTCCTAGAAGAAGTTGCTGCTCTTGTTGAATGGCCTGTTATCCTGATGGGTGATTTTGAAAAATCATTCCTTGATATTCCTCCAGAAATTATTCGCTTGACCATTCGAGCCAATCAAAAATGTTTTGTCACCCGTAAACAAGGAGAAAACGTAAAACTTTCTCATCATTTTATTCTCGTTTCTAATATTCTTGCAAATGATGAAGGCAAAGAAATTTCGAAAGGAAATAGTAAGGTTGTCCGTGCCCGTCTTTCCGATGCACTTCATTTTTGGCAAACTGATCAGCGTGATTTGCCTGATCTTCAACAATTGGAATCTTCTATAAAAAAATTTGAACTTGATATAAAAAAACCTCTCGATCAAAGAATGGCGCGACTTGATCATTTGAATGTAACTTTTCATGCTAAATTGGGTACGCAAGGTGCAAGGGTAGAACGCATTGCTACACTCGCACAAGAAATTGCCCCTTTGATACAAACAGATCCTCTTTTAGCAAAACGTGCAGCCATCCTTGCAAAAGCTGATTTGCAAACAGAAATTGTCGGAGAATTTCCTGAACTACAAGGTGTTATGGGGAAAAAATACGCCCTTCTTCAAGGGGAAGATCCTCACGTAGCTGTAGCAATCGAAGACCATTATAAACCTCAAGGTCCAACAGATCGTCTTCCACAAGAACCACTTGCTATAACCGTTATGCTCGCCGACAAAATTGACATGCTCGTTGGCTTTTGGCTCATTAATGAAAAACCAACGGGCTCAAAAGATCCCTATGCGTTAAGACGAGCAGCATTGGGAATTATTAGGCTTGTACTTTCGCGAGATTGGAAAATCAATCTTATGCCACTGTTTCAGTTAGCAACGAATCTTTTCTTACAACAAAAAAACAAACATGAAATCTCTCAAAGAGAAAATTCACAATTGCAGAATCTGCTTCCAGAAAAAACAGAATATATTTTATCAGATCTGTTATTCTTTTTTCATGACCGTTTGAAAATCTATCTAAAAGAGGAAGGCGCTCGTTACGATGCCCTTGAAGCCGTTTTAAATAAAGATTCTGATGATTTTTTATTGGTTGCACGTCGTGTCGAATCGCTTATCGCTTTTATCAATACCCATGATGGAATGAACTTTGTAGCCTCTGTAAAACGTACTGCCAATATTCTTGAAAATGAATTTCAAAAAAGCACAACAATAGCGAATGAAATTAATCCTGAGCTCTTTATCGAGAAAGAAGAAAAGCAGCTCTATCATGCAATCTGTGAAGTAGAAAGAAAGGGTCTTGCTCCCATCAATGCAACAAATTTATCATTTGCACTCAGTGTGCTAGCGCCACTTGGAAAATTGATCGATATATTTTTTGAAAAAGTATTGGTGAATGATAAAAAACCTGATGTTCGTGCTAACCGTCTTGCTCTTCTCAAACGCACTCACATTGTTACACAATCAGTTGCAGACTTCTCAAAACTTGTCATTTAAAATCAAAGAGCCTATTAACTGGTAAAAACAATAAAGATAAATTTTTCTTTTTTATGACTTTTATTAATTAATACTGAGAAAATTATGCAACCAAAGAGAGTGTTCTTTATCTCTCAAATATCATTAATTAAGATATGTTTTCATTTTGATAAACGATTCTTTCTCAAGAGACTCTTTAATAAGTTCATCTGCCTTGTTAGAATCTATTTCCCTTGCAATAAGGGTACGTGCTGTAGAAATTGCCAAATCAATAGCCGATGAAGAAACCATGCGTATTGCATCCGCTTCTGCTTGAGCGATTTTTTGTTCTGCCAATTTATTACGGTTTTTTACATATTCTTCTGCTTTTGCACGGGCCTCAGCAATAATAGATTCAACTTCATGCTTTGCTGCTGCAACAATTTCTTGCGCATCTTTTTCTGCTTCTGCATGTTTGCGTTGATATTCAGCTAATATTTCCTGTGCCTCTTCACGAAGACGCAGAGCCTCATCCAGTTCATCTTTGATACGCTTCGCACGCGCATCAAGATGGTGTATAACCCTTTGTGGAATTTGGAAATAGACTAAAAGAGCCAAAAAAAGAACTAACCCAACAAATGCCCAAAAAGTATCAGTCATCTTTGTCTTCCTCAATAATCCGCAGTTTTAACAACTGAACGAACAGCCTCTTTGCTAATATCAACGTCAATCAATTTTTTCACAATTTCAAGAGCTACTTCTTCAGCGATAGAACCAACATTTTGCATCGCTTTATCCCGAATTTTTGCTATCTGTTTTTCAGCATCTGCGAGTTTTTTCTCTAAACTCTCTTCAATTTCTTTCCGTTCAAGCTCTGCCTTTTCTTTTAATTCTTCACTAGCTACCTGCGCTATAGCCTGCGCATTCAAACGCGCTTCTGCTAATTTCCGCTCATAAGTTTCAACGACAATGTCTGCTTCCTGCTTCATGCGCATTGCCTGATCTAAATCAGATGCGATTCGATCTCGCCGTGTTTCAATAACACCACCAATACGTGGTACAATTACACGAGAGATAAAAAGATAAAAAAGACCGAAAGAAATTGCCAACCAGAAAAAATGCGAACCAAAATGCACAAAATCAAAAGGCGGAAACACACGATTTGCATGCTCTGCCACCTTTTTAATATGTTCTATCGACGTTTCAGTGTTCTGTGCATAAGCGCTTGAAACAAACATCTTCTTTCATCCTTTAAATAGCTTATTAAAGCCCTCTATAACCGATGATAACTGACTGACATCTCTCTGGCATCTCTCTGGTTAAGAGCTAAAAGGGTAAATCTTTCCTCATGCAAGAACAGATATACCCTTTTGATGATGATCAAACCCCAAAAAGAAGTAATAAAGCAATGAGCAATGAAAAAATTCCCAAAGCTTCTGTTACAGCAAAACCAAAGACGAGACGTCCAAACTGACTATCTGCTGCTGATGGATTTCGTAATGCACCAGAAAGATAGCTACCAAAAATATTACCAAGTCCTAAAGCTGTTCCAGCCATACCAAAGCAAGCAAGACCAGCGCCAATATATTTTGCTGCAAGCACCATTTCCATGTTATTCTCCTTTAAAGCGAAATTGCATTATTCGACGGAATAACCGCCAGTTTTATTAATGTCCTGGATGAATTGCATCATTAAGATACATACAAGTTAAAACCGTAAAGACGTAAGCCTGAAGGAATGCGACCAAAAACTCAAGTGCAGTAATTGCTACAGTCATAATAAGCGGTAAAACCGAACCACCCACACCTACGAGTCCTACCCCAATCATTGAAACAACAAACCCAGAAAACACTTTAAGCGTAATATGACCAGCAAGCATATTCGCAAAAAGACGAAGAGAAAGACTAATTGGACGGGAGAGAAAAGAAATAACCTCAATCATTGTCACCAGAGGCAAAACCACAACAGGAACTCCACTGGGAACGAACAGTTTCAAAAAACTGACCCCATGCTTATAAAAGCCATAACCAATCACCGTCAAAATCACCACCATTGCTAACGAAAACGTGATCATGATTTGAGATGTAACCGTATAAAAATAAGGAAAGAGACCAATAAAGTTAGCAACTAAAATAAAAGTAAACAGAGAAAAAACTAAAGGGAAAAACTGCATCCCCTGCACACCAGATGATTCCCGCAGAGTCGATGCTACAAATTCATATGCCATTTCCGAAAGAGACTGCATCCGCGTTGGAACCAATCCACGACTCGATGACGAAATGAAGAGAAAAATAGAAGTTACAACAACCGTAAGGACTGTAAACAATGATACATTTGTAAACGATAAATCCATATTTCCTATGGAAATCTTAATCAGCCTTGAAACCTCAAACTGATGAATAGGATCTGGAGCGTGCGTTGTCACTTCAACCTCATTTATCGGACCTCTCATTGGCCCCTTTATCTTGTTTTTGGCGCAATGCGCCTTTTTTTCCTAATTGACTGGAGGAAACATACCCCACAGACCGAAGAATACTCAATACACCAGCAGCAAACCCAAAGAAGAGAAAAAATACTAATCCCCAAGGCCATGAACCTGCTAACTTATCAAACCCCAACCCCAAAACAATACCAACTATAACACTTGCCAGAAACTCACTGGAAAGCTTAATTGCGCCTGCCATCCTTCCTTGTGATTTTTCCCGCTTATTCTTATGCTCCCGCTTCTTTAATGCTTGCTTGCGCACTAAAGCTACGCTTAAATTCCTACTACGACATTCCAAATCCTCTGAATGAAGACACTCTCCTTGCTTTTCCTCTTCAGCCTCCTTACGGCTCATAACGGGTTTCTCGCCCATCGCCATCATTGGCTCCTTAATTAAAAAGCAACGTAAGAATACATTTCATAAAACCGTGTGCATCATATTGTTCCCGAATTTATTCGTCAAGATACTAAAAGAAATCTATCACAAGTTATCGTATAAATTTTATTGCAGAAATAACGTATTTTTCAATTTACATGCTTTCTTAAAAAGATATTCTGAGCACCTAAACCGATTTCACGACAGCACCCGTGAATGTATAACAAAAGTTCCCGTGAATAATATAAAACTCATAGAACAACCATTTTTACGCTTAACGAAAGGTGTCAACTGATACCATCTTATTTTCCGGCTCCCAATGTTATATCAATCCTAGTTTTGAAAGAGAACATAGAAAGCTAAAAAACAGTATGAGAGCGTTAGTTTACACCTTTTATTCAAATAAACTTGCACTTTTTATTTTATGAAAATAATAATCAATGGTTTCTATATGATCCTATTCGCAAAGTATTTTACATATGCCATTACAGGCCCCATCACGAAATGAGCTTGAGGGTATTAAGAGAAGTTCCTTTAAATACAAGATATTAATAAATCTAAAATTTCAAATAGATTAAGCCAATAGAACACAATAAAATTTAAATACGATTACCATACCACTTTATACAATTTTAATCCACTTTTATGAACTTCGCTCTTTACAATTGAATATCGGTAGATTTAGCAAGTATTTTTGCTTTTTATTCAGACAAAACTATCGTAAGCAAAAGCGCTTATTCATAATCTTTATTTTTATGAAACGATAATCTAATACTGCTTTTCACACAAGCATCATAATTATATTCCCCTACCCTCATATTGCATCTATTCTTGCACTTAAATAACCCATTAAGAGGATTATGTACTCTTTCTTAAATACTCCCTATCACACTCTTCTCATGACATGCAAATAAATGATCATCAATAAAATTAAAACTTTAGCAAATAAAATTTTAATTTTATGAAAAGAAAGATCATTGAAAAAACTTACTTTTAAGATTCTTAAGTATAGATTTCATTCACTCAAAAAATTAAAGAGTTATCATTTCTTCTTGGAACGTGTCGCAAAAGGATTATCAGAGGCTCGTAATGATATGCGAACGGGTATACCAGACATATCAAATGTTTCACGTAACCCATTGACAAGATAACGCAAATACGACTGTGGCATACTTTTGGGACGCGAGCAAGAAATCATAAATCCAGGAGGACGTGTCTTAACCTGTGTGATGTATTTAACCTTAAGTCGACGTCCAGAAACCGCAGGAGGTGGATGATGTGCCACAACAGTTCCAAGCCATTGGTTCAATTTAGCCGTCGAAATGCGACGATTCCATACACGGTGCATCATCATGACATTTTCCATCAGTTTATCAATCCCTTGACCATATTGTCCTGATAAAGGAACGGCTCTCAAACCACGAACTTGAGGAAGAAATCGAGCACATTTTTCATGCAAATCAATCAATGTAGTCTGACTGTTTTCAATAAGGTCCCACTTATTGAAAGCAATAACTGGAACACGCCCTTCACGAATCACAAGATCAGCAATTTGTAAATCCTGCTTTTCAAAAGGTATCGTTGCATCAAAAACAATGACCACCACTTCTGCAAAACGAATAGCACGCAAAGTATCTGCAACAGATAGTTTTTCTAATTTTTCTTGAATTCTCGATTTTCGACGTAAACCCGCAGTATCAAAAAGTTTAATATGACGACCACGCCATTCCCAATCTACAGAAATAGAATCACGCGTGAGTCCTGCTTCTGGTCCTGTTAACAATCGCTCTTGTTTCAACATACTATTAATAAGAGTGGATTTTCCTGTATTGGGACGCCCCGCAATCGCAATCCTAATGGGCTTACTTTCATCGTAAATAAGCTCCTCTTCTTCCAAATCCTTTACATCATCACCAACAGATGCAGGCTGTATCATCCTATTTTCTTCTTTGTTGTTGCCAAAAGCATGCTCTGACCCAACAGCATCTATAATTGCATCACGCAGATCACTAAGTCCCAAACCATGTTCAGCCGATATTGGGCACGGCTCTCCCAAACCTAATGACCACGCCTCATACTCTCCTCCTGTTGCCGCTCTTGACTCAGACTTATTGGCAACAAGCACAATTGGCTTTCCTGATTTGCGAACCAATGAAGAAAAATTTAAATCACTTGGTGTTATTCCGCTCTTTGCATCAAATACAAATAAAATAAGATCCGCTTCATCAATTGCAACTTTTGTATGAGAACGCATACGCCCCTCGAGTGTATGATCACCTGCTTCTTCCAGCCCAGCCGTATCAATCACATCAAAACGTAGATCTTGAAGTTTTGCCGCATGAATACGCCGATCACGTGTTACACCAGGCTTATCATCAACCAAAGCCAATTTTTGCCCAACCAAACGATTAAATAGTGTCGACTTCCCAACATTGGGACGACCAATGATAGCAATGGTAAGGCTCATCGATTTATTCCTTATTTGCCTTGCCCTCAGCTTGTATAAGCTCAAGCATCATTCGAGCCCGATCTGTTATTTTTGAACCCAAAGCACCTTCTTCAGAATTTTTTTTAAAATAATAAACCGCCTCATCCATTTTATCCGCCTTATAGGCAGCTAAGCCTAAAGCTTCTCTTGCAGACATACGCATAGGATCGGTATCACTTGCCATATCTTTGATGCGCTTTTCAACATCAGCTAATGTCCCTGTATCAACCAGAATATAAGCCGCCCGAATTTTTGCAACTTTCTGCAAAATCTGCGGTGCTTTCTCATCCGCTGCAACAGAATCAAAGATCTCCACTGACTTAATAATATCACCTTTCTCCATGAGTAAAGAAGCCTCACGTAAACGAGCAAGAAAAGGATACCCCCCAAAATGAGAGGTTTTAACAGTTTCTAATTGCTTTATCGCTTTATCAAAATCACGTGTATTCGCAAGATCAAGACTCTTTACAAATGCATCACCAATATAACCAGCTTTCTTTATTTGCGTATGATGATAAACTTGATAAGCAACTATCATGAATATAAAAAGAATAACTGCTCCAATAATTGAAAAACCATACCGTCTCCAAAAAGCAAGCGCCTTTTCCTGACGAAATTCTGCATTCACTTCAGCAATAAAACTATCATACGACATATATCATACCTTGAAAAAAGTTACTTTATCTGTGCTTTTACGCATAAATGGATAAAGATGGTAGTCCTAATTAACTAAAAATCTTTAAATTGCTCGTTTATTTATTTTAAATCAACATGTAGCCAATTCAATCGGATTTTTGCAACAGTCTTAATCGAAAATGATATAAGCACCCTGTTTGTACATATTACAGCTTTTACATATATTGAGTCTTATGAAAAATTCACTGCCTTAATATTTATCATGATTGCCTATCATCTCAAGCAGATTTTCTCCCCATTATATAGAGAGATAATCTTTTAAAGTCTTCAACCGCAATCGTTGGTTGTATTGGATTATAGAATTATAATAGAAAAACCACTTCTTGAAAAAAGGTAAATTTCCATGAAAGTCCCTTAAAACCCAATAAATAAATTTTTATCTGTATCAAAAATACCGAAGCGCCATGATTAAAGTGTGGTATAATTCCAAATCTTCAGTTAAAGCTCTTTATATAAAGTGTATCCCTTCAACTTATCTTCATACGATTAACAACCTTTTGTAATTGATCCTTAAAGTTTCTAAAAATATCCTATTGTAAGGGCCAAACCCACATAAGCATTGGAACAGCAATAATAACGATCAACACCGCCAATGGAGCACCCAAACGTGGATAATCACTAAAACGATATCCTCCTGGCGCCATCACGAGCATATTACTTTGATGTCCAATAGGTGTAAGAAACTCACATCCCGCACCAATTGCAACAGCCATCAAAAAAGCTTCAGGCTTATAATGAAGGGAATGAGCAAAACTTGACGCAATTGGTGCTACCATCATCACTGTTGCTGCATTATTCAAAAATGGCGTAACCAACATAGCTGTCACCAACATAAGCGCTAAAGCACCAGATGGCGGGAAAAATATTGCCAATTGGCTCAGCCATTGACCAATGAGATCCGTACATCCTGTTTTCTCTAACGCTTCACTCACTGGAATAAGAGCCGCTAATAGTACGAGTATTGGACCATCTAATGCCTGATACAGATCACGCGCGGGCAAAACACGAAAGATCACCATTGCAGCAGCAGCAGAAAAGAAAGAAAAAGCAACTGGAACAATATGAAAAGCTGTAAAAATAATTGCTATAAATAAAACAGCTAAAGAGATGAAACCATGTCGTAAATTTCCAAACACAATATTTCGTTTTGCTAGGGGCAAGCATTTCAATTCTCTTAATAAATTGGGAATAATTGCATCCTGTCCTTGCAAAACAATCACATCTCCAAGATGGAAAATAATATCATCAAGTCTTCCCCGCACCCTTTCATGTTGACGACTTAACGCAAGTAAATTTACATTATAGCGATCAAATAGGGAAAACTCTTTCGCACTAATACCAATAAGAGGTGAATTATGGGTAATGACTGCTTCAATAATATCAATGTCACTGTCCTTATCACCTGCAGCAATAGTTCGCCCCTTAGAAAACTCTAAACGAGCAGAGTTCATCACGCTATCTAACCCTGTATGTGACCCTTCCAGCAAAATAATATCATTTTCAGACAAAACAAAATCTGGTAATGGTGAAATAGATACTTTGTTTCTGATAATTTGAATTACCATAACATCACCACTTGATGGCTTAACCAAATCAACAATATTTTTCCCCACAATCGGTGAATTTATTGGAATATGCGCTTCTGCAACATAATTACGGATATCAATGGCATCATCAAATGATACACCTGAACGCACACGCACAGGCAAAAGCCAATAAAAACAGACCAAATATACAACACCAGCCGTCGCAATAACCGCACCAACTGGTGTAAAATCAAACATAGTAAAAGGTGTTCCTGCTAAACGCTCTTGCATCGCTGAAATAACAACATTAGGAGATGTTCCTATCTGTGTCATAAGCCCTCCCAACAAAGAACCAAAGGCCATGGGCATCAAAAAGACAGAAGGAGAAACCTGAGAACGACGTGCAAACTGAAAAGCTATCGGAAGCATAATCGCCAAAGCACCAATGTTTTTAACAAACATTGATAATACGACAACAGAAAGAACCAAAAAAGCTAATTGAAGACGCACCGATTTCACATCGGGCCATATCCGTTGAATAATAAATTCCATTATACCAGAGCGAGATACAGCAGTACTGACAACAAACACACTCCCCACGATAATAACGATATCATTACTAAAACCGCTAAACGCTTCCTTCGGGCTAACAAGACCAAGGGCACAAGCTATTAATAATGTACAAATAGCAACAAGATCATAACGAAATCGATCCCAAATAAAAACAACCATCATGAGACCAATGATCGAAAAGGCCATTATTTGATTTTCTGTCATAACACTCACTTCTCCCCATTAAATTATAATGAACAAAAACATATCTTTTATGTTTTAAATATTCCTATAAACAGCAGCAAGATAAAAGCAGACATCGGAATATTTTAGGATAATTTTAAAGTGATAAAAAATTATGATGCGCATAAACTCACCTCTCCTTATTATGCGTGCTTTTCTATAAAGTGCTGAACCCAAAGAAAATTGATAAAAGTTGATAAAGCTATATTGCAAAAAAGATGAGAATAACTCTAATATAGAGCGTAGATAATTGTTGAAACTGGTACACGCTATATTTAAACCTTTGTCGTTGCTTAAAAGAATTTATCTTCACTCTCAATTCACAGAGTGATAAAAATGAAAGAAGAAAGAATGGTCAATCTTAATAGTGGGTATCAAAGTAACCTCAGATATTGGCTCACTTGCATTATTGGATTTGTTGCTATCTTGGCAATTATAATTGTTGGTGGATTTTATATCGCAAAACCCTATCTTGACAGTTTTGTAAGACAAGAAATAGCCCGTCGTGCCATAAAAGCCGAAACATCTGAAGTAAGCATTCTAGGTAAAGTCAACTTGAAGAATGTGACATTACCCGTTCCAGCTGGTACATCACTTAAAATTGGTGCCATTTCTGCCCGTCCTCCTCTTTCCTTTATTCCCGGAACTTTTACATTTTATAATGTTGATTTAAAATATAACGATAAGCTTAATAATATTCGTATAAAAATACCCCAAATTTCTCTCAATAGCGTCTTTTTAAAGGAAAAGGATAGTACAATCACGTCGCGCCTTTTGCAGTCAATTATGCGCATTGAGCTTTCCTCAATCGTTGCTCCTAATATACAACTTTTTATAGACAATCCAAATGAACGAACAGAAACGTTTGAAGTCAAAAATTTCCGACTTTCTGATTTTAGAAATGGTCGGATTCGTTCTATTGGCATCAAAAATATGGACCTTAAAGCGATCATTATAGATGATGACAAACAGATGCATATGATAACTAAAAGTGATGCAATAGAAGCACATGATATTGATATAAACTATGCCTATGCTATTCTTCTAGGAAAAGCTAATTCTGTCAATCAAGTAAAAAACATTACTGGTTCTATTTCTCTAAAAAATCTAATAACTGATATTTTCAAAGGAAAAGAGAAATACACTTCTCTGGCTATTGGTGCATTTAAAACATCCGGCTTTAAAATGAGATCGTTCAAACAAACACCTCAAAAATTGTTTGACGCTTACCTTAATGCACGAGAAAAAAATAATTCTGTAGCTGAAAAAAAAGCTCTGCATGATATTATTATAAATAACTTCTCTAACATTACCTTAACTGATGCAGAAGTGAGTAACTTCGCCTTTGATGCACCAGAGCTTGAAGAAACACTTGAGTCATTCCAATTCAAACAAAGCTTATGGAAGCAGCCTATACCAAAAAAACTTCTTATTTCTTTCAACAATCTTTCAATTTTACCTAAAAAAATGAATGAAAAAGACTTAAATTTGCTTAAAAAAATCAATCTTGAGCGCTTTAATGTTTCAGGAAAAATTGATATTTCTTACGATGAAAAAAAACGTATGCTCTTTCTTGATACAATGTCTTTCAATATGAAAAACGTTGGATCTGGGAACATCTCGGCTAAGGTTATTGATGTTGATGAAAAGCTTTTTTCTGGTCAGAAAAATATAATGATTGCTGCGTCTCAAGATCTTGGCATCAATGAAATTGATATACAATATACTGATGCAGGTTTCATTGATAAGCTTTTTTCTTATCTTGCGCAAAATCTTAATGACAGCCAACATGATCTTAAAAAGGAACTTTATGACGATTTCTATCTAATGATGACGCAGACCCCAAAAATTCTGCTAAAAAATCATGACGAAGCAGAAAAAATTTCAAAATCCTTAGGAGAATTTGCTAAAAATCCACAAACATTGATCGTGAAAATTAAAGCAAAAGATAATAAAGGTCTCGCAATAGTTGATCTCGAATCTGCTCTACAAAATGATCTATCCAAGGCTTTAAGCAAAGTACATCTTACTATTAAAAATGAAGCATCGCCTTAAACATTTTGTGCTTTAAACATGATGATCTTGTCTATAAATTAAGAACTTTATTCCTCTTTTTTCTTTTATATGATACAGAAGGTATCATACAGAGTTATTTATACAGAGAATATAGAATCTAAAATTGTCGATGCTTGGAGTTGTTCATGTCTGGTTTATCTTCAAATCGCCTGCCTAATCGCGCTTCTCGTGTCACCAATCAAGCGCTTTCTGCTATCGAGCGTTTTCTCCATATTGAAGCTCTTAGTGGTGTTGTTCTTTTATTAGCTGCTGCTTCTGCACTTATTTTTGCCAATTCTAAATATGCTGCTTTCTATGAATCTTTTTGGCATACACCTCTTGGCTTTAATTTGGGTCATTTCACTCTTTCATGGGATTTACATTTCTGGGTTAATGATGCCCTTATGACTATTTTCTTTCTCGTCGCAGGAATGGAAATTCGACGAGAAATTCATGAAGGTGCTCTTGCCGATTTTAAACAAGCAATCTTACCAATTGTTGCTGCAATAGGGGGCGTTTGTGTTCCTGCAATTATTTACTTTATCTTCAATTTTAACGAGGGACATATGCGCGGTTGGGCTGTGCCAACAGCAACAGATATTGCCTTTGCTCTAGGTATTCTTGCTCTTCTAGGAAAAAAAATTCCTTCTAATCTTCATATTATTCTTCTATCATTAGCGATTATTGACGATATTATCGCTGTTCTTATTATTGCTTTTTTCTACTCAACAAACATTGATCCTAGCGGTTTAATGATTGCAGGAGCGGGTATTGCTTTGGTACTATTTTTTCAGTGGATCGGGCTTGCATCAGCATGGCTTTACATTTTACCTGGTGCAATCATTTGGTGGGGTTTAATGGCAACAGGCGTTCACCCATCGCTTGCTGGCGTAATCTTAGGGATGATGACTCCCGTTCTTCCTACCCGTACTCTTGTAGCGCCACTCACCATGCTCAGTAACGCTATGCAAATTCTTCAAGAAAAAAATACAAAAACAGATCTGCATCATATTTCAACAGCATTAAAAAAGATGCGCAAAGGACAACGGGCCATGATTGCCCCAGTAACTCGTGTTCAAAAAGCATTGCATCCATGGGTTGCATACGTTATCATGCCGGTTTTTGCCTTCGCAAATGCAGGAGTAAGTTTTGCAAACTTTGATCTTTCTTCTGACAAATCATTCTTGATTGTTCTGGGTGTTGTCATTGGTCTTTTCATCGGTAAGCCTCTTGGTATTATCACTGCCAGTTATATAGCTGTAAAATCAGGACTATGCCGCCTACCCCCTCATATGACCTGGACAGGTGTTTTACTCATTGGTTTTTTAGCAGGAATTGGCTTTACAATGTCTATCTTTGTTTCAATGCTCGCTTTTAAAGATATTATTCTGCTTGATGCGGCAAAAATTGGGGTCCTTTGTGGCTCTGGTTTATCTGCCCTTATCGGTCTGGGATATGGATTTATTTATATTAAGCGCAATAAAGGAATTTCTCATAGTTCCTAACAAACTAACTGAAAATACATTTTTATGCAGAAATTCTAAAAAGTAATTTTGCCCATTTGTTCGATTCGGACGATATTTAATGTAAAATCCGTTGTCTCGCCTCATCTTTACACTTATGAAGGAGAAAACTAACGTCATCATACTATTTACTAGCCTCTAATGTTGCAACAACCTTTGACACTCGAGAGGAATCATAAGAGATATTTTTATTCCTTTCTTCAATAATCTTTTACTCATGTACCAGCTCCACTCATGATATACACAGAAATGGTTTTAATTGTTTCAATAAAGGCTTCGTGGTTTCAGAAAAGCTGTTTTTTATTGGGACTATGATTCACTATAAAGAAGAATTTAATTATTATAAATCAATATCTTATGTTTAATAATAAGAAAAAGATAAGAATAAGCAAAGTTCAATAATCAGTTAAGTAATTCCATGGCTTATTTTTCCCAATAAACCACCCTCCTCGTTATTGATTTTATTGCCGGTATTCTAAACAACTTTAATTTTTATCTTCTTAAAAGCACATTATTTTTGGATAAAAATATTCCCGTTTTTTATCATCGACACATCACTTGTCTCACTCCATGAAAGAATTAAACTTGAAGCATGCTTCCATAGGAAGCACTCTAGTTTACGTAATTAACTCGCGGGAAAAAAGAAAACCCTAGTCATTTAGACTATTCTAAAACATATGATTGGTGGAAAAATAGAGCATGTATATCGTTGTTCTCCCCTTTTCGCGCTCTTATTTGATATTTATTTTCTTTTTGTTTAAAGAGCTCGCTCTATATTTCTTGATACCATAAAATACTCTTCACAGATAATTTAAAAAGCAATATTTCCGAGACTTTCGAATTTATACAACGCCACATAAAATACAAAAAGAGTAAAATAATATGGCTATATTTCTCACAAGAAGAGTTTTGCTTACAAAGACCACCATTTGCAAAATATGTAAACACGATAAAGAAACTAGCACGATATACTGAAAAAACGGAAGAATGTATTTCATGCGTGGTTGGCAGTATGACACAGAAAATACTTATAATAGAGTAGTTAAGGGAAGAAAGTTAACCTAAAGAACATATGGAGGTATCAAAAACTTTGAAAATCTTAATTATAATTCAAAAAAGAGAAATAGACATGAAAAAAATTTAATTAATAAAAGCAACACACTTGTAACATTATCATTAATTTTGATCTATAGTTACATAATTTTATGAAAAGTACTTCTGAAGAAGCTATAAACGCATAAGATATAGTAATTTTATAACGTATAGCGTAAACATAAATATTGTCTATAGAGATAGATTTTTTTATTGCCTCATAATATGGAAAAAATTAACTTTTCAAGATACATATAAAGTCATAAACAATCATTTGAAGATAAACTAAACATCTATAGAAAATACATCATCAATTTTACTTTTGGTAATTCCATCACTAATCTAATGAGCTCTAATTTCTCTAAGATTTATAATATTAAATCTGTATTGACGGGGCTGTCCCTCATGCAACATGCATCTTTTGAATAAACACTGTGCACTGCTCCTTATTCCATTAAGGCTTATCGTAAAGACTTCTCCATCCCTCTCTATAGGCTCTAAAACGTTTATAGACGGCATATTTTTTATCCCTTCTTAAACAGTTTTTTACCCAAACATCTTTCTCTTGTAATGTATAAGTGACCATTTTTAAATTCATCATGAACAAGTTTAAAATGAGAGAGTTTTGCTGTATTAAATATTCTATTTAAGTTAAAAATATAAATTGTTCTTAACAAAAATTATTAACATATATTAAAGCTTTATGTTATTGAAACCTTGTTGAAACTAAAAAATACTTATCCCTTATCAAGAGCATAAACAGCATGTAATGTTCTAACCGCAAGTTCAGTGTAAGCACTATCAATCAAAATAGAAATTTTAATTTCTGAAGTCGTAATTGCTTGAATGTTAATACCCTTTTCAGCCAAAGCCTTAAATGCTGTAGCGGCAACACCTGCATGGCTACGCATTCCAATACCAATCACAGATACCTTGGCGAGATCGCCTTCAAATTGGAGAACATCAAATCCAATTTCTTTGCGATTCTTCTCAAGAAGTGTAACGGCTTTTTCTACATCTGATGATGGTACAGTAAAAGTCATATCAGTTTTTGAGCCATCTTCAGAAATATTTTGCACAATCATATCAACATTAATGCGTTCTTCAGCCAAGGGACCAAAAATTGCTGCCGAAATCCCTGGACGATCGGCAAGCCGACGAAGGGAAATTTGTGCTTCATCTTTGGCAAAAGCAATACCAGTAACATTTTGTTGTTCCACAATTTCATCCTCATCGCAAATAAGTGTTCCAGAAGAACTCATTGAATCCTCCATGCCTAACGCATCAGGATCCTCAAAACTTGAACGCACAAAGGTACGAACCTTATGAACCATTGCTAATTCAACAGAACGAACCTGTAAAACCTTTGCACCAAGAGAAGCCATTTCTAGCATTTCTTCAAAAGCTACTTTTGGTAAACGACGCGCTTTCGGTTCTATACGTGGATCCGTTGTATAAACACCATCCACATCCGTATAAATATCACAGCGATCAGCTTGTACAGCAGCGGCTATAGCAACAGCACTTGTATCTGATCCCCCACGCCCTAAGGTAGAAATCCGGTTATCCGGAGCTAACCCCTGAAAACCAGCAATAACGGCAACCTGACCTTCCTGAAAACACTCGATTAAAAAAGATCCATCAATATTAGTAATACGTGCACGGCCATGCGCATTGTCTGTATGAATAGGAATTTGCCAACCAAGCCATGAACGTGCATTCACCCCCATTTCTTGAAGTGTCAAAGCCAACAATCCTGAAGTAACCTGTTCACCAGAAGCAACCACAACATCATATTCACGAGCATCTCTATGCATGGAGGAAGCATCACTCGTCCACTGAACAAGTTCATTTGTTTTACCAGCCATCGCAGATACGACAACGGCAACCTCATTGCCTGCATCAACCTCTCTTTTGACATGCCGTGCAACATTATGAATACATTCAATGTTTGCTACAGATGTTCCACCAAATTTCATGACAATGCGCGCCATTAATAACACTCTTACCTTTACATCTCTTATCTCAAACAGTAATGAGAATTAGATGCTGTATCAACTAACCATTTTCTCGACATAGCGAATATCTATCATTTGTGCAAGTTTCATTATGATTATATTAATTTCTCTTGACTTTGTATAAAATCTACTTGACCTGATCATTAAAAATAAAAGGAAGGCAACATGATCGATGAAACACAAACAACTATTGATCAAAGTGAAATTGATCACTTTTCACGTATTGCTACAGAATGGTGGAATCCACAAGGAAAATTTCGACCTCTTCACCAATTTAACCCAACACGCCTTGCTTACATCAGAGAAAAAATCTGTTTAGAGTTTAATCGTGACCCTTCTTCACTTACGCCCTTTCACAATTTGAAAATTCTTGATATTGGCTGTGGAGGAGGCTTGTTATCTGAACCAATGGCACGTCTTGGTGCTATGGTTGTAGGCGTTGATGCTGCACAAACAAATATTGAAGTCGCAAAAAACCATGCTGCTCAAAATGACCTTTCCATTGATTACCGCACGACGACAGCAGAAGTACTTGCCAATGAAGGAGAAAAATTTGATATTATCCTTAATATGGAAGTTGTTGAACATGTCGCTGACGTTAATCTCTTCATAGCAGCTACAGCAAAAATGTTGAAACCACAAGGGTTGATGTTTGTCTCAACACTCAACCGCACATGGAAAGCATGGGGGCTTGCTATTGTAGGCGCTGAATATATTCTACGTTGGCTTCCTAAAGGAACCCACGATTATAAAAAATTCCTAAAACCTCTAGAACTTAAAAATTTCTTATCAAAAAACGCTCTGACTGTCATTGATGAGATAGGTATTACTTATAACCCTTTAAATGACAGCTGGAATCGCTCAAAAGACATGGGTGTTAACTATCTCCTTCTCGCAAAAAGGTCGTAAGGATATGTAATTTACAAATATTATATGCCTTGTAATAAAGAATTCAGCTTTCCCTCAGCCTCTAAAGCATAAAGATCATCACAACCGCCAACGTGATAATCACCTATGAAAATTTGTGGAAATGTATTACGTCCATTTGCACGCTGTACCATTTCTTGGCGAAGGGATGTGGAAGCATCAATATCTGTATACTTTACGCCTTTTTTATTAAGCAAATCACGTGCTTTTGTACAATAAGGACAGTTAGGGCGTGTATAAATTATTATCTCTTTCATAGTATTATCCTCCAATATTTTTTAATAATATTCATTTTAAATTCCTCTTAAGAAGAGGGAAAAATAGAATCTTCTTTGAGAACACGCGAAAATGTTAGCACATCAACCTGTCGTGCACCTGCATCTTTTAATGCAGCAGCTGCTGCTGTAACTGTTGCACCCGTTGTAAATACATCATCAATCAGCAAAACAGAACATCCTTTGAGATATTTTTTAACTTTATGCGAAACCTTAAAAGCATTTTTTACGTTAAGTTTTCTCTCTCTTGAAGAAAGACTAACCTGCGGACGGGTATGCCGACAACGAACAAGCCAACTCGGTTTTAAAAGCTTTTTTTGTGATGCTGCAATATAACGTGCAAGCTCAGCAGATTGATTATAACGCCTCTCCCAAAAACGACGAAAATGCAATGGAATGGGAATAATAACATCACAATCATCAATAACCTCGCGTCCAGCAAACATCATCCAATTGGCCATAAATGATGCCAATTCTATATGATCACCATATTTTAAGCGCGTTACTAAAGTTCGTGCAAGCCCTTTATGAACAATGACTGAGCGAACACGTGAAAAAGGATGAGTATTACGGAGTGCTTCACCACTAAGAAAACCATCCCCCATATCACAAACAAAAGGAGTCCCCATAACAGGACAATAAGGTTTCGTGATAAATTGAAGGTCTTTCCAACATTCGGAGCAAATCGTACCATAAGTAGAAACATTTTGCTTACATCCAGGACAAATTGGTGGATAAAGCATCGTTTTCAAGCGTTCAACGAACTTACTTAGTATATCCCCGCTATTTAACGCCGCTTCTCGAAAATACAACATTATAAATTTAGGCTTTTACAAGTTTCCCTCAGAACAAAAGTTCCTTTGTATTTCCTCAATTTATAATTTTAATTCCTTTAAAAACTCTTACCTTCTATAAATTTATTTTCTTTCATATTATAAACTTGACAGAGCTTGCACAAATAATGAACCTTTTCAAAATATATTCTTTCATAGATCGAAAGTGTTCCACAATATGTCGCATCCTTTAATTTTTGATCATAACCGCATTGAACAATTCCGAAAACGTGCCTTTCAAAAAGCAAAAAAAGGATGTGACTTTTTACTCTCTCACATGGCAGAAGATCTCTATAAACGCCTTAGCACTGTTGATCGCCTCTTTACATTAGCTCTTGATTTACACAGCCATACAGACCTTGCTGCGCAAGCTTTAATGAAATCTGGAAAAGTTTGTTCCATAGAACGCATTGAAACCGATACGCTTTATCAAAGCCATGATAAAAAATTCTATTTACGTCATCGAGAATTTCTTGATTTACCTCAAAGTTACTGTGACCTTATTGTTTCACTTCTTTCATTACAATTGACCAATGATACCCCTGGTGTTCTAAGCCAGATAAAAAATACCCTTAAACCAGATGGCTTATTTCTTGCTGTTATGGCAGGAGCTGGTACATTAAGAGAATTGCGGGAAAGCCTGCTGCAAGCTGAAAGTGAAATTTATGGTGGAGCAAGCCCTAGGATCTACCCTTTTGCCGACATTCGTGATGCAGGCGCTCTTTTACAGCGTGTTGGCTTTGCCCTGCCTGTAGCAGACGTTGAAGATATCACAATACGTTATAATACAATGTTTGACCTTATGCACGATCTTAAAGCTATGGGAATGCAAAATGCACTCATCAATCGTTCACGACGCCCTGTATCCAAACGTTTTTTTCTCCGCGCAGCTGAAATCTATGCACAACAATTTAGTGATCCTGATGGACGTATTCGTGCACATTTTTCTTTCATCTGGCTCTCTGGTTGGGCTCCTCATCCCAACCAACAAAAACCCCTACAACCTGGTTCAGCGCAAATATCTCTTACAGATGTTTTACAGCCCAAAAAAATATAACCTAAAATTATTTTTTTAAAATACTTTTATCTGTTGTCCGTAATATTTGACTAGTGACCGTTCCAGCTATCATTGAATCGCTCACGTTTAGAGCAGTCCGTCCCATATCAATTAGCGGTTCAATAGAGATAAGTACAGCAACCAAAGTAACAGGAAGCCCCATAATTGGTAACACAATCAATGCAGCGAAAATAGCACCTCCCCCCACACCAGCAACACCAATAGAACTCAATGTTACAACACCAATAAGCGTAGCAATCCAAGTAGGATCAAGAGGATTAATACCCATAGAGGGTGCAATCATGGTCGCAAGCATCGCTGGATAAAGACCAGCACAACCATTTTGTCCAATTGTTGCCCCAAAAGAAGCTGCAAAACTCGCAATGGATTGTGGTACACCTATCCACTGTGTTTGCGCTTCAATATTCAAAGGAATACTTGCAGCACTTGAACGACTGCTAAAAGCAAATGTTAAAACTGGTAAAACCTTTTTGAAAAAACGAAAGGGATTAATCCCAGAAATACCAAGCAATACACCATGAATTCCAAAAATTAAAATAATACCGACATAAGAAGCAATAATAAAAACCAGTAAATTTAAAATATCTGCAATACGCGATATTGCTCCTACTTTCGTCATAAGTGCAAAAATACCATAAGGCGTCAAAGCAATCACAATACGGACTAACCGCATAACCCAAGCTTGTGCCACTTGAATAAATAAAAGCGCTTTTTCTCCTTTTTCTGGCTCATCTTTCTTTAAAAGAAGAACCGATGCACCTAAAAATGACGCAAAAATAACAACACTGATAATTGACGTACGTTTAGCTCCACTCAACTCAGCAAATGGATTTTTAGGAATCATAGACAAAATCATCTTTGGTATATTCATATCTCCAAGTTTAGAAATATGACCTTCAAGAAGAGCAGAAACATTTTGCCCTTCATGCACCAAACCCTCGGTTGTTAATCCAAAAAAATTAACCACAAGCACACCAACCAATGCTGAAAGAGCCGTTGTAAAAAGCAATATTGAAATTGTTATTATACTCATCTTTCCAACAGCATAAACAGAATGTAAATGAGCAACTGCTGAAACGATAGAAATAAAAACCAGTGGCATAACAATCATTTGCAACAATAAAATATAGCCTTCACCGACAATGTTAAACCATTCAACGGATTTCAATAAAGTGCTTTCACCCTCTCCATAAATAAACTGCAAAACACTTCCAAAAATCAAGCCAAGGATAAGCCATAGCATAACACGTAGTGAAAGACTCCATTGCATTTTCTTACTTTGAGAAACCAATAATAAAAAAATAACAAATAGAAATAAATTGACGAAAAAATTAAATGTCATTGTCTATGCTCACTATTATTATGGTTGACATAAATAATCTGCATAATTCAAAATCAATGCATGATATTTAAAATTAACCTATAAAGCTTACAAGGCTTTTACAAAATCATTATTTTTTTAATTTATAGATTAAAAGAGAATTTTTTATCTACTAATAACTGTTTAAAGAAAATAAATAAAATTATTTTCTTATTCTTTAAATTTATGCTCTTATAAAATAGTTAAATAAGAAAAATATAAACAACATTCATTGCATCTTAATACTGAATAATTCCAGCGTATCTTATCCTATAAATGTCCTTACCACTCTCTTTTGCTATTTGAACTGAAGCGAGCTTTCCAAGAAAAGATGAATTAACAATCGAACATTCATGATTTTTCTAGAAAATACACCAACAAGCTACTTCTGCTCATTTTATGGACTGCACTCTCAATAGCTTTGATCAGCACTTCAAGTATAATTATTTTATTGAAAATACCTTTTATACATTCTTTCTTTGCTCTCAATGAAAGCTTTTTTATTTTTCAAAATTCTTTTTATAGTCATAAAAAGGTTTTTAAAGACAACATGTTGATTTATAGTCATAATTTACTGTTTGCATATTAAATGAGAGTCCCGAATCACATAAGATTCTCTCATTTCAAACCTGTTTATCTTGAATCAATCAAAATCATTTGCTTGCACGTCACAAGCAGGGCAGATATGTGGATAAAAATGTATGAGAAAGGAGTAGAAATACCTCTTATGAAACGTCTTAATGCAAGAGTTGTCGAAACATTGAAGGGCGGAGCTTGAGCAGCAAATATAAATAATATGATTGCTTTTTATAATAGCGCAGTAAAACTTTTAACGATACCTATTCATATGCTGATCGAACAACACGTGCACGTGCTGTAGATAATTTTGTCATTTTAGATACAAAAAAGATAAGTTGGAGTTATAATGTTAAGCAAGAACTAATAAGAGGAAGGTTTTTGAATTTGAAGAGGCATGCCTCACGCAAAGTTCGTATCGCCCTTTTACACGACAATGGCTTTATTATAGTTGTATCTTCAATGATGGAGTTTATCAGATACCACATATATTCCCTATGGTGCCAGTAGTAGAAAATAGAGTAATACAAATTATAGGCATAGGAGCACGAAGCGTTTTTTCTGTGTTGATAGCTAAGAATTTGCCTAATATAGATGCAATAGATACAGGTCAATGCTTTCCACGGTATCTTTATAAAAACGTTGAATCTCTGTAACTGATCGTGATGAGAAACATTCCCTTTTATTTACGAATTCTACAGAAGAAAACACAACAGCTGGTTTACAGAGGCGTGATGCCATTACGGATGCACTTTAAAGCTGCTTATCCTAGTGAGAGCATAACAAAGGCGGTTACAAATTTCTAGATAATGAAAACAATGGAAAAGACTGAGGGTATATGATTAAAATGAGAGGCTTTAAGCCTACAAATATTATAAATTTTATGAATAGTACAGTTATAAAGCATTAAAAGAAGCTTTAAAGTAAATTTACAATATATGGGAGATAATTAATCGTCTATAATAAATTGCGCTCATACTGATAAAAATTATTCTGCTATAGAAATGTTGTTCTTTTTTGAATTTTTATGCGTATTCAAACACTCATTCGTTACAAGCTCAATCTCTTTATCTCTTTCATCTTTATCAAGAATAATAGTATTTTAATATAATAACCCCTTTGCATACAAATAGTTATTTCTTATCTATGAATAGCTTATAATTTCATATAACCCTATGAAGATAATATTTTTATTTATTAATATTTAATGATGTAATTAACACATTCATTCTATATATTATCATCTTTATTTCTATCTATTTATATAATATATTTCTTTTTTCTATAAAAATAAGCTTGAGTTATACATACATAGATCTATCGGTATTTTTTCTACTGTCTTTTTAGCGCACTGAAAGATTGATATCATAATTTTTGTATAATAAAATGCTCTTTCATATAAGCATCGTATATTGAATTATAATAATTGACTATTAACCGCAAATTATATTTTTTTATCCCTTTTAAAAGTGAAAAATATTATTTTCAGACCTATTCATAAGTAGATGAGCCAAGTGAATAAAAAATGTTTGATAATAAGCTTTATCTCTTATGAACTATCTTTAGTACAAAAGGACAACATTACGATTACGGAAATATCGTGATATTATTGGGTATAAAAATCACACTGCCCAAGAGATTTTTGTATTGTATCCTTTCCGTTATGAGAAATGTTAAAAGCAAGGTAGGATATGCTCTCTAGAGCAAATGAGTGAATGAACCACCACGGTTATATGCATTTTTAAAAAAGTAGGAAGTATTTTTGCTTCAAATTTAATAGGCACATTCTAAAAATAAAGGTTCTACCGACTCATTCCAAATAGAATAGTAATGGGACAAAAATTTTTCAGCATCTGTTTGTCCCATTGCAACAACCTCTTCTAGAGGATTAAGAAAATTTGTTTCATCAAAACCATTCGTATCATACTGTTTGCGATTTTTTAAGCCTTTGCGAGCAATAGCGAGAGATTGACGTGCTAACTCTAAAAGAATAGTTTGACGAAAAGGAGTTCTTAACCCTTCTTTAGGAACGCGTTGGCGCAACTCTAAAACTTCTTCAAAACACCAATCTTTTGTCAAAGCCTCTGCCTCATTAAGTGCTTCCCTATCATAAAGAAGCCCAACCCAAAAAGCCGACAACGCACAAATGCGCTTCCAAGAACCGCAATCAGCTCCCCTCATTTCTAAAAATCTTTTTAAGCGGACTTCAGGAAATAACGTTGATAAGTGATTAATCCAATCTCCCATGTTTGGAATTGAATTTGCAACTTGTCCTTTTAATGCTCCATTCATAAACTGACGAAACGTTATGTGTGTACAATCATAGTAACGACCATCACGCACAACAAAATACATTGGAACATCAAGGGCCCATTCAACATAATCAACAAAACCAAAACGCTCAGAAAATATAAAGGGAAGAACGCCTGTCCTCTGATTATCCGTATTACGCCAAATTTCAGAACGCCACGACAAAAAGCCATTTGGGCGCCCTTCTGTAAAAGGTGAACTTGCAAATAATGCTGTTGCAATGGACTGTAGCTTCATGGACACTTGCATTTTTCGCCGCATATCACTTTCAGATGAAAAATCAAGATTAACCTGAACTGTTGATGTGCGATACATCATATTAAGACCATTATACCCCACTTTAGGCATATAATCAGTCATAATCTGATAACGTGATTTAGGCATTCGCGGCGTTTCAGCTAAAGTCCACTTTGGACTAGCTCCAAGACCTAGAAAACCTATACCCAATGGTTCTGCAATTTTTTTGAGAAGAGTTAAATGCTCCATCAACTCATAATATGTATGGCCCACTGATTTTAATGGTGCACCAGATAATTCAAATTGTCCCCCAGGTTCCAAAGAAATGGCTCCCTGATCAACTGATCCTACGAGCCCAATAATATTCTCTTCATCTAAAATAGGTTTCCATCCTAAGGCGCTTTGCATCCTCTCTAAAAGCGCTCGGATTCCCCTCTCTCCTTCATAAGGAACAGGGTGAAAACCATCTCTATAAAACGGAAATTTTTCATGTTCTGTACCAATGCGCCAATCATCTTCTGCTTTATACCCCCCTTGGAAATAGCTAACCAAAGAATCTAAGTTATAAATTTCACTTTCATCAGTTATATCAAGCGCCATAACTCATCGTATCCTATAATTGGTATCATCATCTTAAATGAATTGTTTAGAATGATTTTACAGATTTCTCAATCCATTGCCCAATCCCCCACGGTAGCATTAAGAAGAGCCAAAGCAGCAACAGCGGCAGTGTCAGCGCGTAAAATACGCGGACCTAATGATATTGGAACCACAAAAGGATGTTTTTTTAAAAAGCTCCGCTCTTCTTCACTAAAGCCACCTTCCGGTCCAATAAGAATACCAGGTGTTGTAACGTCACGCTTTTTAAAAGAAGCTAATGGATTATGCGATTTATGCTCTTCATCACAAAAGAATAAAGGCTGTGTCTTATCCCACCGTGCTAAAAGTTCTGCTAATGATAGAGCAGAGACGCATTCAGGAAGAGATAAAATTCCACACTGTTCAGAAGCTTCAATAACATTGGCTTCCATACGCGCCATATTGATACGCGTAACCTGCGTATGATGCGTCATAACAGGCTGCAAAATCGATACCCCCATTTCAACAGCTTTCTGCACCATATAATCCAACCGCGCGTTTTTGAGTGGAGAAAAGCAATAAATAAGATTGGAGTGCGTCGTTTGTAATCTTTCTTGATGGATAAGCTGAACCACAACAAATTTTTTCTTAATAGCGATAAGTTTAGCAAGCCACTCACCATCCTGTCCATTAAAAAGTAAAATTTCTGCTCCTTCTTTCATACGCAAAACATGCACAAGATAAGAAGCTTGTGCCCCCTCTATCTTTATTTCTTCATTCAAAGCCAATGTCTGTCTGATAAATAATCTTTTAAGTTTATAATTTATGCGCATAAAAATTTTGCCAAAGCTCACTATCGTCATCGAGAAAATGAAGAAAAATATATAGCAAAAAGAAAAAATTATATCTATAGAACTATAATATATTAAAGAATTATAGAGTTTTTTTAGCTTTATGAGATAATAATAGGAACTTATAGATCCTTAAGTGATTCTGCTTTCATAAAAGTTTAAATAATACACCATTCATCTTTGCATTCAGTCATTGATGCATCCGTGGAGGAAAAATATGTCTGCTAAAAAAGCTACAATTATTACGATTACAACCCTCTTAGCCTTTATTTTGATTACAGTGGGAATTGGTTCTGTTGGAGCAGACGGGAAGCATACAATTACCAAAGATGGCTATGGTATTTCTTCTGCGATTCAATAAGCACTGGCCAACATCCTCCTTAAAATTTTAATGTTTTTTAGCAACTTTTCTAAGATTTGCATCAATATTATGAATCTCTTGTATTTGAGAGATTCCATAAGAAGGATTTTTATTCTTCTCTTCAGTCATTTATCTATATCAACCACACTTATTATGACGGAGAGGACGGTTTTTACTGCTTCACGACGAACGGACTTAAAATGAGAGAATCTTTCGATAATGGGAGCTCTGATTTAAATTTAAAAGACAATTTTAAGTTGCAAAAAAACGAATTACCATTATAGGATAGAATATTATACAGATGAAAAACGATACTCAATCTGCGTCAATGTCTTTTGTAACCCAAAAATTACCATGATTTTGTCCTTTAGAGCTTAGAGAAAATGTAAAAGGCCATGCAAGGCTATTAGCAAGACATTGGACGTCTTTACATAAAGTTTCTGATCTATAGTTTTTGTCTAGTTGTGCCTGTAATATCAGTTCATTTTGCTTCCCTTGCGCAATAGCAGCTGCAATGGTTCCTTGAATGGATAAGCTCAAGTCTGCTGTACGCATTAATGACTCTGTCACCTTCATCATACCTTCTGAAAAGCTTGTCTGAATATCCCAGTGATCAAATGTTGTTGAAAAAGTATCATTATTCATTAAAAGAAATTGTTGTTTATTTGAAAGTCTTGTTTGTAATTCATTCAGATCATACCCTAATAGCCGACCAGAAGACATCTTCAGTGTTAATTCACCCTGCATTTTCGTAAAAACTTCTGGCCAAGAATCAGCAAGTGTTCGTACCGTTGCAGTAAAATTCGTTTTGCTTTGTATAAATGGAATAAATCCCAAGGTTTCTAAAGTCTCCTGCATATCAATAGAAGCGCCTGAAATATTTCCTCCAATACGCACTCTCTGTCCAGCTGACGTAACTTCAATATTACTTTGCACGGATCCACCAAAAATATTAGCATGTCCAAGATCAAAAATACCATGCCCATCTCTTATTTGTATTGCAGCAGCTAAATTTGTGAGTGAAATATTTCCTATTTTAGCTTGTGGCGCAGAAAGTCGTATATCCACGCCAATACGATCAAAAGTTCTCATGTCAAAGCAGGCATTTTTCTTTTTTCCTGAAAAAAATATTGAACCCAAGAAGCTAAGGTCTAGGTTATCAAAAGCTAAAGAGCCCATGACATTTGGTACATAATCTTGAAAATCGAGTTTTAAAGCTCCTCGCGCATTGGCTTTTCCCATCGTAAATGTAACATTGTTCATTTGGATATGCATTGGCTGCGCTAAAAAATGAGATTCCCATACAATGGGTATTTTTAATTTATGTCCCCAAAACTGATTTCCACCAACCCAAGACAATGTCTGATTCCATCCAGGAGAACGCATCGATACTTTTCCGTCAAAAATATAATATTCAGATAACCGAGCCTTTCCTGTAAAAGTTATTCCCCCACGTACAGAATTGAGACTTGCCCTAATATGACTTTTGCCTCCTGCAAGAAGCAACAATGCTTGAGAAGCATCAATTGATAACTTTGTAAATTCTCCACGCCAACGCGCATCTGCGCGTAACCGTACTTCCTGAGTTGATTTCGGACAATCTAAAGTTGCATTTAATCCTGTTATTTTTTCTGCTGCTCCTGAAAAACTATCGTGATACACAAGAACACCATTTTTAATGACAATCCGCCCAAAAGGTTGTTTTAAAAGTTGCTCTATCTCTGGATGTTCAGGATTATGTTTTAATATTTCACGCGTATTACGTATTGCCAACCCTAATGCACCTTGTGAGCGAGAAAACCGATCAAAAAAATCTGCTATTGTTTTAACAGGCTTTTCCATAACAAATTGAGGACGCATAATCCGCGTCTCTGAAAAAGAAATATGTCCCCAAAGAAGATCGACGACAGAAAGATCAACTTCTATTGATTCAGCTTCCATTAATGGCGCAACATCATCCATTTTTGATGTTAAAGTAACGCCAGAAAGAAATGCTTTAGGATAAGGAAAAAGATGTAATCGCGGTGGATCACGCAATTGCACATTGTAACCCGTCCATGCACTCAAATCCTGCGCTAAACGAATACGAATCGCATCTGTAGAGATAAGATAAGGTAAAACGAGAATCCCCACTCCCAATAAAAAGATAATTGTAATAAAAATTCCGCTCAAAAGTTTTATTATTCTGATGCGCACAATATCCCTCTATACTTATCCCCCTATAACAGATTAAAAACAAACTTAAATGATCATAAAAAGTTTTTATAACCCTATAATTCACTATATCCACTTTGTATCTTCATTATTTTTGTTCTTTATCCAAAATTTATTCAAACAGCAATGTTGCTGCTTCTTTATAAAGCAATTATTTAAAAGTCTTCAAAACTATAAATCCACAACATTATAAAACCATTCTTACTGTTCTCATATGAATATTGCTATAAAACTCTATCGTATTATTAGAAAATGCTTTACAAAAAAAAACAAACAGCCTTACCGAAAGGATCTCTGAATGAATAATATTATCGACGGAAAAAAACTTGCTGAAGAGATTATTGTGAAAGTTAAGGCCGAAACAGCAAAGCTCCGCCATCACTATAATATACAACCTAGTATCGCTGTTATTATCGTTGGAGATGATCCTGCAAGTCAAGTATATGTCGCCTCAAAAAATAAAAAAGCCGAAGAATGTGGGTTTCTTTCAATCAAACATGCCGTTTCCAAAGAAACACAAGAAAAAGAACTCCTTCAACTTATTGCAACATTAAATTCTGATCCCAAAATTCATGGTATTTTGGTACAGCTGCCTCTCCCTGCTCATATGAATACAAATCGCATAACACAAGCCGTTGCTTTCCAAAAAGATGTTGATGGTTTTCATTATATTAATGTAGGAAAACTCGCGGCAAATGCACTTGAAGATGCAATTATTCCCTGCACTCCAGCTGGTGCCATGATGATGATTGAACAACACTGTGGGCAAGATTTATCTGGACTTGATGCTGTCGTTGTTGGACGCTCTAATATTGTTGGAAAACCTATGGCTGCCCTTTTAACAGCAGCAAATGCTACTGTGACAATTGCCCATAGTCGTACCCGTGACCTTGATGATGTGTGTCGAAGCGCTGATATTCTAGTAGCAGCTGTAGGCCGTCCACAAATGATTAAAAAAGACTGGATAAAAGATGGTGCAATTGTTATTGATGTCGGTATTAACCGCGTTGCTGCACCAGAAAAAGGTATAGGGAAAACACGTCTTGTTGGTGATGTCGATTTTGAAAACGTAAAAGAAAAAGCTGCTGCGATTACCCCTGTTCCAGGAGGCGTTGGACCAATGACAATTGCCATGCTTATGGTTAATACACTCAAAGCTGCTGCGCGATCACACAATCTGCCTATACCAAAATTCTAAGAATTGTAACAATTCCTTGTATATGGTTTCATTGTATATGATTCAGCTTATTATTTTTGCATTTTTCATGTCATAAAAACAGATGCCCCTTGATCTGCACGATTAACGGATTGACGAAAAACATGAAAAAGTTCGCGTCCAACACCATGTTCGTTTTTTGAAAGATCTGGAGGTATGATTTGTCGCGCGTTAAATTTTGCTAAATCCTCCAAAAGAGTTAATTTACCCTCATGAGCATCAAGAAAAACAATATCACCATCCTGCAAACGTGCAATGGGGCCATTATCCACTGCTTCTGGTGTCACATGGAGGGCAGCAGGAATTTTTCCTGACGCTCCTGACATACGCCCATCGGTTATCAATGCTACCTTTTGACCGCGATCTTGTAAAACGCCTAAAATGGTCGTTAATTTATGAAGCTCTGGCATACCATTGGCTTTTGGTCCTTGATAGCGAATAACAGCGATAAAGTCTTTATTATGCAACACTCCAGATTTAAAAGATTTTTGTAGTTCCTCTTGATCATTAAAAACAAAGACTGGTGCTTTAATCTGCCAATACTCTGGTTTAACAGAGGAAACTTTTATAATAGCTGTTCCCAAATCTCCTGATAAAACACGAAGACCACCATCAGACTGAAATGGCTTTCTCCACCCTGCTAACACCTTATGATCACCACTTTCCTTAAGAGCCGCTTCACGCACCACATGACCATCAGCAGAAAGCTTTGCTTCAATTGCATAAGCATTGAGATCTTTACCAAAAACCGTAGAAACATCTTCATGGACCAAGCCTGCCTCGATAAGCTCGCGAATAATAAATCCCATTCCCCCCGCAGCATAAAAATGGTTAATATCTGCTAAACCGTTAGGATAAATGCGCGCTAAAAGAGGCACAACGGATGAAATTTCTGCAATATCATGCCATGTCAATTTAATACCGCAAACAGCAGCCATAGCAATCAAATGAATCGCATGATTGGTAGAACCTCCTGTTGCATTTAATCCTACAATGGCATTCACAAAAGAACGCTCATCAATGATCATACCAAGTGGACTATAATGATCACCAAGATCTGTCATTTCAAGTACACGTTTCGTAGCTTCTTTTGTTAAAGCATCACGCAACGGTGTATTAGCATTAATAAAAGAAGCTCCAGGCATATGAAGCCCCATCATCTCCAGTATCACCTGATTAGAGTTAGCTGTTCCATAAAATGTACATGTTCCTGGCCCATGATAAGAACGTGCTTCTGATGCTAGAAGTGTTTGGCGATCTATTTTATTTTCCGCGTAAAGTTGACGTATCTTCGCTTTTTCATCATTACCTTGACCACTCGTCATGGGACCAGCTGCTATAAAAATTCCTGGTAAATGACCAAATGTTAGTGCACCAATCAATAAACCTGGCACAATTTTATCACACACCCCAAGATACAATGCTGCATCAAAGACATCGTGTGATAAGCTTATAGCTGTCGCCATTGCAATTACTTCACGCGAAAAAAGGGAAAGCTCCATCCCCGCATTTCCCTGCGTAACACCATCGCACATCGCGGGAACACCACCTGCAACCTGTGCAACACCACCAACCATACGGGCCGACTCTTTAATTAAGTGAGGAAATTTTTCAAAAGGTTGATGCGCTGAAAGTATATCGTTATATGCCGTGATAATGCCAATATTCCCAACAATATTTCCCTTCAAACGCTCTTTATCTATTGCACCACAAGCAGCAAAGCCATGCGCCTGATTGGCACATCCTAAAAAACTCCGTTTGGGGCGATGAACTTGTGCTTTTGCAATACGATCTAAGTAAATTTCTCGTGTTGATTGAGACCGTTCATAAATCCTTCGTGTAACTGTGGCAATTGTCTTGGAAAGTGCCATATTTCTCTCCCCCTTTCATTGTTGCTGCCCCTCATTCATTGAGAGAGATTACGTTTTTATTCACCTTGTGTCGCATATTTTGATTCACTTATTTCATTTTCTGCAGGCGACCAATAAACCTGAACGAGATGAGGGGAATTACGCAAAATTGCCCGAATAGGCATTTCTATTTCAGACCCGTCTTGACAAGCCTCTTCAAAACAATCGCGTTTCTGAAAACCTTCAAAATGGAGAATAATACAACGAGATTGCATAATAACTGGCAAAGTTAGTGAGAGTCTTGGCTCAACAGCACTCTTAGCATGAAGGGGTAAAACAAGTGCTTGTGTTCGTAAATCAAGCGCTTGCTTTAAACGATCAGCATCAGGAAAAAAAGAAGCCGTATGTCCATCCTGCCCCATTCCTAAAACAACAACATCAAAGGGTTTAGGCAAAGTATTAACACGACTCGCCGCTGAAAAAGCAGCAAGTTCAGCAGTAATTGCTTTATGATAAAGCCCTACAAAACGTGCTTTTTCGGCAAAATTTTGTAACAAATGACACCGTACCATATGTTCATTTGAACGTTCATCGTGTGTAGGGACAAAACGTTCATCGACCAAAGTGATAATAATATTTTGCCAATCAATATCCGCTTTTGACAAATAATGAAAAAACAATGCTGGTGTTTTACCACCAGACACCGCTAAAACTGCTCTCTTGCGCTCAAGAACAGATACACTAAGCTCTGCGGCTACTCGATCTGCCAATGCCAAGGCTAAAGTCTGAGGGGTTTCAAAATCTAAACGGTCAATATTCATTCTATACATACTTATTGCTCTAAACTAAATTGTTCCATATACGCCCATCACGTTCCATGAGGCTCATCGAAGCAGACGGCCCCCACGAACCAGCATTATAACTGTGAACAGGCTGTTTTATTGCTTCCCACCCCTCAATGATTGGATCAATCCAACGCCAAGCAGCCTCAACTTCATCACGACGCATAAACAGTGTTTGATCTCCACGAATAACATCCATTAATAAACGTTCATAAGCATCAGGATTACGTTCAGAAAATGCGGAAGCAAAACTCATGTCTAATGGAATGTGACGAAACCGCATACCGCCATAACTTGGATCCTTAATCATCAACCATTGTTTTACACCTTCATCAGGTTGGAGACGAATTACAAGCCGATTAGAAAAAATTTCATCTAAATCCACATTAAAAATATTATGAGGAATAGGTTTAAAAACCACAACAATTTCAGACATTCTCGTGAACATGCGCTTACCTGTTCGTAAATAAAAAGGCGTATTAGCCCAACGCCAGTTATCAATCTTAACCTTAAGGGCTACAAATGTTTCGCTCTTACTCACTCTTCCCAAATCATCAAAATAAGACTCTACAGATATACCATTTGATAGACCAGAAAGATACTGCCCACGTACAGTATGCTGCCCTACATTATGGACATCAAGCGGTGTTAAAGAATGTAAAACTTTAAGTTTTTCATCACGTACAGCATTAGCACTGTTGGTAAATGGTATTTCCATCGCAACCAAACAAAGTAATTGTAGCATATGGTTTTGAACCATATCGCGTAAAGCACCAGTGCTTTCATAATATTCTGTACGCCCTTCTAACCCTAAAGATTCAGCAACGGTTATTTGAACATGATCAATATAATTGGAGTTCCATAGCGGTTCATAAAGTGTATTAACAAACCGCAATGCCATTAAATTTTGAACAGTTTCCTTCCCAAGATAATGATCAATACGAAAGATCTGCTCTTCATTAAAGGCGCTTGCAAATACATCATTAAGTGAAACCGCTGTTTTTACATCGCAACCAATTGGTTTTTCAATGATAATCCGTGTTTGTGGTGTCACCAAATCATTTTTTTCCAACTTCATCGCAATATCAGCAAAAAGTGACGAACCAACAGCCAAATAAAAAGCTCGAATATCCGCTGAATCTTGTGACAGAAGGAGGGCTAAATCCTCCCACCCTCGATTTGAGGAAACATCAACAGAAACGTAAGTTAAACGTGCAAGAAAACGATTGAGTTCTGTTGAATTTAGATCTTTTGAATGGATATGTTTTTCTAAAGAAATGCGGACAAAATTTTGATATTCTTCACAACTTAAGGAAGTGCGCGAAACCCCAATAATACGTGTTGGCTCACTGAATTGCCCAGCACACTGACAATGATACAAAGCCGGCAAAAGCTTGCGCAACGCCAGATCACCATTGCCACCAAACACAATACAATCAAAGGAAGAAACTGGAATAATTTTACGCACCATGAACTTGTTTATTTTTCTATTCGATTATGAAATCCCATATCACTTATAAAAGCTTTCATCATTAAAGCAGACAGATACTAAATAAGCCATTAATTTTCTTCATTTCAAGCAATGTTTCCATTAAAGGCGATCCAATAAAGAAAACCAACGCATTGCTAAAAATATAAGCGGATAACGCAAAACTCTCCCCCCCGGAAAAGATGAAATCTTTAAGTCTTGGAAATAGGAAAAACGTTCATATTTTCCAGTTAACCATTCTGCGTATAATTTTCCCACGAAAGGAGCCAGCATAACGCCATGCCCTGAATAACCACCACAATAAGTCATCCTTGAAAAAATTTGGCGAACATAGGGCATGCGTTCAACTGTGATGGCAACCGTTGCTCCCCACCGATGGCTTAAATTGATAGAATGTAATTGAGGATAAATTTCAACAATTTGCCGTTTTATACGTTCATCTAAATTTAGAGGATGCTTATTATCATAACTTTCTACACCACCGAATAAGAGACGATTATCAATGCTTTTGCGAAAATAGCGAACCATAAAACGGGAATCATCAACCGATTCCCCCCCTATAAGAATTGAACTATGCTTTGGTAATGGGTCCGTTGCTCCAATATAAGAGCGAATAGAAACAATATTTTTTTCAATAAAACGCTCCAGACCAAGTTTATACCCATTTGTTGCAAGTAAAACATGCTCTGCTGTTACACTGCCTTTTTCTGTTATTACTTTCCAAAGTGCTCCCTTGCGCCTTACGGTCGTTACTTGTGACTTCTCATAAAGCTTAGCACCAGCATCTTGTGCTCTTTTTGCCAACCCAATAATCAATTTTAAGGGATTTATATGACCGGTATCCGCATCATAAATACCACCACAATAAAAAGTTGATCCAAGTCGCTCAAATGTTTCAGCCTTATCCATAAAAGTAAGCGCGTGATAGCCATAACGCTGCATCGCCTCAATATGCCGTTGATAAGAGAGAAGCTCACGCCTTTTATGAGTTACAGAAAGCTGTCCTCCTATCAAATCACACGGACAATTAGGCATTGCGCATAAAGCTAAAATATCTCTTTTAGCTTCTTCTGCCAAATCAAACAGAGCCTTACTTCGCTCAAAACCATACTTTTTTTCTAATGTTTCTACCCATTGCCGTTGCCCTGTTCCCAGCTGTCCACCATTGCGCCCTGAAGCACCATCACCAAAACGTGATGCTTCAAATAAAACAACATCTACTCCAGCTTTGGCTAAATGATAAGCAGCCGAAAGACCCGTAAATCCGCCTCCAATAATGACCACATCACACTGTCTGTTTTCACAAAAAGAAGGATACGATGGACGTTCTCTTAAAGCATCTTCATACCAAGAAATTCCTGGAGAAATTGAATTATAATCAATCATCGTCATAAAATTTAAACATTCAGCAGGAGATATTCACGCTCCCACGGACTGATTACTTCCATAAAAGTTTCAAACTCTTGGCGTTTGATTGCAGCATAAGTACTGACAAACACATCCCCTAAAATAGCACGTATCACTGTATCTTGTTCAAACAAATTGACTGCCTCAATGAGTCCACGCGGCAACTCAATATTATCAGCGTTTACATTATTTGTCGCTGGCTCATCCGGCTCAATTTTTTGTTGCAAACCAATAAGACCACACGCTAAAGAAGCTGCAAGGGCTAAATAAGGATTCGCATCTGATGAAGGAAGTCTATTCTCAACACGCCGCGCTTGAGGAGCAGAACGAGGAACTCGAAAAGCTGTAGTACGATTATCATATCCCCATCGCAAATTAACAGGAGCCGAATTATCAGGAACAAGACGTCGATAAGAATTCACATAAGGTGCAAGCATCACAAGTACCCCTGGCATATGTTTTTGCAATCCACCAATAAAATGGCGAAAACAGATACTTTCTTCACCATTTTCCTGTGTAAAAATATTCATACCGGTTTTCTTATCAACAACCGATTGGTGAATATGCATAGCAGAACCCGGCTGCCCTTGAATGGGTTTTGCCATAAAAGTTGCATACATATTATGTTTTAGTGCTGCTTCACGAATTGTTCGTTTAAACATAAAAACTTGATCCGCTAATTCAATAGGATCACCATGACGTAAATTGATTTCAAACTGTCCTGCTCCTTCTTCATGAATGAGGGTATCAATTTCCAATCCTTGTGCCTCTGAAAATTGATAAATATCATCAATCAAATCATCAAATTCATTCACACCAGCAATGGAATACCCCTGTCCACCACCAATTGAACGTCCAGAACGACCAACCGGTGGAACTAACGGATAATCAGGATCGGGATTTTTTTGTACCAAATAAAACTCAATTTCTGGTGAAACAACAGGGCTTAAACCCATTTTTGTGTAAAAGTGAACCACCGTTCGTAAAACATTGCGTGGTGTGTAATCCACAACCTGACCATTTTGATACACAAGATCACAAATCACCTGTGCCGTAGGAGCATCTTCCCATGGAACAATGCTTAACGTAGAAAGATCAGGCTCAAGGCGTAAATCACCATCTGCTTTAGGATATTCAAAACCATGACCATCTTCCGGATAATCCCCTGAAATTGTTGCCATAAAAACTGCTGAAGGCAATGCCAATGATGTTTCCGATGTAAATTTTTTAGAAAGCATCATCTTGCCCCGTGGTACCCCTGCTTGATCAGGCGTAATACATTCAATATCCTCTACCTTACGGAAAGCAAGCCATTGTGAAACTTGTTCCCAATTGTGCACACCACGTAAACTTTTGAGAAAACGAGAAACAGGTTTAAAATTCTTACTTTTCGTTTGTTTACCATTTTTTACATCCATAACATACCAACTTTAAAAACAATCAAGTCCTATTCTTATTGTATCAGCCCATGCATAAACGACACAAAAAAAATTTATCAACTGATATTTTGAATAATACTATAAGATCCATCAAGGTAAAAGAACTTTACGCTCAACAAGCTATCCTATCACCATAGTGAAAAAAATGATATTGCACGCGATACATCGGTGCTAACCTTCTCCTTATATAAAACAGCGAGAAATACCATATTGTACGTAACCTAATTCCGATTCAAATAATCATATATAAGCAAACATTGGTGAGAATAATAAAGGCGAGATATTTAATTTCCTTTTGGTTGTCGCAATGCTTAATTAAAAGAAAGGAAACTTTTCTTTTAATATGAAGCAAGTTTTGTAACTCTATTGTTATCCACATAGAAGTAAACACCCTAGGCATGGTGAGTAGCCTTTACAGCTGTGCTTACAAACACTCACCCCGCCATAATATGCGTAAATGTATTTTCAGGATAAGACATACGCTCAGCATTTCCGACATGAAACTTAACCATCGCCTGCATAACAGAGCTATCAACCTTGTTCTGAGCGAATGGTACAAACTCTGCACTTATATCAATTTCCACCGCTTGACATTGCACTTCGCACACAATATTTAGAGCTGAGAATCCAGTAGAGCATACCAAATCCAATAGATAGGAATTTTTGCTAATTGCGCCATGCGTGATCCAACATTTGATAGTCTCCAGCCCACTAGGAGGTGTGTTATTTATATCTAAAAAGCCAAAAAATCAGGATATGAGAACACAATAATATCAATTTCCTTTGAACTAACGTCCTTCATCGTCGATCTTCCACCATCGTAAATTTTTTTTTGTATCAGTTGCTTTCACATACTTTGACTTATGACCTAGTGATACTGTGCAGATTGAGTACACATCCCCAGAGCCCAGATTGTAATTAAGTTCGTACCACTCTGCTCTTTTATAGAAAATAAATAACCATAATCTTCAGATATAATATGCCTAGATTCAATAATTACCGTAAGCTTATGTAAATCACAACCCAATTGTGATAATGCCTCATAAATTTAATGCCTCATAAATTTTACGAGAGTATTCGTCATTGATCGTCACGGCATCGCAGAACGCTGTGGAAGTCGGATATCCCCCGCCTAGACTGATAAAACTTTTTTGATCCTTCAATGCGTAAATATCCTTTCCAGCCTTAGTTAAGGTGGATACTATTAACTCAGTCGAATTCAAATTAGAGCCCACATGCAAAGGCGCCCCATTAAGCCTAATCCTATTGGATTCTAGCAAAGATAATGCGGCACGTAACTCGGCCGCAGTCATACCAAAACGCAATCTATCCCCGTTTGCCAGTACATGGCACAATCTCAATGAGATTTTAGGCAATATGTCAAAATGGCGGGCAAGAGCGATGATGTCATGTAATTCGATAATATTATCACACTGGACATTTATATGTTTTCTAATAGATAATTCTATCTCTTCTCGAAGTTTTACAGGGATATTAAAAAATGTATCTCTACCTTTAAAACCATCTTTTTGCGCTAATGATATTTCATAACCAGATGCAAATTCCAAGTCCCAGCAACATAACAATGATGCCCCGCCCGTCCATTAAAATACCCTGCTTTTTCTCGCCCTAGGCATTCATAGCCCGACCACGTAAAACAGGATACCAATTACAATATCAGACCATAAGGCTGCAAGAGAAAGTTCTTTTATATTTTTATCTTTACATTGCCTCTTAAACAAGCTCGCCTGTTCATATAAGAAGTTATATGTATTATACATATAACTTCTACAAAAGGAGGATTCATTATGTTCCGTGAAAATCTTTGGTAATACACTCGGGTGATTGGATCACCAGTCGCCCGTCAATAATATAGTGCGAATTAAGAAATTGGGGGAGGTAAGTTATGCAACTCGTGGATCATCCTTTTGTGAAGTTCGATCAACTCAAGCCGATTTACAACTTCACATATCCGTTATTTCGCACTATTTCAAATGAATTTTACGATTACCTAGACTTTAATAAACTAGCGCAAAGTCAGCAGATTCCACAAGCGCGTACCATTTCTCTTTATTTGCATATTCCCTTTTGCAAAACCATCTGTTCCTTCTGTCCCTTTCAGAAAGGGGCCTACAAGCACGTTAAGCAAATCGAATCTTATATGTCAGCGCTTACCACAGAGATCAGAACCAAAGGAAATTTCATTCGCTCGCTTAGAGGGCCCATCCGCAGCATCTATATAGGGGGGCGGCACACCGTCGCTTTTGTCCGCAGATAATATCCGACACATCGGAAAAGTATTGCATGCCGAATTTGAGCTCTCTTCCTTAGCCGAATTTACACTGGAAAGCAAACCGAAGAGCGTCACACGTGATAAACTTTATGCTGCCCGTGAGATCGGCGTTAACCGGATCAGCTTCGGTATACAGAGTTTCATTGAGCGTTTCCGATCATTGTTTAACCTCACCTCAACACGTGAACAAATCAACAATACCATGGCTTGGTCACAAGAGATAATTGGGACATGTCGGTTTCGACCTACTATATGGCATGCACAGCCAGCAAGCCGAAGAACGATTATACGATTTGAAGCAAGCCAGCGAGCTTCATCCTGAAACCATCAACCTCTATGCAATCAACAATCTGGCTATCACGTCGCAACTGCATAAGTCTTACGCACCAAAAGGGCTAAAACCGTCCAGCCTACAGCATCGACAGATGCTTCGCTTATTTAGCGATATCGTTATGCGCAGCTGCTGCTATGCGCCGTGTAATGGGCATTCCTATATCAAAATTGCCAATAACACTCCTCTAACGCTCGCTAAAACGAGTTCAGCTAATTATTTCCGCTATCACAAATATTTGTATGGTTATCATGACGATTATGTGGTTGGCTTCGGGGCGTCAGCACTGTCGATTCTTGGCTCACTCGTCACACGAGCCAATCCCAGTCGAAGCGGATACATTACCGACATACAACTTAAAGACAAATCCAAAGTATACTACAATTGGGTATCAGCGGAGCAACAAGCCTCCAAGGCTTTGTGTATGCGGCTACCTTATAACCGGCCTATGCCAAAAAAGAAAGAATTGACTGGACCGCACTTCCCTCTTTCGTATACAATAACCTACAACAGCTCATAGGTGCAGGTCTCATCGTAGAAAGTGATAACGATCTCCAGCTGACTCAGCGTGGTTGGTAATGGTATTCCAATCTTATGTATTTTCTTCTACCTCAGGCAGATAGGAATATCTTGGACGGCTATGTCGCAAACATGCTGAATACAACCGCCGTACTTGATGGAACAGCGGAAACCTGTATGGCATCTTAAGGAGAAAAGAATGTTCACGCTTTTTGCCAACAGGAACATACGCTATTTTTGCCTAACCGTTAGTCTGCTCGCCTTACTCAGCGGTGCTTTGCGCACTGCCATCCCGCTATTAGCAAGACAATCTGGATATGGCGTAGTCGGAGTAAGTTGGGCGCAAGGTCTCTTCTCATTAGCGTGGCCAATTTTCGGCATCCTTGCAGGCGCTTTACTTGATCGCTGCGACAAAATAAAACTTGCCACCACAGCTCTCCTCATCTTCATGCTACTGCATATTGTCCTGTTCGTACTGCTCATGATACAGATTGCTCCAGCCGAACAAATTTTCTTCTATGCAACCATTGCTGGATTCATCGTCGTTTCTGCCGAAGCTTATATAATGACGATTCCACCACTTATCATGGAGGGAGAGCGATTGATGACCTTCTACTCAATTGTCTTGTTTTTAGATTTCGGGGTCTCCTATTTTCTTGCCCCTGTCATAACAAGCAGCATTTTAGGGCATGGCACACTGCTATTTCTTGGCTTGTTAATCGTGCTTTTTATCACATTGATTTTTACCGCTCGCCGTGCTGTTCCGACATCGCCAACACTTGATAAAGAAAACATCACTTTCCGTTATATTATTGCCGGCTTTCGTTTCATTTTTTCAAATCGGCATCTTACCTCCCTTACATTACTCACATTCTTTCTATCGGTGGTATTTGGAGCATTCCTAACCTCGTTCATCTTCTTCGTTACCGACAGTCGGTATCTGGGCCTACATAGCAGCCAATATGGCGTAATGTTTGCAGCCTACGCGCTTGGTACAATGGCAGGTGCCCCTATTTGCGCCGCGTATACGTTATGCACCGGTGCGCCTAGCTGTTCTCACTGACGGTTTAGGAACGGTTGTCTTGCTGCTGATTCCAGCCTTTTCAAAAAGTGCTGTCGTCGTATGGGGCGTCACCTTTATCGCTGGCGTTGGAGCAAGCTTATGGTTTATTGGTGTTACCGCCTTCAGGCAGCGCCTCACACCAAAGCAACTTCTCGGGCGAGCTAATTCTGCTTTTCGGGTGATAGGCTATGCTGGAATGCCGGTCGGAAGCTTTTTGGTCGGCGTCCTTGGTTCTTTTATATCATTGCAGTTTGCTGCCGCCTTTATCGCTGGACTACTATTGGTGGCTATCGCGATAACGCTTCCATTTCTTTGGCAGGCTGATCATATAAACACACCCAATCCTGCCACGAGGTAACAGCTGCTTTTTAAAAAAGACACGGTCAAAAAAGGCACACATACCCTATTACGCAATCGATTGATCTGTTCTTTGGACGAGGAAATTATAACCATAATGGCTGATAGAGCCAGCGGGGCACTATAGAAGCAGCCAAACAAGCGCTAAAGACAAAACAGCCCCTTTACGTTGCATTGGGCGATGATCTCAACGCCTATATGAAGGATGCAGAGAGCTTATAGCGCACAGAGCGCAATTCTTAACTAAAAACTCCGCCCTAGCAATGCCTACTTATACTCCAGTTAATCCGTCACCCGCTGGACATCAAATGCCTCACCCCTTTAGCGCTCCTAAAAATACATTTTGTTGCACTTACGCGCCGTATTCTTCCTTTGTAATTAAAAGACCAGCCCTCCTTTCCTAATTTAGGATCTCTGCCTACACAACGAGCAACAGATGCGACCATATATGCAATCACGCCTTAGGGCCTGCATAGTAGGAAGCTTAGTTCGAGAGATTCATAAAGCCTATATCCCAATAAATTTTCCACCCAATCCACCTTTTAAAAGGGCGGATTTATATAAACCGTTAGAGCAAGCTATGAAATCCTTAGGTGTATTAGAAATAATTGGCTGTTTTTACCTCAGACCAATGTTGATTGACTTTTACTCGTGCATATACGCAAGCGGTGCTACTCTTTTCTCAGATAGAAAGGACATAATCGTTACCATCTGACCTATTATTGTTTGAAAATAAAGAACAAGTATCAGTGCGACTGATGATATTGAAGAGCTATCTCATTTGTGGCTGTACTGAATTACGGCATTGGGAAGCTAGACACGCAATCCCCCATTTCTGCGCGCCTTCTGCATGATATTCATAAGATTTTATTACGCGGTAAACGCGGTACGTCCAAAAGCCTTGGCTAATTTCGCAAAGTACAAAATTAGCTTGGCGGTACGCAATTAAAGACAGCGTCATTCGTGCCGCCCACTCTCTCTACCACCATCCCCCGCTTAGAATCGCGCCAACTCATCACCGGTGCCTCGTTAAACACCACACCAGTCTCAAGGGCGGTAAAATGCGCCTTGCCGCATTTAATCTTCAGCATTTCTTTAAGGCGCAAATCAAACTCGCTATTCGTTCCTTTTGTTTCCAGTACAAAATAAAGCTTTTGCGCGCCATCTCACTCTAAAACACCCCCCAATCCGGCGTGTAAGAGCCTATGAGCGCCACGATTTTAAAGCTCCTTGGCAATTTAAAAAATAATTTTACTTCGGAGGCATTATCATTAATTTTGCGCAAATTCTTTCTCAATATTACTCTTATAAACCCCACATAATCATATACACTCTTCTCATTGACCACCGCCGGCCATATGATCGCCTTTTCCGACCTAATTTTACAGATATGGGATCAATCTTATTGTGATGCGCACATCCAGAGATTATTTTATCCTCTGCATTAGAACCAAAAACATGAACAATACGCAGAGGCTTCGGTAAGAAGGCCAACCGCTCAATCTCAACCTACATGAAAATGCATGTGCAAGCGAATGCCCCCCCATAATATGCAATATTTCAAGCCTGTCCAGAGGGGTACCCCTTTTAAAAATTGTGCCTATGGCTTATAATAATCTCCAAAATATACATTTAGCCCTTGTCTGAAATAACTCAATTTTGGATTGATGAGAACGAAAACGCGCTGCGATAATCACGTTGTTCAGCCCTAATAACCGGCGAAGGGAGCCAATATTCCTGCACCACCAATGACTAAATAACGGTATTTCCTATCATTTTTGATCATATCCTCCACCCTTATTGTACATTTTATCAGCAAGATGTGCGCAGCAAGCCCGTACATTTACGCTGCTAAGTCTCCGTGTACGGTTTTCATTCTCAAACGCAAAATCATCTTTAGCCGAAGCAACTTGATATTGCAGCGCCTGTCCATAAAGCGTATGCACAATTGGTACCAAATATACACAGGGCAGTGCGCATTTTGGGTTATATTGTCATGAGAGAGATGACTAAAAACTTTATCCCAAAAGCATTATACTCTAAATTATCAAGAGCATTCTTCAATCCCCCTGAATAAGACCCGTGATAAACAGGGCTTGCAAGAATAACATCGTTAGCGTCTGCGATTGTTTTGACAAATGCATGCGTTTTAGCATCACAATGGTAATGACTTATAAAAACAACAACTTTTTTAAATGCCTCCTCAACGGCGTATGAATATAAGCACGTTTTTTCTCGTCATTTTTTAAGGTATTAAACTCTTCCAATCTACCGAACTTACTCTTAAATTGTAGCCGAATGATTTTAATAAACCCATATTATTTTAAAAACTCAACAAATAATATTGAGGCTACAATCAAAGACACTTCTTTTCAATATTAAGCAAGTTTTGTAACCTATATTGTTATCTCCATAGAAGTAAAAACAGCCTCTATGGATGGTGAGTAGCTAAGCCTTCACAGCTAGTGCTTTACAAGCGCTTTTATAATACTTCCCCCACCCCAAACATAGGATTGCGTTTTATTAAATGACCCACGCGCATATAATTAAAGAGAGAAACGATTAAACTTGCACCAATCATGCCAAGCCAGTAGCCAATAAAGCCATATTCAAAAAAATTTGCCATTAGCGCTCCCCCAAATAGGCCTAACCCCCAGTAACTTATTGCTACAACAATTGTTGACCAAAACGTATCAAGCAAACCCACAAGTATGCCATTGAGCATAGCTCCTAAAGTGCCAAAAGCAAAAGACAATAAGATGAACGGAAGCAACTTCCAAGAGAAAACAACAACGCTGTCTTCAGAAATATTAAAGATGGTTGTAAGGATAAATTCATAAGAGAGATAAACAACCACTGATAAAAATAAGACATAAGCTACAGCAAAAACTGTGACACTCATACGCAGCTGTTTTAGAGCCATATTATTCCTATCTGCTCTATACCACGCTGCTATTGTCGCGGCTGCGCTGGAAATCCCCAAAGCCACCACAGAAATAAGCATATCGAGTCGCATCCCTATCGTATGTGCGGCCAAAGATTCGATCCCATAAGCCGTAATCATGAATGCAATAACCGAAGGAAAGCCCTCCGCAATAAGAATACGTATACCAATGGGTAGCCCTACTCGCAGCAATTTTATTATTCGTGAAATCTCTAACTTTGGTCTCAAATAATTAAAGCGAAAAGAATGAAAAGCAGAATTGCGGGACAATATTATTGCTGCTGCAATAACAATTAAAATACGGATCAAACTGCTCGCAATTCCTGCACCAAAGACACCTAATCCGCTTGCAGAACCTATACCAAAAATAAGCAGCCAAGAGATAAGAAAATTTACGAGGATAGCCGCAAGCATAACCCAGGTTAAGGGCTTTGGATTACCAATTGCTGACAGCAATCCTCGGCTATTCACATAAAGATAAAAAAACACCACTCCTATAGCAGCGCCACTATTATATTCCTGTGCTATATTGGCAATTGTCTCATCTTGGCCGAGAAGACACAAAATATTCCTCGTATTGAGTAAAATGATTGCACTCATCATTCCAATCACAAGGGAAAGCCATATTCCTTGATCAAACCATGCCTTTAATGCATATCTATCTTGTCTACGAAAACTTTCCGCAAGTTTTGGTGCAACCGCGGTAATAATACCTAGCCCAAACAACATAACAAAACTAAATATACTCAGAGCTAACATTGTACCACTCAAGGCTTGCACGCCTAAATGCGCTACAAGCGCTGCATCTGTGAAGGAAATCATCATCTGAGAGATAAACCCTATAGCCAGTGGCATGCCAAGAGAGAGCAATTGCTTCATCACAACAAACATTGTGAAATATCTTTCCATATTGAAGGGCATATTAAGCTCGGATCTTTTAAACAAAACACATTGATTTTTTCCGTAAAGTCTTTCCATCGCAAGTCTTGTGTAAAGGATGCATAATGAGAACGCATTAAGGTAAGAGGAGATGCCCAGTTCTTAAAAAAGAAGCGCAATGCACCTTTATTGGTTTTTTGGACTTTATGCCATGCGTTTTTTTGTACAATATTATGCCCCCAAGCAACTACAGTCATTGATAAAAGATCCTCAGCGAGCCGTTTGTTCGTCTTGTATATCCATTTTTAGTATTTTTAATCAAACTTTTTGGTACTGCAAGTAATACACCTGTGCTAACCTTTGCTTACTCGCTGCTTACATACGTAAAAAAACAAAGCCGACCAAGTTGTCAAAAAACACAGGCATTAGCATTTTTACAATCCATTGTGCCTATACACCAATTAAAAAAGAGCGTTTATGATACATAAGGCACCTCTATACCCCACCGCTCTACGATCTAAAATTATGAAACTTTAGTTCAACAACCAACGCACAATATTTTACGGACGCAAAAGCACCATCTAGCACTCACTAGGAGAGCATTCTATAACTATACGCACCATGTCCACATCACAAAACTATAGAGACTTCATATGAATGATTGCCCTCTCCAAAAATAATAATTTTGTCCACCTCCGAATCCAATCTGAAGTATTCATTTAACAACACATCAATATCATATCCTCTTGATATGCTCGTTCGCGATATTTCTGGCTAATAGCCGCACAATCATTTGGCGCATTCAAATCGATAAGCATCTCTACTAAAAACGATGGACAGCTATTAATTTCGACTCAATCCATATAAGATGACCCACACACTATTCTTTCCTGTGTCTTTATGTAAGTCACAGGCAAGGCCCTATTCAACTGTATCTTCACTCTCAGACCTCTTCGTTTTTTATTAACTTTTTATCAGTATAAAGCCAAGCCAAATTAAGCGGGATAATTAAACATATACACACCAAGGCAAAACAAAAAGCTGCTTCTATACAAACATTATTTGCCAACCAACCAATCAGCACAAGCGCTAAAATACCCAAAATACGCGCAAGAAAACTAACCATGGATAAAACCGTATTTGCATTCTTTTGTTGAATATGTTTAAAAAACTCTGCTTCAAACTGCGTCATAGGAACAGAAAAAAAACTATGAAATACGGTGAATAAAATAATAGGAGCCCAACTGTTTGCAACGAGAAGCAGAGCAAGCATAACAACAGCACTTAGGACGAGTGAGCACAAAGTTATCGCCATAGGAGCATATTTTTGCATAAGATATTTAATTACAAAGCGATTAAATAAGTATTTTACGAGAGTATAAGACACAAAGCACAGGCCAAGAATAAGAATTTTAGTCTTTCCTGTCGCATTGTCTAATACTCCTGTCTGTCCCAAAATAAAAGGTTGCCAAAAATGAAATATTGGCTGCAATGCAGCAACAATAAAACCACATATCAATATATAATATAATCCGATTTTTGAGGTAACTAAATAAGTAAAAGCTTCTGTTGCATGCAACAAAGAACCCGAGTCTATTGACTGACTATCCGAAGCGGATGCAATACCTATCCCCGTCACCCGACTAAACAAGAATACAAGCACGAGAAACCCGAAAGAACAAAAATAATATGCCGACTGATAATTATCCATACACAAAACAATAAGAACACCTAGCGCACCAGCAACCATATTCATGAATGCCGTTAGTTCCCGTTTATAGGCATTTACTTGGTGGTAGATCAAACTACCCTTGTATCCACCGCCGTCGATTAAGCCTTTAATCCATGTGCTATCAGCGCCAGAACATAAAGCAAAGCCTAAAGCATAAATAATTTCTGCCGGAATTAAGACAGAAAGATTAGGCGCGTAAATACATAAAAAGAAGAAGAGCGAAAAAAAGAAACATGATAAGATAACATTTTTTTTAACGCCAATTTTATCTCCTAAAATCCCACAAGGCACTTCAAAAATACAAATAGCCGCGCTAAACACAATTTGCAATAAGGCTAACTGTGCTATACTAACGCCCATAGACAAGAAAAAAAAAGCATGGAAGGAACCTGTAATCAACCGAACCCCGCTCATTGCCCCACAGCCATAGAGCAACTTTTTAACTTCATAATCTATCGTCATTAATATATCCAAAAGCTATAAAGCTGGCAGCTTTTTTGCCGCCAGCTTTATATATTTTAAAACTTCAATTCATAGAAGCGCCTCAAGCAGCCATTTTCTGCTCACTTGCTCGGGCTTTGAGCGCAGCAACATCAACCCGTTTAATTTTTTTTCAGGGGTTTATACATATCTTTAGTTTTCATAACTTTACCTCCTGTATTAAATGAAAACAATTAAATTCAACATGAAGTGTACATTATAACTACCTTTTATCAATTTATTATTTTGATATAAAAAGCTTTTCTCCCCTCCCCCTTAAGTATTTCATGCTCCAATCATTCTGTAACAACCACCGCAGCACTTGGAAACTCATGCGCCCCTTCGGGCAAAGTACGCTTATATTCACGCCAATTTATCACCGGCTGGTCGTTAAACGCAACGCTCGTTTGCAGTGCAGCAAAATGCGCTTTGCCGCATTTAATCTTCAGTATTTCTTTAAGTCGCAAATCAAACTCGCTATTTGCCCCTTTTGTCTCCAGCACAAAGTAAAGCTTTTGTTCGCCATCTCGCTCTAAAAAAACTGCCCAATCAGGCGTATAAGAACCAATGGGAGTGGCTATTTTAAAACTTCTTGGTAGTTTAAAAAACAATCTGACTTCAGGATCATTTTCAAGACTTTGTGCAAACTCTTTCTCCACACTGCTTTCATAAACCACATGATCATACACACTCTTCTCACTCACAACAGCTGTACGCTCTAAATTTGCCACAAGCTCTTCACTGGTAAAAAGCTCTTGCACACTATATTCTTGCCCGACCAGCTTTAAATATTTAATGCCATCAATTGTAAGATTAACATGGGTTTTATTGAGTATTTCTTCTATGCGCTCTAAAAAAGCTTGTGGATTTTTTACAAACTCATGCTCACGGCCACTCTTGGTCAAAATACCAATAATTGTCTTTGTGGTTAATTTCAGCTTTAAGGTCAAATAATGTACAATGTTCGGCAGTGCACAAAAACTATAATCAAGCGCACTCTGCTTTAATAACTGCTCTTCATAGGTCACACCAGCACTATCCAGTTCTATCTCTGCTGTCTGATAAACCAAATGCGCGGGCGCAACTGGCGCCATTTTTTCCACTGCATCCACTGCTTTGGCAACAAACTCTGTGCGATCAAGCTTTGCACGATAAGTGGTCTTTTTATTGATCTTTTCCCACAAGGCCAAAAACTCTGGTGAAGCCACTGTTTGCTTTTTAAGCTTAACCCGCACCTCGCGCGTAGCATTACGAATAATCGGCATGGCTTGACTCGCTTCTAGCGCCTGCAGCACAGCCTGCTTCTGCCCTTTACTAAAACGTTCACTTAAATCTAACGTCCCAGTCGCCCATTGCGCTTTTAATGTATCTGTGATTTTTCCTGCTGATGTAAGCAAGGCTTTTTCACGCAACTCAACCAATATATCAGCAGCCTCTTGCGAAGACAGAATTTTTGTTTCTGTCACAGTTGTCATATAAATCAGATCTTGCAGCGTCTCAACATTAATAAGCGCGCCCGCATCAGTTTTTTTCACAATTTCTTGACGCAATTCGCGTGGCATTTCCTCCGCCCCTATAGCATCAAATTCGCTCGCTACTAAATCTTGATCTACTTTAACGACACCTGCCTCATCAATAAAATCTTTTGCAACAAGTATTTTAACAATTTTTTGTGCTTGCGATACTTCCACTTTAGCGGCCACATATTTTACATCTTCATAAATACGGCCAACCAAATGCTCCATCTGCAATGTACCAAGTTTATAACCAATATCCGCCTCTAATTCTTTTTGCAATGTACTCACAAACTCAGCAAAGCTTTCATTCACCATGACATGCAGCACATTTATATCTTTATCTTCTACCTGTTCACCGTGTTGGTTTACGCACAAGCGCAAACCGCGACCAATCTTTTGCCGTACGGTAAAATTCGATTTTTGCTCAATCAACATACACACTTGAAACACATTCGGATTATCCCAGCCTTCTCTCAAGGCCGAATGCGAAAAGATAAAACGCAAGGGGCATGCAAAAGATAATAACCACTCCTTATCACGCATAATCGTGTTATAAGTGTCATCATCAGCTTGGCTGTCGCCCTTTGTATCCTTATAGACGCCTTTTTTGTCTTGCGAGAAATAACCGCCGTGCACGTTTCGAACATTTTGTGCAAACTTAGTTCGCAAGGAGGCATATTTCTTTTTCGCCAACAGCTCTTCATAACATTCTTCAAACATACGCTCATAAAGTGCTGGCTCTTCATCAGAGCTACGATATTTAGCCACCTCATCAATAAAAAAAAGTGATAAAACTTTAATCCCTAAAGGCGCAAGCCGCAATTCTTTATCTAAATGTGTTTCTATAGTGCGATAAATTTGCGCGCGTTTAAGCTCTATTGTATTCACATCACCAAGGGCGTGGCCAAATTTGACAATTTCAGTATCAGAAAACTCAACAGCTTCATCCCCCGCCATGCAATTGATACCCGAAACAATATAACCCCTATAAAGCTCACGCCCGCCCGTAACGCGATACAGATCATCGCCTTGTCTCACTGTAACTGTTTTGCGGCTCACAGTGCCATTCTTTCCCGCAATATCCAACTCTAAGCGCGCCTTAAAGCCATGTTTGTGAGATACGGATTTCAAGGCAATATAGGGACGGTTAAAATTTTGCTCTATCTGATTAGAAGAAACACAAATTTGCTTTACCAGTCCTTTTTTATAAGCATCAACAGGTGTTAAACGATATAAAAGATTAATCTCATCTTTATGCGTGGCACTATAGCGGAAAACACAAAGCGGATTAAGGCTCGCAATAGCCTCCTTCGCTTTTGCTGTATTATCCACCGATTGCGGTTCATCTATGATCACAATCGGATTTGTATCTTGGATATAGCGCATAGCACTTTCGCCATTCAGTCTATCTTGCGGAAGGTTGATAATATTTTCTGCTTTTTTAAATGCATCAATATTGATAATCATAATTTCAATATTGGTAGAGCTTGCAAATTGGCGAATTTGCGAAAGATCTTTTGAATTATAAATAAAATAACGATAGGGCAGATTATCAAACTCTGCTTGAAAATGCTCCCTTGTTACCTGAAGTGATTTATACACCCCTTCGCGAATAGCAACACTTGGTACGACGATAATAAATTTGGTAAAGCCATAGCGTTGATTTAACTCAAAAATCGTCTTGCTATAGACATAAGTTTTGCCTGTTCCCGTTTCCATCTCAATAGAAAACTGCTTTTGCTCTAGCGTCTTACTCGCCAAGAGTTTATTGTTCTGTTGCACCTCTTGTAAATTTGCTAATATGCTTTCATCACTGATCAATAATTGATTACCATAACCAAATTCATTTAACGCTAATTGTCCTTGTTCTGAATGCAAGAAAATAGAAGAATTCCGTCGTGGTTGGCCTTTAAATAAATCAATGACGCTTTTAACCGCATCATTTTGAAATTCTTGTTGTTTAAATTTAAGTTTCATATCGCCGCCCCAATCGTCTCTCTATAGTTTAAATTTTATCAAAACTTACTTCATTGTCTTTAAAGATAAAGTCGCAATTAATAAGCGCCTCATCACTTTTAAAGGCCGCATCAAGCGCTACGATTTTTACGGGCAAATACTTTATCATCTCTTCCGCATCTTCGGGTTCAAAGGGCGGGTCTATGGCTATAATTACCAAGACATCGCCTTCGCTCTCGCCTATATAATAGAATTTTTTGCCATTGATTGGTAAAGGGTAAATTTTTAAATCCAGTGGCCAACCATATTTAAGTATGATTTCGAAGATAATATCTTGATGAGAGCGCTCGGGATTCACCCCCTGCAAAATATGATCCAAGCGCATTTGCAATTGTTCTTTAACATCAAGTGCATTCGGATCAATCGGGCTATCGTCCCATATGGAAAAGTTGGAACTATCGAGCTCTAGAACGCGAAATCCGGTGTCTAGAGGCTGCTCACTTGTGAGTTCTGCTTCATGCTTTTTCTTAATTTGTGCACCAGCGCGGCGAATACGTTCAATACCTATATCGCAGATAGTTTTATAACCAGTTTTATAGGCTTCGCTCTTTTCATCACATAATTCAGGCAATTGCACCATGATGAATTTGCGATTACCACCATCTTCAGCATTCAAAGCCATCACTGCATGCGCCGTTGTACTAGAACCAGCAAAAAAATCGAAAATGATGTCGTTGTCACTGGTCGTCTGTTCAATCAATTGCTTTATAAGACTCACACCCTTGGGATGATCAAAAAATTGGCCGCCTAAAAGTTCTCGTAATTGTTTGGTCGCTATAAAATTCATATCTGTTTCAAGCATTGTACTAAATGGTTTAGTTTGAGATTTAACTTCTGTTTGATGACGTTTATAAGTAGGCGTACCTTGTCCGTTTTTTGGGAAGATCACCTTGCCTTCTTTGATGATGTTTGCCATTCGTCCTTTTTCATAAGCCCATACACGATTGGGATTACACTGGTAAACTACACCCGTTTTTGGATCAGTAATCGGGTAATTAAGATTTGGCCGCTCTGATGCTGTTTTATTGCATGTCAAATTATCAGCCATCCAAGGCCCGCGCGGGTCATTATCGGGGTTGGTATAATTTGCAAAACTCTTTTGTACTCCACTAAAAACAGTGTGCCTGCGACTATAACACAAAATGTAATCATGGTCTGTACTTACATTGTTTTGCGCATCATTAGCACCAGTGCGTTTCCTCCACACCAGCTGCGCAACAAAATTCTCTTCGCCAAACACTTCATCACATACTTTGCGCAAATTATGAACTTCATGATCATCTATTGAGATAAAAATCACCCCATCGTCACGCAATAAGGTCTGTGCCAAACGCAAGCGCGGATAAATCATATTGAGCCAAGCCGTGTGAAACCGCCCCATTGTCTCAGGGTTCGATTTTGTCGTTTGGCTCGTCACTTCCTTATATCGCGCCAATGGGTCTTTAAAATCATCATCATAGATAAAATCATTACCCGTATTATAGGGCGGGTCTATATAGATCATCTTCACTTGGCCAAAATAAGCCCGCTGGATAAGTTTTAACACTTCAAGATTATCGCCCTTAATATAAAGATTATGTGTATTATCAAAGTTTACGCTCTCCTCGCGCTTCGGGCGCAATGTCGCAAATGAAGGCTTTTGAGCAAGCTTTAAACTTGCTCCTTTGCCCTTCCATTCAAATTTGAACTTCTCAAAATCATTATCAATATATTCGCCGCATAGATTAAGAAGCTGATCTATATCCAGCTTTCCCTCAGCAAAACATTGCGGAAAGACTGCTTTTAACTTTTCTATGTCTGGATTAATAGGGCTTTGACTCATGCCCTCTATTTTATCTTCACCCGCTATTATACTCATCTTTGCGCTTCTCCGTTACGCTTAGTATAAAATATGTCTATGAATATTTCTTTTGTACGTCGCAATTCCTTTTATCCTATTTATTTCTATATCCTCTGCAAATTTACTTTCATGAAAAATGTCGTATAAGCTGTTCTCTTTATTTTTTAAAGTTTCTTGTGCTTGTTTTATTTCTTTTTGCTTACGCAAGTCAGCTAAATAAATTCGCATTACCACATTTTGATCATTTTGCTTTTCTTTGATTTACTTTGCAAAAGCAATAATTTCGCGCTCTAAATTAGCCGCTGTTTGGCATAATAAAGACAGCGATTTTATATTTTTTCTTGTGTGCTATTATGGCACTTACAAATATTATCAATAAGCTTATCAATTGGCACAAGCACATCCAAGTACTATCACTGCCAACGAAAACATAAATTTCTTCATCATTTATTTCGACGCAATAAAAACCATTTCACAAGGGATTATGTCAGCATCCACTTCTAGTTTTCCCTTGTCCGCACAAGCAAGATTTGCTAAAATACCTTTTACGGAAGGTAAAATAAAAACACCCTCAAACGCCCACCAGTAGGCTGAAAATCCTTCCCATGCCATAAAACGCTTTGCCTTTATAGGTTTTATACTGTGTGTCAGATTCATAATAAAATATAGCTCTTATCATTTTGTCCCTGAGTGATTTGTATTGCCTTATCAATCATATAATTAGGCTCATGTATAAACCATGCTTTTACAATCTGCCATAGGAATGTATTAATCTCTTGCACTCGCTCCTTAAATATATTGCGGCATGATTTTTACATTATCAGCAACGTTGGTATTAATTGCCAACCTTCATGACGGTAAGCTTTAACAAAGCTTTCGTCTGCTTCTTTTTGTCGTCCCGTTAGTTAAACTCTTGCTTTAAACCTTCTTCGGTTTTACGTCTATATATAGCGCCGCGTATTGGTTTTATCGCTTGTTTAAGCACCTTTCTTGTCCCCTGTCATCCTCTCATCCCCGCCTTACAAGGCCAAAAAACAAATGGCTATTCCAATTGATGCCGGTAATATGCTTGGCAATAACTTTCAAGCTTTTGTAAATCTTGCCCTCATTGATAGCCTTTTGGCACCACAAGCACATGATGCGTTTGTCCTAAATAATCGTTACTGAAATAAGTGTGCCATAAGGCTTTGGGCTCCTACATTGACGTATACTTTACTGTGGCTATTTCTTGCTCTAATTGTTTACAACTCATTGTCTAATCCTCTCAAACACATGAATGTTCTATTTCCTCGATTAGTCCAGAAAATAGTGTGTGTTCACAAAGTCAGACAAAAGTGCAATTTATTCTTTTGCATTGGATAGCTCAACTCCCTCCACGCTTAGAACCAATAAACCTAAGCTTATTGCTGCTATAAGTTTACCGCGCACCCAAAACGAGAAATTTATATCCTATTGAAAAAATAAATTTAGAAGATCCCTTCTTAAACAAAGTCTCGACTAAATAAGATGGTTTGGGCATTTTTAGCAAAAGAGATAAAAATTCACTATCTCAAGGATCTTAACTACGTTATCGATCATACGCAAAAAAGGTGAGAAGTGCAGATTTCTAAAAGAAATGATAATAGTCTTATAAAGAGAAATGGTACTGCAAGCGATACATCGGTTCGAACGTTCTCTTTAAAAACACACCGTAATTACAAGCGGCTTCAAAAAACAGCCTTACTAATATAATATTAGCTAGAGGGTTACATGTATATCGCAATAATAATGCACTCATTCCCGCAAGAGTGCTCCACATATTATGGCGTAGACTGTACAAACTCTGCCGCTCTTGCATACTCAGGCGTAAGGCCACTTAGTCGTATAGCAGCCGCAGTTTCAACGTAAAATAGCGGACGCTTCTGTATCATAATACTTGACAGAAGCATCAACAGCTAAGGATATAGGAACTAATTTGGATTCTTTCGAAATGCTATATATAAATTTAATGTGCCGCCCCAAAACACACCATCAGTGAACCCACTTAAAAGACCAAAAAGAAGATTAAAATCAAATGCATATTTCAAATCAGGTTCAATCTTGAGAAAAACAATCAATGTGAATTTGATGACAAAAGCGATAAGAATAAATATCAGCGTCAACGGCGTACCATGCCGAATAATTAAATCCGTTCCCTCTTTGATTTTTAAACGCGCAGTAGCACGCCAGAGCAACCAGCCAACGCCAAAGCCGATCATCAGCCCTGCCAACATTGCGATTGCTCCCCAGCGTGGGAAGGCCAGCTGGTTAATCACATCGCTTGCGCCCAAAAAAAGAAAGACTAACGGCAAGAGAAAAAGGCGGTAAACCTTCGTTTCCCTATCTTTCAATGCGATTATTCCCCTCGCAATGAGAAAAATAAGCAAAATCCAAGCCCATAAAGGGGTTCCGGTCAGAATGTTAAACAATGACATATTATGCTCCATGATGTTTGATGCGATAAAAATATTGCATGATGTTAGGAAGATATTTAGAAAAAAGAATACCAGTACAAATTAAACCCATAGTGACCAACCAAATCTGCGGGGTCCATGTAAAAAAAGCCACTAGAAGGCCATTGGCAAAAAAGATGATTACCCAAATCCATGTAATATATTTATTGATGAGATAAAATAGGATATGTTTGCGTTTTTCTTCAGAAACACCAGCACTGGCATAAAAAATGGTAAAGGGTTTCTTTACCAGCAAGCTAATCAATGAAACCAGAGCAAGTGACAGATAGCAAAAAACTGTGGGGTAGTTCAGTAAAAGTGTAGACCATCCAGCGAAATAATTAACAAACAGGACAATAACTGTCAGAATGTTAGTAATCATCACGGGTTCTCCCTGCCGGACAATTTTAATATTCACAGCAATAATGAACAATAAAATCACAGTTAAGATGAGAGAGCGTTCGACCAGAGTTAAAAAGTTTCCATTGATAACCCAGGAGTAAATACTCCACGGAATAAAAGAGATTATTATGTTAAACATGGCGCATCCTCCTTTTTATATTTGATAGAAAACTTACCGCAAGTGCTTCGTTTTTTAGTTTCCGTATGAATATAAAAAACGCCACCCGGTTCATACTCTGTATCCTGTTTAATGGTCAACTGATAGGTATCTCCCGGATAAACTGCTTCAATGAACTTTACTTTTTTCAGCGCAACAGATGCGATATTTTTCGCCCTACCCTGCGTGGACAAAGCCAGAACCATCTCAATCAATAGTGAACCAGGACATACGGCGCGGGAGGGAAAATGTTCCTCAAAAAGCGGATGATGCGCATTAAAGGAAAAAGTACAAGAATCTCCGGTTACGGAGGAAATCTTACATAAATCGCCTAGTAATGGAAGAGCGGCTTTCTCAGAACACGAGCTAAAGAAGCAGACCTTACTGACCATGATGATTGCCTGCGCAATAACGGCCCTGCCATTGTCGCATGGGCTGGACTTACAGTGAATACGGCAGTCCTCATTAATGCGTTCAATATGTCCTTCAACGCGCAACCGATCGCTATCAAAATGGACGGTAGAGAAAAACTGTTCAACCATAACAGGGAGATAGCGATAAGTGAGATCCGAGTTTTTAGCCACCACGGTGGCGAATCGAACTGAAAACTGATGCAAGGCTTCGAGTAACAAGCCCTGTTTCAAATAGTTATGGGCTAAATTCCAGTGAGAAATATCGATTTGCCCGCAAGCACGCATCGGTGCGGTTAAGGTAATACTCTGACATATACCCAAGAAATTTGGCTCGGTGTGATGCTTTATAGCCATAATTGGGAGACCTTTTTATATTTTTCTCTTAAATCCTTTGATGATAAACTGAAGGAATGAGTGCTAAACCGCGCTTGATAGTGCGCGAGAAGTATCGGCATACGACAAACGAAAAAAGCCAACAATCCCAGCTCAGGAGCAGCCCGATGTTTGCTCATGATGCTTGCAATTAGAAAATCGACATTGGGTTGCTGTCCTGTATTGTCCGAAATAGATCGCGCAAGCGAACTGAAGGGGCGCATAGGCGCCTGAAAGCGTAAAAAAAAAGAAATCAACCCAGACATCCCGTTGCATAATCGGATGACCAAACCCTAGCCAAGGTTTGTCTTTGCAATAATGCGTTACCGCCACCTCAAGATTCTCTATTTCAATCTCATGGAGGACACTAGAAAGTCGCATGGCAGCATATTTGCAGGCTCCTATATGCGCGAGACCAGTAGCACAAAATCCACCGATTAGTGCAGAAATGACGTCTCTCTTGGTACGGTTGGTGGGATTTGAACCTACGACCTCTGGTGCCACAAACCAGCGCTCTAACCAACTGAGCTACAACCGCATAAAAAGAAAATGTATCATAAATGTTCACGATTTCGTAAACATTTATTCTTACGCTTATGTGACATAAGGAAAATCAACAAAGTTTGCAAGCCCCTTAAAAAAAATCTCGCAATTTTTTGTGAAGAAAAAAGCGTTTTTTTACAAAGGAAATTTTGCCCAATGTTCAAGACTATGATCACGATAGCTTTTTATGTTATCAACTCCATCTTGTTGCATCATCTGCAAAATCTCTTGCAGAATAGTTATGACAAGATCTGGACCTTCATAAACCATCCCACTATATAATTGAATTAAATCTGCACCAGCTTTTACTTTTTCCAAAGCGGTTTGTGCGTCCTTTACACCGCCAACACCAATAATTGCAATCTCCTTCCCTAATTTTTTACGCATTTTTGCAAGCACAATAGTAGAACGCTCAAAAAGTGGACGTCCAGAAAGCCCACCCTGTTCATTACTGAAGTGACTATTGCTAAGCCCCTGGCGTGAAAGAGTTGTGTTAGAAACAATCAGTCCATTAAAATCAGAAAGTTTTATTTCTTCAGCAACATCATCTAATTCTTTCTCTGATAAATCGGGAGCAATTTTTAAAAAAATAGGAATGGAGAATCCATGCTTGTTCTCTTGCTCATTTCGCGCTTTCGAAACTGCACTCAACAAAAGATGCAAACTGTCACGGGCCTGTAAATCACGTAAACCTGGTGTATTAGGAGAAGAAATATTAACCGTAAAATAATCAGCAACATCATAAAAATGAACAATACCAACAGTATAATCATCAATCTTATCGACCGTATCCTTATTGGCTCCAATGTTGACTCCTATAACACCAGTTTTTTTACACGCACGCAATCTATTGTAAACAACTTGATGTCCGTCATTATTAAAGCCCATTCTATTAATAATCGCTTCATCTTCTTTTAAACGGAAAAGCCGTGGTTTAGGATTTCCAATCTGAGGCTTTGGTGTCACTGTCCCAATTTCAGTAAAACCAAATCCTAAACGAAAAATACCATCTACAACCTCTGCATTTTTATCAAACCCCGCTGCAAGACCAATAAAATTTTCAAACTCAAGACCAGCAACAGTTACACACAAACGTTTGTCGATAACCTTTTGACAACCATTTAATCCACTTTTCAGCCCGAGAATCGCTAAACCGTGTGCTTGCTCTGGGTCCAACATAAATAAGGCAGAACGGCCAATACAACGAAAAAAACTCATTAATCCTTCTCCACAACATAAAAATGATCCATCGCACCTCACCTATATCTTTTAACACAAAAGATTTCCAATCAAAGAAAGCATATTATCCAAATAATATTCCCCTTCTAGAAGAAAAATCATCATATAATAGCCATACATGTTTATATTGATATATACTGTGTAAAGAACTTTTTATTCTTAAAAAATGTTTCTCTTTTTCGACATTTTTTAAAGATTAAAATATGAATCCTAATCTTATAAAATGCAGCATGAATTGAAACATCAATGGCTCTTTACCATAGTCATGGTTTTGTGGCATCTTATGCAGGCAAGCTCATAATTCTCTTAAATATGCATGCAAATGCCCTCTATTCCCAAAGTTCCTCTGTGTAATATTGTTTTCAACAGAAACAAAGCTTGTTCTATAAAGCTATTTTTTTCCTAGCATTTATAGGATACATGGTTCATAAAAACATCTAAATTCATACTATTGTTGCACCATTTATTAGCAACAGAATGTTCAATCAATTTGTACTCTATTGATAGAATTTTGAAGAATCTGCATTGTTTCCTTTGCCATTTCTGATGCGTTAAATACAATTTTGCATCTATTAAGTGCTCTGTCTAACATATATTTTAAGTAATGACAGTTGATTGTTGAACTCACACCTATCATACCAACGACTTCCAAACCAAAATGATCTTGCAAACCCTAGAGCTCTGCTATTTATAAACTGATACAATCTTCCAGCAGATGAAATGTGTTTCTTCCATCGGAATTATCTCCATTTTAGCTCATGCAACCCAGTACAAATAGCTTTTAGATAAGCCATAATGCCCTCCTAATTTCTATTATCGCTTACTAAATTAAGAGGAATTAAATTATAAGTTTTACTGTGGTATTGTGTAAAAATCTCTCTTTTTAATGTTAACATAAAAATCTTGAGGCAATTATATAAATTAAGCTACAGTTTTCTACTTTCTGTTGAAAAAGCAGATATAGTTTTTATTAAAAAAGCTTTTTTCTAGGAAAGGTTCTAAGTAAATTCAAATAGAGCCCTAAAATCCAAATAGAACCCTAAAGCTCTTTATTAAACCTTATAAAGTCTTTGAAAATAATATTAATATTGTAATATAATCATAAAAACAAAATCTGCCCTTTCCTTTTTCATCAAAAGCGGTAAGTAAATTACCGTATATCACTTACATAAAGGGGAAAATGCAATGCTTAAAGAATTCAAAGAATTTGCCCTAAAAGGTAATATGATTGATCTTGCTATCGGTGTGATTATAGGGGGTGCTTTTGGTAGCTTGGTCAACTCAATTGTCAATGATATTTTTATGCCAATCATTGGATTGATTACAGGTGGAATTGATTTTTCTAATATGTTTATTCAACTTGCTGGCGAAAAACAAGCAACATTGAGTGCCGCCAAAGCAACTGGAGCAACCATTAGCTATGGACACTTTATTACTTTACTTATCAATTTTCTCATTATTGCTTGGGTGCTTTTTTTATTCGTTAAAGCTATGAACAAAATCCGTAGAAAAGAAGAAGAAAGCCCCCAAAAAACGTCTTCAGAAGAACAACTGTTAACAGAAATTAGAGATCTTTTGGCTAAGAAAAAATAATTTTATGCAAGATTTACATCATGGAACACGAGGAAAAAACATTTCCACAGTTGTTCCGTAATTGGGTTTGGAGAACAGTAAAAATTGTCCCCCTCTTTCTTCCACCATTGCTTTACACATTGGGAGCCCTAAACCTGTTCCCATAAAAGCGCTATCACCAGATCGGCCATCCTTGCGCTCTACTTGACCATAAGGTTGCAGTGCCTGTATAATCTCTTCTTCGTTCATCCCTATACCATTATCACTCACTGAAATTTTTACACGTTCTTTTCTATAAGAAACGTGAACAATAATCTGTCCACCCAAAGGTGTAAAACGAATAGCATTGGAAAGAAGATTCCATATAATCTGGCGAAACACTTGTTGTGATACAGGAATAAATGGAACATGAGGTGGAGCAACAATACGCATGATAATGCCGTTCTGATTGGCTTGAGTCTCAAGAAAAGCTATCGTCGCACGTAAACAAGATATCACATCAAATGTTTCAGAAATAAGGGAAGAATCAATCTGGTTATCGGAACCAGAATAATTTATCTTCGAGCACTCTAGTAATTGATTAATCAGCAATAATATATGTTTTCCAGAGGAAATAATATCGCGTAAATATCCATGATAGCGCTCATTTTCTATCGAACCAAAACGGCCTTCTCTCATAATTTCTGCAAAACCAATAAGAGCATTCAAAGGTGTTCGTATTTCATGAACAACTCCAACGATTTTATCCTCTTCTGCTTTTTTTTCTCCTGATGGAACTGTTTGTGTCCTATCACGCAACATAACAGCATAATTTCCTTGCTTTGCCAAAAATACAATCGTTATCAAAACGGTTATATTTTTATGATTTTTCGTCATTAAATCAGCTGTTTCTCTGCGATTTAAAACCTGATTTTTTCCCTCCATGCGGATTGATTTAAAATATTTTTCAACCAAAAGTCGGCTTTGAAAAGTAAATAATGAAGAGAGTGGCTGTCCTCGCAGTTCATTTATTTCATAACCCATTAATGCTAAGGCTGCCCTACTCGCTGATTGAATAAAGCCTTCTTCATCCAACCATAAAACACCATCTGTTGCTGTATCCAACAATGATAAAACTGCAGCGGGCTCTTTTACGAGAGCTTGTTCTATAGCATTTACCGGCAATGTTTGTGCATATGGTAACTGAATAGCTGTTTCTTCAACTAAATTTTCTTCTTTTACCGATGAATTTAATTCATCACGCAATTGCTCTGCAATTTCATGAAAAGCTGAGCGTTCTATCTCCGTAAGACATGGTATTTCTGTTGCTAGCTTTTCATTTCTTTTTTCTTGGACTTTTTTTTGTATTTTTAAAACACCAAAGCCACGAAACCCTTTAAGCTGCTTTGTAACATCAAAAATTGGCAAAGCCGACAATTCAACATCAAGCCATTGTAAGCAACCATCAACAGGCCATTGAACAATCTCTTTACTCCAAGGCATAGCCGCTTCAATAAAACGACTGAGAACCAGATATCGATCATCATTAAATTGATGAGCAAGTTCATGAAAACTACACCCTAAAATAGAGGAAGAGAGAGGACCAACAACTTCAGCTAGCTCTTTTGAGACTTCACAAAACAAACCATTGTGATCGATTTCCCACGTAAAAGGCCGTGGCAAAAGCTCTGGTGTAAAACGAAAAGCTTCTTGCTGAGATTTTAATTCATTTGTATTTAACTTTAACTCATCTGCTTTTAATGGCATAACTAAAACTAAAAAGTGTTGGATTTACTCTCAAATGAATAATGCTAATTTGTTTACAATTATCTGTTCTGGTTAAAATAACTTGATATCTCATATAAATTGTCTGTAGCAAAATTTTGACTGTTTCATCAACAAAACAAGAATAAAAAGAAGCTTCCAGCTCTTGTTGCTTATTCACCCATTATGTAATAAATCTTGTTACAATAATGGTAACATCTCCCTCGCATAAATAGTACTCAAAAAGAATACACTTATTTTACACATTCATGCGCCTTTTTTGAAAAGATATCTCCCAAGATCCCCAAGCTTATTTTACGACGTCATCTGTAAATGGTGTAATGTAAAAGTCCCTATAGAGGATATCAAGGCATTGTGCATTACCATTTTTATACTTATAAAAGAGCTGGTTAGCACCATCATTATACTAATTTCAGCCCCTAATGTTACCAATAGTTCTTGGCATTTGAAGGCATTCATACAAAGATCTTTCTTTCATTAGAATCGCTACAAAAGAACAAACAAAAAATATACCACCGCACTATTTTATTAAAAATTTTCTCTGTAAAAAAGAGAACACAAATTATCTGTCTTCATATAAAGATTTGTTTAATTTCTTTATATTCCAGATCATTTAGAAATGTTAAAATATCTCATAATCTCCTTTGATATCAGCTTGTTTACCTCATCAGAAGTCTTAATACAAAAGATCGCTTTTGCTTTATTACTCTCCATTTAAATTTTTAATATTATATAAAAAAATAAAACAAGCACATTTAAATAATAACTGTCAGATATTTAAAAAATTGCATATTTTTAAATGCGTTTGTTTATTTTCCTTCATTGAGTAAAATTTCACGTTTTCCAACATGATTAGCGGCTCCAACAATGCCTTTTTCTTCCATCCGCTCGACGAGAGAAGCTGCTTTATTATAGCCGATTGAAAGTCGGCGCTGAATATAAGATGTTGAACATTTTTTATCACGCATAACAATTTTTACAGCTTGGTTATAAAGTTCCTCACCCTCTTCATCAAAATTTTCTTCCTCAGAAATTTCAGCCGCTGAATCAGCAGAAGTATCCTCTTTGTTATCGTCTTCATTATCCGTTACCGTTGCCAAATAATCAGGTTTTCCTTGCATTTTAAGATGTGCAACGATGGATTCAACTTCTTCATCTGAGACAAAAGGTCCATGAACGCGCACAATGCGTCCACCACCAGCCATATGAAGCATATCCCCCTGACCTAAAAGCGTTTCAGCACCTTGTTCACCCAAGATCGTACGACTATCAATTTTTGACGTTACTTGAAAAGAAATGCGGGTAGGAAAGTTTGCTTTAATTGTACCGGTGATAACATCAACAGAAGGACGTTGCGTTGCCATAATAAGATGAATACCTGCCGCACGCGCCATTTGCGCTAAGCGCTGAATGGCATTCTCTATCTCTTTCCCTGCCACCATCATAAGATCAGCCATCTCATCAACAATCACAACAATATAAGGAAGCTGCGTGAGATCCATGGCTTCTTCATGATAAAGCATTTCCCCTGTTTCCTTATCAAAACCCGACTGAACAGTACACATGATCGTTTCGCCTTTTTGAGCTGCAAGTGCAACGCGTGCATTAAAACCATCAATATTACGCACACCCAACTTAGCCATTTTGCGATAACGCTCTTCCATTTCACGAACCGCCCATTTTAAAGCTGTTACTGCTTTTTTGGGATCTGTGACAACGGGTGTTAAAAGATGTGGAATGCCATCATAAACAGAAAGCTCTAACATTTTAGGATCAACCATGATCAAACGACACTGCTTTGGTGTCATACGATAAAGAATCGACAAAATCATTGTATTAATTGCAACAGACTTGCCTGATCCTGTTGTTCCTGCAACCAATAAATGAGGCATTTTTGCTAATTCTGCAATGACCGGTTCACCATTAATCCCCTTCCCCAAAGCAAGAGCAAGTTTAAATTCACTTTCACGAAAAGAACGTGTTTGGATTAATTCCCGTAAATAAACGGTTTCACGAACCGCATTGGGTAACTCAATCCCGATAACATTACGTCCAGGAATTACAGCAACGCGTGTAGAAATAGCAGACATAGAACGCGCAATATCATCAGAAAGATTAATAACGCGCGATGACTTTACGCCCGCGGCGGGTTCAAATTCATACATTGTTACCACTGGCCCTGGATGAACATGGATAACTTCACCCTTAATGCCAAAATCTTCCAAAACACTTTCCAAAAGTCCAGCACCACGTTCTAATGTTTCTTGAGGAATCATCGTACCTTCATGAAAAACAGGTTCCTGTAATAAGTTGATCGGAGGAAATTCATAAACATCACAGTCAATAGATTGAATATTTTGCATAAAAGCAGAATCATAATTACCTAATGGCATACGAGTAGATTGTAATGTTTTAGTTTTACTGTTTGCTTGCATCACAGAAAAATCTTTTGAATTCTTTGTGACGGCTTTGTTTATACAATCAACAGTATTATTGGCGACAGTATTATTGCTATTTTCAGTCTCTATACTCGCCCCTGCATCGCTTAACGCCCCTGTATTACTTAACGTATGAGCAGAATCTTCAACAGAAAGCTTAGAATGACTCTCTTTAGTAGTATCATTATTTGTATGCATTAAATCAGAAATTTTCTCAACGCCTCGCATCCTTTCCGCTGGAGATTCTGATGTAATTGAATCATAGAGTTGTGGAAAGCGGTATTCAAGAACACGGTAAAGAGCCGTTATTGACTCATCAAAGGCTGTGGGAATATCCGGTGTAATTTCATTTGTCGTATCAATTGATATTCCATCCTCTTTTGACGTTTGAGTCTCCACATGTTCAAATATCAAAGATTCACACTCAAAAAATGCATCATCGGAAAGATGCAAAGCAGGTTTTATTTTTTGTAGCACATTTTCCACTTGTAATTTACGTTCTTGTTCATCCTCCTCAAGTGGAATATTTGCTGACGGCATATGAATAGCTTGTCGTGACAACTGCTTCAGAACCGTTGAATGACAAACTGATGTTTTATTCTCTATTGATTGAGGATTAATGACTTTTTTTGTCGAAAGAATATTGGTTGTTTTCTTGTTACAACGTACAATATTTGTATCTGTAATTTTTTTTTGATCTTGCTTCGTAAAAATTTTAAACTGTTTTGCAAAAACTGGATCTGTTTCTATACGACGACGCAAAATCTCAACTTCTGGGGTTCTCGTGAAACGGACGTTTTTTCCGAGGGCAAATGCCTTTTTCCACACTTCCGGATAAGGAAATATCTCAGTAATCTTAACAGATAAATCTTCTCTTGATGCACCTTCCGTACTATCATCAGAAAAAGAAGACGTAGAAATAGATTTTGTTTTCGAATTATGCATGGCACCCAACAAATTTATAGCAATGAGAAAAATAACCTTTTCAAAAAGAATTCGTAGAAACTATCATACGAAGGTTAATAACCTTTTGCTGATGGTTACTTTTTAATGAAAAAAATAATGCCATAATGCATATTCATAATCTGCCTTTTGCATATTTACGATATAAATTGCTCAGTTTATGGTGTCATAGAGCTCGTATTTCATTTGTTTTGAAGAAAACTTCATGATAAAAAAGCTTCAAGAAAATTGTCTATGCCTCTCTTTCTCTCCCTTTGCATAAGAGAAACTAGTCTCAATAATACAATGAGCATTGCTCTATTGAATTCTCCATGCTCAATTATCACGATATAATCTAATTTCTCGCGTTTTTATAAGATTACCCTTGTTATCCTCGTTTAAAAAGGCTTAGACTAAGACAATCATAATTACATAAATACAAATAGAAAAAAGGGAGTGAATTATGTTTAATAAACGGAAATTTTATATCAATGGTCTATGGGATGAGCCAAGCATTCCTCACGATTTTGACGTCATTAATCCATCAACAGAGGAGGCTTGTGCTGTCATTAGCCTTGGAAGTACAAAAGATGCCGATAAAGCAATTAATGCGGCTAAAGAAGCGTTTCAAAAATGGAAAACAACGTCACCAAATGAGCGTCTTGGATTTGTTGAAAAAATTCTAGAGATCTACGAAAAACGTTCCAAAGACATGGCAAAAACCATTTCAATGGAAATGGGAGCACCGATTGATATGGCGCTTAATGCGCAAACTGCAACCGGAAGTTCCCATATTCGCAATTTTATCGAAGCTTATAAAGAGTTTTCGTTCCAAGAAACTTTAATAAAGGGAAATGAGCAAGCAATCCTTCACTACGATCCTATCGGCGTCATAGGATTAATTACGCCATGGAATTGGCCCATGAATCAAGTAACTCTTAAAGTTATTCCTGCTCTCTTGGCTGGCTGTACCATGGTGTTAAAGCCCTCTGAAATTGCGCCTCTTTCTGCTATGCTTTTTGCTGAATTTTTAGATGAAGCCGCACTTCCAGCCGGTGTTTTTAATTTAATCAATGGTGATGGTGCGACTGTCGGCTCTTACCTCTCTGCACATCCAGATTTAGAAATGATCAGCTTTACTGGTTCAACTAGAGCAGGAAAAGATATTTCTAAAAATGCCAGCGCTACTTTAAAAAGAGTCTGTCTGGAACTTGGTGGAAAAGGAGCGAATATTATCTTTGCTGATGCCGACTCAGATGCTATTCAACGTGGTGCACGACATTGCTTTTATAATAGTGGACAAAGTTGTAATGCACCGACTCGTATGCTTGTGGAACAGAGCATCTATGACAAAGCCATAAAAATAGCCAAAGATATTGCAGAAACAACAAAAGTAGGACCAAACTGCCAAGAAGGAAATCATATTGGACCTGTCGTTTCAAAAAAACAATATGATAAAATTCAAGATCTTATCCAATCGGGAATTGATGAAGGTGCAACTCTTGTTGCAGGCGGGACTGGTTTACCAAAAGGAATGGAACGCGGTTATTATGTCCGTCCAACAGTCTTTGCTGATGTAAAACCTCATATGCGTATTTTTAAAGAAGAAATCTTTGGTCCAGTTCTCTCGATTCTTTCTTTTAGTACAGAAGAAGAAGCCGTCGCTTTAGCGAATGAGACTGAGTATGGTCTTACAAACTATATTCAATCGCAAGATCGCAACAAATGTCGTCGTATTGCGGCACAAGTACGCTCTGGTATGGTAGAAGTTAATGGACATGGATTACCCAGTGGAAGCTACTTTGGAGGTGTAAAATTTTCTGGGCGCGCTCGTGAAGGAGGACATTGGGGAATTAAAGAATTTCTCGATAGTAAAGCAATTTCGTACTGGTAAAATCTTATTAAAAACTTAATAGGAATCGTATGGTAATACAGAAAATAACGGATGAAGGTGCTCTTGGGCAACGTCTTGATCAGTGGCTCGCAAAACAATATCATGATGTGCTCTCGCGTTCGCGTTTGCAAACCCTCATCCGTGAAGGCTGTCTTAAAATTGATGGTCAATTCATAAAGGAACCAAAAACAAAATTAAAACCTAACCAAATAATTGAATTGGAAATGCCTGACCTTCGTGATGCAGAACCTAGCGCTGAAGCCATTGCATTGGACATTCTTTTTGAAGATGATCATGTCATTGTTATTAACAAACCAGCTGGTCTTGTTGTTCATCCTGGGAATGGCAATTGGACCGGTACATTGGTTAATGCCCTTATTTACCACTGTGGGAATAGTTTATCTGGTATAGGTGGTATTAAACGCCCTGGCATTGTCCATCGTCTTGATAAAAATACAAGCGGTGTTATGGTTGTTGCAAAAAATGATCTAGCTCATAAAAGTCTCAGTGCTCAATTTTCTGATCATGGACGTACCTGCGCATTAGATCGACGCTACCATGCCTTGATTTGGGGAACACCTCAGCGCAATGTCTGGACAATTGATGCATCACTTGGCCGTTCGCCCCATAACCGGACAAAGCAAGCTGTCATCCATAACCAAACCCCTTATGCTCGTCATGCTGTTACACATGTTTCTCTGCTTGAAAAATATGGCTCTCATGCAGACTCAACATCTTTTGCTAGCCTTCTGGAATGTCGCTTGGAAACTGGACGCACCCATCAAATCCGTGTTCATATGACTCATATTGGGCATCCACTCATAGGCGATACAGTTTATGGAAACGCTTTTAAAACAAAATCAAACACATTCAACCCCACTATTAGAAATGCAATCGATCAATTCAACCGACATGCACTCCATGCTGCAAGTCTTACTTTTGAACATCCTTCTACCGGTAAAGTTATGTCGTTTTCCGCACCACTGCCTCAAGATATGGCTAAACTTATTAAGCTTTTTAAAAAAATGAATTGAAACTTTTCCCCTTCTCAAGATTTCACAATAAAATATCTTTTTTTGAACAAAATTGAAAAATATGCTAGAGTGAGGTTATGAGGATAGTTAGCTATCTAAAACATAGAATTTGCCTTATCAGGGAATTCAAACAAAAGGAGGGTGCTATATGGCCCATATGAATTTATTATCAGTAATGACAGGTGATGGTGGTTTAAACCGTTACTTGGAAGAAGTGCGTCGTTTTCCAATGCTTGAGCCAAAAGAAGAATATATGTTAGCTCAGCGTTACCGTGAGCATAATGATCTAAAAGCTGCGCATAGGCTAGTAACCAGCCATTTGCGTCTCGTAGCTAAAATCGCGATGGGATATCGGGGCTACGGACTTCCCATTGGGGAAGTCATTTCAGAAGGCAATGTTGGACTCATGCAAGCTGTTAAACGTTTCGAACCAGAGCGGGGTTTTCGTCTTGCAACCTATGCAATATGGTGGATTAAAGCATCAATCCAAGAATATGTATTGCGCTCTTGGAGTTTGGTGAAAATGGGGACAACAGCTAATCAAAAGCGTTTGTTTTTCAACCTTCGTAAGTTAAAAAGTAAACTTCAAGCACTTGATAGTGGCGATCTCAATGCAGAACAAGTGAAAAAAATTGCAATCCAGTTGAATGTCACAGAAGATGAAGTTGTATCAATGAATCGTAGGCTTGGTGGTGACACTTCACTCAACGCACCAATTCGAACAAAAGAAGGGGAAAACAGTGAGTTGCAAGATTGGTTGGTGGATGAATCTAACGATCAAGAACAAATTTTAATTGAAAAAAGTGAATTAGAAAATCGCCGTTCCATGCTCATAAATGCCATGGACAATCTCAATGAACGCGAAAAGCGTATATTTAAAGCGCGTCGTTTAAACGATGTACCACTAACCCTAGAAGAACTCTCTGGTGAATTTAATATTAGTCGAGAACGAGTAAGACAAATTGAAATGCGTGCATTTGAAAAAGTGCAAAACTCTATCAAAGATTCTACTTTATCTCAAAGTCAAGTATAAAACCTAGAGTTAAGTATAAAGCCAATGGTTTGCACATTCTTTAAATGTGAAAATGAAAAAAAGCATGCCTTGGCTTTATACTTGTAAATTAGCCTATCGAATTCTTTAAGTTATTGATATGTAAAGCTTTATTGAATATATTTGGTATATAATTGATAAAGACGGTCGTAGAAAATTCTTCACAGCCGTTTATTTTTTTACATCTATGTTTTATTTTTTTGACCAAGAACTGTTAACTTATCTTGTTGTGCAAGCCATTGTCCAATAACTTCATTAAAAATAGACTTACCTGTTGGTCCTTTTGCAAAGGTTAATTCACTTATACGCCCGTTTTTATCCGTTAACACCAAACGCATCCAATCTAATTCTCGCATCAATTGTAAATTTCGATCAAGAAATGGATGATTACCACTCAATGCGACAAGAAAAAAGTCATCGTTAATCTTTGCAGCAATGGTTCTTGTTAAAGCCTGTCCAATGGATTGTTCACTTGCTTTAAAGGTTAATGCTTGAACATTGCTTATAGCTTTACCTGAAAATTTATCAGAAAGAATAAAAACAAGGTCCATAATATATGCAGCAGGAAATGACTGATCGGTATTACGACGTAAAATTAACCGTAATGATACCCCTTCATCAGGAATTGTTATATCACCTTGTATAGTTGTTTCTTCTGGAGCCCCCTTCACTTGAGATTCTTTTATAAGCGTCCAGCGAGCACTTCCCGTTGCTATCTTTTCTGCATCATAATTTGTACGTGCTTGATAGAAAACAGCTTCACCTGATTTTTCAAGCGATTGCAAATTGCTATCAACAACTGTTGAGAGTACTTCTTCATCCGAAGAATCTATCGCTTGTTTTAAACCAACATCAATTTCACTTCCATCCTCTAATAAGCGTTGTGTTAACTTTCTCTTAATTGGAAATGCCTTTGGTACTCTGTGAGAAGCTTGAAGATTTTCTTCTAAAAACTGATGATCATTTGATACAAATACACGCTCACCAACAAAAAAAATACCAACAATTAAAACAACAAAACTAACAACAGAAACAGCACTTATTACAATACGCCTTTGCACTAACGATTTATTAGCACGACGTAAAGCCTGAGAAAAAATGTGCGAAACAATATGCGGATTATCTTCCTGCGAAGGAGAAATCTTTAACACACTGCTATTAACATGCTGAGAAGGCACATCAGCCTCCATATTAACAGGCTCTGCATCTGGTATATCGGATACACAAAGCTCATCAAATACCTTGTTATCCTTTGAACACGTAACAAAATCCTGTTTTCTTTTTATATTTACCTCTGAAAATTCATTATTCTTTGGTAATATAGTTTTTTTTGTATATTTCTTATCTTCATTTATATTTGTGGGATTCCACCCAATAACTGAAGAAAGCCGCTTCTTTTCAACTGCTAAATATTCTCCTTCAACAGTTGCAATAGAACTTTGAAGAACCTTTCTCTGTTCATCCGCTATTGCTTGTGGTATTTTTGCTGTTAAAAATTGATGTTCTAGTGTTTCGGTAGCACGCTTATAAATCCGCTTACGCACTTGTGGTGTAATATTATTTTGTGCATTAATTGTCTTTTTTAAGATTCCAACGAAATCTACCATTTCCTCTATAATCTCTCTTAAATTGAGAAAAAATCAATAGTAAAGCCAAAAAACTTTATTTTAGCCTTCTAAATTGATTGCCATTTAATATTGGTACAACTATCGCAATAATGTAAAATGAATATGAAAAATAAACAATGCTATTTTGCACCTTTCTCTCACGTGCTCGTAAAAACTTTTTTTGTAAAAAGAGACAAAAACGCACAGAGAACATATATAGAAATCTAAAAATAATAATCAATTAACAAAGGGATCCGTAATAAGAATAGTATCTTCACGCTCTGGACTTGTGGATAATAAAGCCACTTTTGTATTAATCAGTTCTTCAATATAGCGTATATATTTAATAGCCTGCACTGGTAAATCTTCCCACCTCAATGCATGTGCTGTTTCTTCCTTCCAACCTTCTAATGTTGCATAAACAGGCTTCACCCGATCCTGAGCTCCCATGGAAGAAGGTAAATAATCAATTCTTTTACCATCAAGCTCATAACCAATACAAATTTTTATTTCATCCAAACCATCTAAAACATCAAGTTTTGTCAATGCTATACCTTGAACACCGCAAATTGTTACCATCTGACGTACTAAGACAGCATCAAACCAACCACATCGACGCTTTCGACCCGTTACAACACCAAATTCATGTCCACGCACTCCCAGAAATTCACCAATATCATTTATCTGCTCTGTCGGGAACGGCCCTTCTCCAACGCGTGTAGTATAAGCTTTTGCAATACCCAAAACATAATGAATTGCATCAGGTCCCATCCCCGAACCTGTACATGCTTGCCCAGCAACTGTATTAGATGACGTTACATAAGGATAAGTTCCAAAATCATTATCTAATAAAGCACCTTGCGCACCTTCAAAAAGAATGTGTTTCCCTCCTCGATAACCTTCATCTAAAAGACGCCACGTACAATCCATAAAGGGCAAAATTTTATCCGCAACTTGCATCAATTCATCATAAAGTGCTCGAGAATCAATCTCTGCAACACCCATCCCACGACGCAAAGCATTATGATGCCTCAAAAGCCGCTCAATCTTAGCCATAAGTGTATCTTTTTCTGCTAAATCCATCACTCGGATAGCACGACGTCCCACCTTATCTTCATAAGCCGGTCCAATACCGCGCTTTGTTGTACCAATCTTCAAACCAGATAAACCGCTTTCTCGAATTGCATCAAGATCACGATGCAAAGAAAGAATCAAAGGAGCATTTTCAGCAATACGCAAAATTTCTGGTGTGATTTTTACACCCTGATTACATAGTTTTTTTACTTCTGCAACAAAATGATGAGGGTCAACAACAACACCATTACCTATAATTGATAACTTGCCACGCACTAAACCAGACGGTAAAAGTGATAATTTATAACTAACTCCATCAACAACCAATGTGTGGCCAGCATTATGCCCCCCCTGATATCTCACCACGATATCTGCTCGCTCAGATAACCAATCTACAATTTTACCTTTGCCTTCATCACCCCATTGTGTACCGACAACAACTACATTGGCCATAACTTTCTCCGTCGTGTTTGGTTAAAAAAACCAGCATTCAAAAACAAACACTTCTTTATAACGAAACCTTAGAGCAAGTGCGACTCCTCATTTCAGATTTTTCTCAATCTTCAAGTGATTAAATTTTCAAATTTATGATAATAAAGATAAGCAAATACCAAAATATTTTAAATCTGTTATTTTTGCTACAACAAAGTAAAAAAAAATAGAGATTTTAATTTGTGCGTATCCAACACCTGACAGAGCATTCATTCTCTCTCTTAATCTTTTACAATTCACGTAATATTTAGAGGCTGTCTGTCTGATACAAGAATACGAAAGATCATCATAATCTCTCGTATCCTTTTTTGTTTAAAAATACGTTGTGAAAATCACCAGTAATTATTTAAAGCTGTGCTTTTTCAACTTGGAACGCCCACTCAAGCCATTGTGTCAAAATTTCAAGATCGGAAGCCTCAATTGTTATACCCGCCCAAATTCGAAGCCCAGGAGGAGCATCGCGATACGAACCGATATCATAAGCAACCCCTTCCTCATCAAGACGTTTCACAACCGCTTTTATAAAAGATACTCGCTTTTCCGTATCCAAAGCAGTAATCACTGGATCCACAATATCTAAACAAATAGCGGTGTTAGAACGCACTTCAGGATCTTTTGCCAAATATTCTAACCATGGCGTTTTGCGAACAAAAGCATCAAGTACAGAAAAGTTTTTCTCAACCCGTGCTCTTAATGCCGCTGCACCTCCTAGAGACTTTGCCCACTTCAACCCATCAAGAAAATCCTCAACACAAAGCATAGAAGGTGTATTGATTATCTTTCCTTTAAAAATATCTTCGTTCAATTTTCCATTTTTTGTCATATAGAAAAGTTGAGGCATAGGCCAAGCTGGAACATGATTCTCAAGCCTCTCAACAGCACGAGGACTTAAAATCACCATACCATGTGCAGCCTCACCTCCCAAAACTTTCTGCCATGAAAAAGTAACAACATCTAATTTTGAAAAATCAAGATATTGCGCAAAAGCTGCCGATGTTGCATCACAAATGGTCAATCCAGCCCGTTTATGCGGAATGAAATCCGCATTAGGAATACGCACACCAGAAGTTGTCCCATTCCATGTAAAAACAACATCCCGATCAAAGTCAAGTTGTGTTAAATCTGGTATTTCACCATAAGGAGCTTCAAAACGACGCACATCAGAAAGCTTTAATTGCTCGACAACATCTTTATTCCACCCAAATCCAAAACTTTCCCACGCCGCCATATCAATGCCACGCTCACCTAATAGAGACCATAGAGCAGCCTCAACAGCACCGGTATCTGAACCGGGCATAATTCCTATACGATGATCAGAAGGAACCTCAAGAATCTCACGGGTTAAATTAACAACTTCAGCAAGTTTTAATTCTGCTTCTCTAGATCTATGTGAACGCCCAACTAATGCATTTTTAAGAACATCAAGAGTCCAACCAGGCCGTTTACTACAAGGGCCTGAAGAAAAATTAGTATTATTGGGACGACTACTTGGTTTTTGTAACATTATCATTATTTCTCCCCTTTTAGATGTTTTTTTCTTTATAAAGAAAAACAAATTATTATAAAGACTAATCAACAATCTTTTTAGAAAAAGTCAAAAATGTTGTCTATTATTTCGTATGCTTAAAATTCACGGAAACTTTATAAAAAAATCTTTCTTAATCATGCTTCTCGATTGATTCTTTTAATTTTTTTCGTATCACCACCACGATAAGACAGCATTCTAATAACAATACACTAAAGTGTCCAATATACCTATCAAATTTATTTTATGATAAAGATTCATTGATAACGCTCTAGAATAGGGAGATAAACTTATTAAAAAATCAATTATTTTTCTTTTGATGACTGGACAGAGAAAATTTTAATGTTATAACCGCAAACGCTTTATGTTTTTTATGAAGCATGCCCAGATAGCTCAGTTGGTAGAGCAGCGGACTGAAAATCCGCGTGTCCGTGGTTCGAATCCGCGTCTGGGCACCACTTTTTGTTTTTAACATATTGAAATATATAGATTTTTTCTTTAAATAGCTATTTTCAGACCACCTTTTAGACCACCTTCTACAGTTTATATAATTTTACCTAATTTGTTCTTATTTGCTCCTTATTTTTCTTTGGAGTGAAGTCTAAGATCTCTTTTTTTCTCCATCTCACTGCTCTCCCTAGCTTATATGGCTCCGGAAACAACCCCTGAAGCACCCAATTGCGAATCGTTGTTGTGGATACACTAAAAAGCTGTGCACACTCACGTGTCGTTACATATCTATCTCCATCATCAAATATCATCTCATTACCTTTCTCTTTTTTATATTAATTAAATGGGTGGGAGTGCTGGAAGGCATGTGAAGCACTCCAACTTTTAAAAATTTGCAAGTTTATTTTTTAGATGTGCTTAATTTCATATTTCCAATCAGGAAATTGAGTAAGAGCTAATGCGAGTTGTCCTCTATGACACATGCATACATTGGCTTCAAAACAGGTGATTGCAACGCGCTTTTTGTTTAAAAACATTTGATATAATTTGTTTATTGCACAAGAATTATTCTTGAGAGTTGTATTTTGATAATCTTCAAAAAGGCGGTCATAATCTTTTTGTGTTTTCAAATTTCTTCGTTTTTCAGAAGCAATTCCAAGTTCAGGCATATGCATATATTCAATATCAATATTGCTCACAGCTTTCTCTAATTGTCTTTTCGAAAATCCGTGTTTTCTACTTATTGGATTTTTACGAACATCACATAAAGTTTTGATATTGTTTTCTATGAGACAACTAAGATAATTCTCAAGGGACTTACCTTCATAGCCAATGGTAAAAAAACAAAATTCCTCATCTTTAGCAGGCTGTATGATAATATGTTTGGTGTTACACACGTTTAATTTCCTTGGTAAATGGGTGGGGGTGCTGGGAGGAGAGAGCACCCCCATAACGTCAAGCGGCTTTTGTCAAAATCTTTTGCATCTCTTGTTCTATTTCTGCTAAAAAAGCTTCGACCGCTTGATTAATCTGTTCAATGTGTTCTTCATCACGGTGAATGCGTTTGATTTTCATGCGTAAGTATGTTGATTGCCTCGTAAAACGTGGGTCATAACTGATAAAATCACACCATTTTCGTCCCGTACAAGCCATTTGGAATTGTATTTGCGCGCTATATTCAGGCTTTATAGTGTCATCTATAAAGAAGCGTAAATGGTTTGGTGATTGTGGACATTTGACTTCAACTAAACCGTCATCACCAACAAACCCATCAGGACTAGCACCAGCCATTTTGATTGTGGGGTGTTGTATGAAACCACACTCTATGATCTCTGTATCATAAATAAATGCATATTCTTTCAAGGCATCTTCTTCATGTTCAATGCCCCATTGCATAGCCGGCGTTGGATAAGATTGGCTTACTTCACCAGTTAAACGTTCTGTTATAAGTTTGATTTTGTAGTCTTCATATTTGTTTGTCGGCATTCCCTTTGCTGTTTTACTCAGTAGGTTGTAAACGTTTGAAGCGGTGACTTTTCCCAAGCGGGCCTGAAACCATTGTGCTGTTCTTTGTTCCATTTCACACCGCCGTTTGTTGTTGAGTTGGTGCATATTCAATATCTTGTATAGGTGCATCTAATTGCTCTTGTTGTGCTTTATTCATTTGCTTTCGCTGCTTTTTTTTCAAAGCAAACAAAGCGGTTTGTGCTTGTTTAAAAGACATATCTTTTAGATTTTTTACTCCTATGAAAGAGAGAAGCCTACTTTCTTCAGATTGTGTTTTTTTAATTAATTCTTTGATTTCATTCATCTGTTCAGAAGAGATACCCGCAAGAAGTGTTATTCCATCTGTATCGTCTTCTTTTCTTGCAACATTAAGAAGCATGCCTAAGAGATATCTACGTGCGTAGCTTATAGTAGAACCAACCGCTTGTGTGTTATTTTTGCTTCCCGTAGCATCAATGGGAAATGTTCCTTGTGTTGATATTTCATTGCCCGATATATGCTTTAAAGTCATTTCTACAGTTATGTCATTTGAACTCTGGTCTTTGATACGAGAGAACAAGGCAAAGTGATGTTTTGCAAGAGGTTCTTTAATAGCATCAATATATTTATCAAGCGTTGTATAGAGGCTTTTAGTATGTGTATTAATGGCATTTTGTTCGATATTTTTATATTCCACTTGTATAGCAGAAAGATCACGGACAAAGTTTTGACACTCTTGTCGTTCTATCTCCTTTTCTCGCAATTCAAGAAGACGCTTGAGACGATCCATATCGACATCATTTTCTAAAGCTCTTTCTAAAATAAGCTCCATAGCTGTAGGTTTGATTTCACAATCGTTCGTTTTTTCCACTAATTCCATTTGTGTGGTACTTAGTTCACTCATCTTGATTTCCTCCTATTTGAGCGCAATTCACCCGTGGCGTGAATCACGCATGTGTTAAAAGTTGGTTTGGTTGTTAGAGTTTGGATTTTATAGGCTGCATTATGTCTTCAGAAATTATGGTATCTACATAAGGCTCGTCTTTATACCCAGAGATAGTGATACAAAGTTCACCTAGATTGTGAGTATTTCTCACAACTAACTGTGCACACAAGGTAGGTTTAATTCCATATTTATACATGATTTATTTTTTCTCGTTTGTTGTGATACGGCTTTCTCCGCAGATCTCTGAATCTCCGTAAATTTTTGCGTCGCCATAAACTCTTGCATTGGGATAAACAATTGCATTTCCGTAAATCTGTGCGTTTTCAAAAATGCGACCACCACCATATACTCGGGCGTTATTATAAATTTTTGCATTGTCATAAATTTTTGAACCCCAAGTAACACAAGCATTATCATAGACCCAGCAATTGCCATCATGAGAGAGATTGCTTTCATTTTCTATAAAGCCCCCAAGGTCCCCAGCCTTAACATCATCAAAATCTCTTAAAGCACGAATGCGGTACAATGTATGGCAACTTACAATATCGGTGGTTTCATTAGTCAATTCGTATTTTTTCACCATGCTTTTTCTCCAGTGGACATGACGTTATCGCCATCAATATCCGCATCACGATAAATTTTTGCGTCGCCATAAATACGTGCATTACCGGAAACTGTTGCCATTCCATAAACTTCGGCAAAACCGTAAACATGTGCATTATGTTTAATTCGTGCACTACCATAAACTTCAGCATCATCATAAACTTGAGCATTATCGTAAACGCAAGCACAAGATAAGACGAATGCATTACCACCTACCCAGCAATTACCATGATGCGATAGGTTGTTTTCATGTTCTATAAAGCCGCCTAAATTACCTTTTTTAATAACTCCAAAGTCTCTTAAAGCGCGGATACGGTGAAGAGTTACCCCTTTAAACTCAGCTTTCTCATCAGTAAGTTCGTACTTCTTTTTTATCATAATAACCTCCTCTTAATGCATGGTTTGTCTTTTAAGCTCTTGAGACAGCACACCAATTCCTTTTGCTGTGATTTTTGCGCAAGGAATGACTTTTTCTATTCCACTTGCGGTTTGAAGTGTGATGGTTGGACAATCCATAAGTTTCTTTTGGATTTTGTCTTGATAAGGAAGCAAATTTCCACCTGCTGCTCGTCTGTAAACCCAACCTTTTTTCTGTAAGAAGAGAATGAACTGTTTTGGTTGCATCTCGAGTATTTTAGCGGCTTCTGTAAGACCAAAGAGTCCATCATGGCGCTGTAAGCTTTCAAGAGCCATTGCCTTTGGTTTTAAATTTGCAATAATGTTATCTTTTTGTTCATTTTCATTTTTGAGATACGTTAAAACACCAAGCATAACTTGAGGGCTTGAGTAGTCGATTTGTGGTATTACTGCTTGCTTTTCCAATTCTTGCCAACGGTCTATAATCCTAGCGCGTAATGTCATGCTGTAACCAGAAACTAAAATGAGGCATTCACGTTTAGGAAGGTTGTAACAGTTTTGGGGTTTACCCTGTTTATCTAAATAGGTGGATCCAAATTTGGATTGACCCCCTTCAGGATATAATTCTCCTAACATTTGTCG
>NZ_JBHINJ010000034.1:0-6513 GCF_042194855.1 Bartonella sp. CL70QHWL | reverse complement strand
GCAACAAACATGGCATTGCTTGCAAAAAGCGGTGGACATATTAAGCTCACAGATGTTGCTCTAACAACGATGTATGGTAACGGATACGGAGCAGCTACCTCCGATCCTGAAAGCTTGATTGAATTGGATGGAAAGACAACGATTAATAATGCTTTCATCGGGCTCAATGCAGAAAACAGTGGTACTATCACAATGGCGGGTGGAACTGTAACCGCAACAAACATGGCATTGCTTGCAAAAAGCGGGGGACATATTAAGCTCACAGATGTTGCTCTAACAACGATGTATGGCAACGGATACGGAGCAGCTACCACTGATCCTGACAGCTTGATTGAATTGGATGGAAAGACAACAATTGATAATATTTTCATCGGGCTCAATGCAGAAAACAGTGGTGCAATCACAATGACGGGAGGAGCTGTAACCGCAACAAACGTGGCAGTGCTTGCAAAAAGCGGTGGGCATATTAAAGTCACAGATGTTGCTTTAACAACAACAAATGGTAACTATGGTGCTGCTGCAACCGATCCTGAAAGCTTGATTGAATTATATGGAAAGACAACAATTAATAATGCTGTAACCGGACTTGATGCAGAAAATAGTGGCACAATTATAATGACTGGTGGAACAGTAACTGCGAAAACCATGGCATTGTTTGCAATGAACGGTGGACATATTAAGGTCACAGACGTTGCTCTAACAACGATGGATGGCAACGGATACGGTGCAGTTGCCAGCAATCCTTACAGCTTAATTGAATTGCATGGAAATACAGCGATTAGCAATACTTTCATCGGACTTTATGCAGAAAACGGTGGCACAATTAAAATGAATGGAGGGACCGTAGCAGCAAAAGGATCAGCATTTGTTTTAAAAAATAGCGGATATATTGATGTAACAAATGTTTCTGCAACAGCAGAAAACAGTGGCATAACATTTGATAAATCCGAGGACGATAATGCCTTAGAAATCAACTTGACAAATACAAAGATTCGCACTGAAAATAGTATTGGAATTAACGCAGACCAATCAATCGGTATAGCCAATCTCAAAAATTCAGAAATCAGTGCCGATATTTTATTAGCAGCAAAAGCTTCAACTAAAGAAAATAATTTTGCTTTTACATTAAATGCTAATCACTCCGTATTAAAGGGAAGAGCAAAAATTGCAGAAAACAGAACTGTACGCTTTGATTTGACAAACAAAACAACATGGATATTGAAAACCAGTACAAAAGAAACCGATGATGACGGAAAACTGCTTGCTATTGCTCAAAGGTCACGTTCTGATATTTCTGTGCTCAATCTCAATGATAGTTCTATTGTTTTTAATGGACCGGTAGAAGATCATTATCATACATTGCATATAGGATCTGGAATACCGAACATTCTAGCAGTCTATAATGCCTCTGGTGAGGCAGAAATTCATTTCAACGCTATATGGAGTGATGGTGTTGCAATAGATGCACAAAAAACCGATAGGCTTCTCATTCACGGTGATGTAGCAGGCACCACAACAGTTTATGTCAAAAATGTTTCAGGGGATAAAGAGAGTGTAGAAAATGCCTCTGATCCTTCAAATATAGGTGGACTTTCACTTATTCAAGTTTCTGGAGAAGCAAAAGAAGACTCCTTTAAATTGAAAAATGGCTATACCACCATAGGAGGAACTCCTTATAAATATACGCTGACTGCCTATGGACCAGTCTCAAGCTATGGCAAAGCCAATGCTAACCAAAACTTATTCGATGAAAAGGATAAAGATTTCTGGGATTTCCGTTTGCAGCCTGAATTTTTTGACCCCGATTCAAAAGTAAGAGCAGTTGTACCACAAATGGCAAGCTATTTGGTTATGCCAAATGCCCTCTTTTATACTGGATTGGCCGATATGGCCAAGCAAAATGCACTTTTAGCCAATATGAGAACAACAGTCTTGGGAGAGCAGAAAAATCTAAAAAACAGTTTCTTCCTCTCTACCTATGGGGGTACAGGAACCTTATCCTCGAAACGCGGTCCCCTTAAATATGGTTATGGTGCTGATATTCGCTACGCTGCTATACAAGGTGGGGTTGCATTGACTACGTTAGAAGGGCACAGCACTACTACACATCTTGGTCTTTTAGGTACCTATGGGCAGCTGTCTTTCACTCCAAAAGAGATGCAGGATGCAAGTAAAAGCACCCTAGATAAATGGTCTCTCACTGCCTATGGTAGTGTACAACATGACAGTGGTTTCTATATCGATACGCTTTTATCCTATGGGATAATAAAGGGCGATATCACCAATGCTATCATTGGTAAAACCGCGAAATTGAACAATGTAAAAATGTTGAGTATTTCCACCACCGTTGGCAAACAATTTTCTACCGGAATGGAAGGTTTAACCTTCGAGCCCCAAATACAACTTGCTTATCAACATTTGATGTTTGATACCATTGAAGATGCTGATAATTTAAAAATTGATATGAACAATCCTTCTCAATGGTTGATCCGTGTTGGTGGACGTTTAACCAAAACCATTATGACCACTGAAAATGGTCCTGCCATTTCCTTCTATGGAAAAGCAAACTTGATCAAAACCTTTGGTGATGATGGTACCATCCAGATTGGCAGAGATTTTGACCTTGATCCCATAGGAACAGCAATTGAGGGCGGCGTTGGCATCAATGCACAACTGTCTCACAATTTCTCTCTTTACGGTGATGTAAGCTATCGACAAAAGCTTCAGAAAACTGGTATAAGTGGTGCAAGCTTTTCAGGTGGCATACGCTATCAGTTTTAAATCAAGGCTGTAAAAATAGCCTATTCATTCTATTCAATTTAACAAAAAGGGCAGCACAATATGCTGCTCTTTTTGTACATTAAAGTCATCCTTTTTCCTTTTAAAGCACCCTTCCCTCTTTATACTTAATACTTAGTTCTTTAGGAAAATCCCCAAGACAAGACACAACAAACGCAACAGAGCACTTCTATCCCCAGTGGATGAAGAGTACTTCCTACTTTGAAAAAAAGAGAAGTCTATTAGAAATAAATTAATACCACTGTGTTGAAAGATGACAACCCACTTTAAGCCCAAGTAAGTTAGCTTTTTTACTAGCTTCTTCTACATCCTTTTTTGTTCCCTCATAATCCCAATTTGCGTCATATAATAATCCCTACCATCACGTAAAAGATGTCATGGTACCACTATATCAGTATCTCAGAATATTTCTCTGAATAATAATATTCAAAATTATAATTCTTTAAATAAAATCAATTATAAATACATTTTGTATTAGACATAATTAATATCAAGTATTTTTTAATTTTGACAAAAAACCAAAAATGTCTTACCAAATAAAGACAATTACTGAAATTAATAACAATTATCCATTTTCACTTCTTCTTATGAAGTTCGCGGGGAAATGAATATTTGGGGGCTATCATAAGGAGAATACTAGTGTATAAAACATCCCTTTTATCATGCACGGCTGCAGCCGCTATCATCCTATTCAATATCCAGTTCAGTGCACATGCTGAAACCCTCGTAGTTTCTGGGGGAAAACAACAAGAAGTATCCGATAAAACCTACGAAACTATTCACGCAAAAGACGGTGGCAAAATCATTGGAAAACATTTAAAAATAATCGTTTCTGAATTTGAAAAAACTGGTGTAATCTCTGAAGGTGATGGTAGCGAAATTACGTTAAAAGGGGAAACAACCATTGAAAAAGTCGTAAATGGGCTTTGGGCAAAAAATAAGGGCAAAATCGTTAGCAAAAATTTAACAATAGAAGGAAGTAATACAGGTATTGGTGTAACAACTGAAGGTCTTGGTAGTGAGATTGAATTAATGGGTGAAACCACCATTGAAAACTTTCAAAACGGGATTCGAGCAGAAAGTGGAGGCAAAATCACTGGGAAAGATTTAACGATCATCCTTCCTGGAGCTGGAGAAAAAAACATTGGTGTATTGGTCGATGCGCTTGATAGCGTGGTTAAATTAACAGGACAAACAATCATTAAAGATGTTGTTAGCAAGGGTCTTGTGGTGAATAAGGGCAAAATCGTTAGCGAAAATTTAACAATAACAGGTTCTCAGAACGAAAAAAATAGCAATAGCTCTGGTGTAATGTCCTTCACACTTGATAGTACGATTGAATTAAAAGGCTCAACAACCATTGAAAAAGTAACAAACGGTCTTACGGCAACACTTGGGGGCAAAATTGTTAGCAACAATCTAACAATAACCGGCTCTGAAACTGAAAACAGTACTGGTGCAATAGCCTACAACAACAGTATGATTACATTAAACGGTACAACAACCATTGAAAAAGTTGCAAACGGTCTTGATGTACGAGATGGAGCGACTATCAAGATGATTGATGGTTCCATTGCTGCATCTCATATAGGTGCTATTTTCGAACAGAGTATTAACGAAAGCACGTTAGAAGATGTTACAATATCAAGCGGCAAAGATGACATCCTTATGGATAAGGGAATAAGAGCTTACTACAGCACAGTAACTTTGAATAATGTAACCGTAACTCAAGCACTAACAGGCATATCTGCAAATGGTTTCTCCATAGTAAAAATCTCCAAAGGAACATTCAATGGAAAAACTGATGGAGTATATGCTCAAAACTATAGCAGAATTACTTTAAACGGCACTGAAGTCATTTCATCTTATGGTTATGGTCTTCATGCTGATGGACAAAAATCCAATGCACAAAACGCCACTATCATAATGACGGGAGGAAAGGTAAATGGGAAAGACGCTGCATTATTTGCAGAAAAAGGCGGAAAGATTGATGCCACGAATGTTGCTCTAACAACAGAGGGAACAGGAAGCGGTGCATTTGTAATTGGCGATAACAGCACAATTCAATTGCATGGCGATACAATAATTAACAATACTTTGAGCGGACTCGATGCCGGTAATGGTGGTAAAATCATTAGCGAAAACTTATCGATAATCGGTGGTGAAGCACTTGAAGGCCCCGACAACGAACGCACTGGTATATGGACATCGGACTCTGGTAGTGAAGTTAGGTTAATGGGCAAAACAACCATTCAAAATGTTGATGAAGGGTTTTATGCAGACGGTGGAAGTCAAATCATTAGCGGAGATTTAATTATAACCGGTGGTGAAAGTAAAACAATGACCGTTGGTGTAAACGTTGCAGAAACTGATAGTTTAATTAAGTTAAATGGTAAAACAATCATTCAAAATTTTGATGTTGGTCTCACCGCAGGAAATAATAGCACGATTAAGATGACGAATGGTTATATTGGAGCAGCAGAGAATACAATAAAAAATAAAATAGAAGCAAAAAAAGTTGCACTATGGGCGGCATTTAACGGACATATTGATGTCGTGAATACTTCTATGATAGCAGGAGTTGCTGGTTTGCAATTTATAGCTCTCTCTAATCCTGATCTAGATTATCCAGATGATCCACAAAAACGTAAAAGCAGTGAAATCAATTTAACCAATGCAGATGTTCACGCTGAAAATGGTACTGGAATTTTTGTTGGAGCTTTTACTAACGATAACATGGAAGATATTCCAGGTTTGTCAATCGGTACAGTCAATCTCAAAAATTCAGAAATCCATGCTGATGTATTGTTAGGAGATGGTCTTTTCGAAGATCCAAAATCTTGGAAAAATGACAATTATTGGAACAATAAAGAGGTTAAAGCGATCTCCAACGGCACCTTCACCTTAAGCGCAGATCAGTCTATTCTAGAGGGCAGAGCAAATATTGCTAAAGACAGAAATGTGCACTTTGATCTGAAAAACAATACAAAATGGACGTTGAAAATAAGCAAAAATGAAAAAGATGATGATGGCAATCTCCTTGATATCGCTCAAAGATCTCGTTCTGATATTTCCACGCTGAATCTCGATAACAGCTCCATTATCTTTAATGGACCAACCGAAGATCATTACCAAACATTGCATATAGGTTCTGGTAAACCAGACACGCAAGAAGTCTACAATGCAACGGGTGATGCAAAGATTTACTTCAACACGGCTTGGAGTGATGGTGCTGCAATAAATGACCAAAAAACCGATAGACTTTTGATCCATGGGGATGTCTCTGGCAACACATCAGTTTATGTCACGGGGCGCTTAGAAGAGAACAATATCGAAGCAAATACCTCTGCTGCTGCCAATGTCCGGGGTCTTTCACTTATTCAAGTTTCTGGAAAAGCAGAAGAAAACTCTTTCAAACTGGTAAATGGCTATACCACAAGAGGTGGCTTACCAGATATGTATACACTACGTGCCTATGGACCAGACTCAAGCCAAGGCAACGCCGATATTGCACAAAACCTCTTTGATGAAAAGAATGAAAATTTCTGGGATTTCCGTTTGCAACCCGAACTGCTTGACTCCAATTCTGGTTCAAATCCTGATCCTGAAACAAATATCCCTACCGTTGCACCTGTACCACAAACAGCAAGCTATTTGGTCATGCCAAATGCTCTCTTCTATAGTGGATTAACCGATATGGCTAAACAAAACGCA
>NZ_JBHINJ010000033.1:0-6748 GCF_042194855.1 Bartonella sp. CL70QHWL | reverse complement strand
GTAATCGCTTCAATGGCTTCAAGGCTTTTGCGTTCAGGCAACTGATCAAAATCAAGTTGAAAGGAATTCCACCATGCGCGCCCCGTCCAGGCGGGTTGAAAGCGTGCTGTAATCTCTAGCCATTCAAGCCCTATCTCTATTGCCGCAAGGGAGCCACGTATCCTCTGCCATTGAAGCCCTTGATCAATCAAATCATAGAGGTTTGGAACATAAGGTGTCAGTTCACCAAGCCCGTATTCTTCAATCAACCACGGCAAGAAACGGGGAGGGCGTGTGATCAGTTTTGCGCGTGAAATCCCCAAAACAGAACCATCAATATCTTGATGAAAATCGCAAGCATCGGCAAGGCGCTTTTCAAATTCTGTCGCGTTTGTGGGAAGGAGGGAACCAACCATTAGCGGGCATACCCCTTAAAGTTTAAGGTGATTTTTCCAATCGATAAAATTTCTTCATCACACACCATACTGTCTTGTGTTGGGGTAATGGCAATGACTTTTTGGACACCAGAAATCATTAGTTTTGAAATCCACCACGATAAACTTAATTCACGACCAATGGCTTGTTCTTGTTGCCATGCTGTTCTTAAATTTGTTTTCATTGTTGTAAGAATTTTCAAAGATGTTTCTGGTAACAGCCAAACATCTGCTTCTAAATCCAGCACTTTTTTGACAGCAGCGTGAACAATGATTGTATCATTGGTCATGATGATATTTTTTCTGTGAAGAACTTCTGAGACTGTTTGTATGAGATCTTCAGATGCCGTTCCTTCTTCATTATTACCAAAAAGAGCAACATAGATGGTTGGGTCTTTGCCTTTACGGTAAACAATCGCATCCTTAACACGACTATCTGCTGTTAAGGCTATAAGCTTGTAATAGGGCTCTGTCCCGCTCCCATTACCACCACGGGCATGAAGCTCTATGCGTTCACGATATCTCTCGTCACTTTCCCCTTCCATGCGGGCAAGACCATGCCAGTTTCCCAAAGCGTCAAGAGATTCACCGGTTGCAAAATCAAGAATGTTGTTGCGTGCCGCTTCGTTAATACGCTGTCTTAAAAGCAACTCTCGATAGCTAAAAGCCTCTATGACTTTTACGGCTGGATCACTTTCCAAAAATGTATATTCGGGTAAAAGTTCTTTTAAATGGGCAAGAGCAGCAGCGCGTATTTCTTCAAAAGAAAGTTCTGTGATGATTTCGGGTTTTGCAAGCACTCCATTCATTTTATCAATAATCCTTCCATGGTAATGGGCTTGCCGGATGGCAAATAAATGCCTTCAAAGGACAAAGAAACTTGTCCAGCATCAACCATTTTAAAATCGATTTTTTTCAATTTAAAACGCGGTTCCCATTTGTCTAAAGCCTCAGCAACAGCGGCATAAAGGGCAACAGCAAAAGCATTATTAACCGGTGCATCAATGAGTTCAGCAACACGTGAACCATAATCACGCCGCATTACACGCGAACCAATCCGCGTTGACAAAATGTCAAGGATTGATTGGCGCAAATGATCAATTCCGGTTAATGGCTTTCCTGTTGTACGGTCCATTCCACTGTTCAATTGGGACCTCCAGTCATCGCGCCACCAGAATAAACACCGCCATGAACATGGGTTGCTCCTACATTGGTGCCGTTATGTCTTAATCCACTTGAGTGAATGGAAACATTATTCCCAGAATGAAGAGAGAGACTATCATTCGAATTCAGTGAAATGCCATCACCAGCCTTCAAAGAGATGCCGCCTTTTGCGTTTAAATTTATATCGCTTTCTGAAACAATCTTTATGCCTTCCGGTGCGGTAAGCTCTAGCTTGCCACCATCACCTTTTAGTGACACACCATCAGCGATTGTCAGGATAAATTTTCCGCCGGATTTGATGTGAATTCCATAAGTATTTTGTTCATCATCATATTCAATGCTGGTGCCATCAGGGTATATCGTTCGGTGAATGCTGCCCTTATCGGCTGCTTGATTAGCATCTGTATGAATGGAACCCACAATCACCCCTTGTGATAAATCCCCTGATGATGAAACAACAATCACTTGCTCTCCAACATCGCGCCCTTCATAAGAGCGTGTTTTACCGGCGCGGGCTTGTGTGTCTGGAATCCAGTCACTGACAAGATTGCCACTTTTTATCCGATAGCGTGCGTTTTTATGGTCGACATGGCTAATCTTACCCACCACAACCATATTGGCCACACGTCTCTTTAGATCTGTGATTTCTTTATCGCGCCGCTCTAACATGAGTAACCTCGATTTTATGGTATTTATCTTTATTTCTCACGCCTGTTTCTGGTTCAAAGCTTAAGAAAGGTTCAACGATTCTTGCTGTTACACTGCCGTCTTCTTCATCCATGTTGGGGATATTTGTCACATAAATGACTTCAAAGGTTAGAATTGCACCATGGAGCGCTAAGGCGCCATTATCGCCAAAGGCAAAAGCAATATTTTGCAGGCGGCATGTCTCAACGGTATTGTTAAGATTGGGATTGGCATAGAAAATCTCTTCAATTTCCCATGCTAGTTGGTCAACAAAGCGTGCACCATCTTCACATGTCGCATAACATTCAACATCTAGCGTTAAAATACGCCGCCTTACTCCATAATCATAGCCATCTTCAATCGTTTCACTTTGTGTTGAGATATTAATTGCAGGCGTGTTCTCAACGGAAAAGTTGAAGTCACGCATATTGAAAACATTGTCACCAGCAGCCGTCTTTGCTGCTTTGATCAACGCAACAAATGTTTCTCTTATCGTCTCGCGGGGATGCATGGGGACTCCTGTCCAATTAAGTGTATAAAATGATTGACTAGGATTAATAATGATACTATTATTGGTTATGAACAATAAAGTTGAAAAAATAATTAGCTTGATGAAAGCATCACCAAAGAACATTAAGTTTTCAGATTTGTTGGCTGTATGTGTCTATTTCTTTGGAGAACCACGGAACAATGGTTCAAGTCATTTTGTTTTTAAAACCCCGTGGCTTGGTGACCCACGTGTGAATATTCAAAAAGATTCTGGTAACAAAGCAAAAGCTTATCAAGTCAAACAAGTCTTACAAGCGATAGAAAGGATGAAACATGAACAATAATCATTATACATATCGTGTTTTGTGGTCGCAAGAAGATGAGGAATATGTCGGATTGTGTGCAGAATTCCCATCCCTTTCATGGTTAGATGCTCAAGCAGAGAAAGCTTTAAAAGGCATTATGGACCTTGTTTCAGAAGTTGTGGAGGACATGCAACATAATGGAGAAGAAGTTCCTGTGCCTTTGTCACATGGTAAATACAGTGGTAAGTTTCAATTAAGAATACCACCAGAACTCCATAGAAAACTTGCAATACAAGCCGCTGAAAATGGTGTGAGTTTAAACAGATACATTTCTTCTAAACTTTGAATCTTTTAAAATTCTATACACATCAAAAGAAATTTAATTTTTATGAAAACCTCTAAATTAAAACAAATGCCCGTTTTTAAGACGGATGAAGAAGCAGAAAACTTTGTTGATACTGCAGATCTTACAGATTATGACTTAACTGGTTTTAAACCCGTTCATTTTGAGTTCTTACCTAAAGAAGCGTCTATGAATATTCGCTTGCCTCAAGCGCTTATGAAGGCTTTAAAGGAAAAAGCTAAAAATCAAGCTATCCCTTATACACGCTATGTTAGGCATCTGATTGAACAGGATTTACGAAAAAGTCATCGGAATTAACCCCCTCCCCATTTTAAGAACGGGAAGGGGAGTTCTATTTTTTAAATTAAGCAACCTTTTTAATGGGGCTCTCTAAATCTGATTCGTAAGCTCGCAATAAAGGTAACATAACTGTAGGAAACTCTGAATCGCCAAAATCTGTTAGAACTGTTAAGATTTTAAGTATATTTGGCACCTCATCTTGAAGTTTGAAAATCAAAGCTTTTTCTACCAAACTCATGATGTTAATCAGAGCTGTACACTCTTTTTCATTAATATTTTCATCATTAGAAAACTGATATAAAGCTATCCATAAATCGCATAAGAAGTCGATACTGGTGTTCATTGTACACCTCCATGGATTTGTTCTCTCAAACATGCCAATCCTTTTGGTGTGATTTTTGTTGAAGGGAGCACCTTTTCTGTACCATCCGGTCTTTGAATGGTGATAGCAGGACAGTCCATGAATCCTTTCTTGATCTTATCCTGATAAGGTAATAGAGGCGCCCCTGGAGCTCGTCGATACACCCAATCATGTTTACGCAAGTAATCCAATAAATCCTTAGGTCGTACTTCAAGCATCTTCGCTGCTTCAATAAGACCAAACAACCCATCAGAGCGCTTTAAACCTTCCAAAGCTTCTGCTTTTGGTGCTAATTCTGCAATAACATGATCTTTCTGCTCAATTTGACTTTGTAAATGGTTCAAGACACCAAGTAATGCCTCGGGTTTAGAGTAGTCAACTTGTGATGCAGCTATCTGTGGTGTTGCTGCTTGTTTCAAAAGTCGTTCACATTTGATAAAGTATTGACGTGCTTCATGCCCTTTATCATTACGCTCTATCATCGAAAGATGTTTAGCCATGTCTAACGTAATGTGGTATTCTTTTACCTTTCCACCCCGGTAAAAATTTACCGCAGTTATAAAGTTTATATTTTCCTGAAATTTACATTCTTTAACGCGATTTTTAATCCAATTTCTAAATTCAGACTTTATTTCCAAAAACGCATGCAAATCACGCGCCTTAACAGTTTGAACAGTTTCCTGATCAATAACCCGTTCTTTAATTTCTATAAGAGTGTTCATAGTGAACTCCTTGGTAATAGACGTTTTTGATTGACACCCTTTAAAAAGTGCCGGGTGCTCAAAAACACGGTACCAAGTCCGTCGTTACGCTTTTCCCGCAAGGGTATTGTATAGCGTAACCACACCCGACAATATCATTATATGCGTGTAACATACAATGAGTCAAAGCCTTTAATGTGCGGAAAATAAACTATCTCGGTAGCTCGCCCGCTTGGTATTTAAGGTGTTTTTGAGGCACCTGATTCGATTATTCATACTCCTACTATAATGTCAAGTCACTTTCGATAATTTTTAAATTTTTGCTATTGGCAATTTGTAATTATTGTAAAAAAAAAGAGTTGATTTATACCTTAAGATAAAATATATTTAATCTGTTAAGATTAATTATCCGTCCTTTGGAGTTCTATTTGATGCTTACACCATTTGGTAAAACCATACGAAAACTCCGTATTGATCGTGCAGAACGCCTTTTAGATATGGCTGATAAATTAGGCATATCTGTAGCGTTTTTATCTTCTGTCGAGATTGGCAAAAAATCTGTGCCTGTTGGTATGGAAGAAAAGATCATAGAATTATACGATTTAGATCAAGATATGGCTTCTCTCTTAAGAAAAGAGGCTGATTCCTGCCGTAAGAGTTTTACAATAAAGTCTTCTAATTTATCCACAGGTGAACTTGTTGGTATGTTTGCTAGAGTTATAGATAACATTTCTCCAGAAAATATAGAAAAAATGAAAAAATTATTGAAACAGATAAAAGAAAAAGAAGGTAAATAGAAGGTGTATAAAAGCATTGATTATGAAGTTCCTCCTCGTAGTTGGCACAAAATTAGTTATTTAGCTGGTTTATTTCGAATGGGATTACAATTGTCAGATGTCCAATATTTTCCAGTAATGGAGTTTATTGAACACATTTTGCCTAATATGAAGCTAGATTTTCATTTACGTATCGCAGATAAGAAAGAACTTGGAAATGTGGGTGGTTTAACTGATCCACAAGGTAAGTTCATCGTTTTAAGAGAAGATATTTATAGAGATGCGTACGATGGTAATGGTCGTGCAAGATTTACAGTTGCTCATGAATTTGCTCACCTCTTTTTACATACAAATTTACCCTTACAACGCGTAATTGATTCTCATGAAATACCTGCTTATCGCAGTTCAGAACGGCAAGCTGATCAGTTTGCCGCTGAACTTTTAATGCCACGTTCAGGTATGCCCAAATTTAAGACTCCAGAAGAGGTCGCTAAGTGCTATAAAGTTTCATTACAAGCAGCAAAGGTTAGAATGAAAACATTAAATATTAAATCAGAATAAAAAGGGTTTGAGTTGCAGCTCAAACCCATAAAAAGTTTACGTTAGGTTATGGTTCGCTAACGTAAAACCAGACAGGAAACAACAAGATGCAACCTGTAACAACATGCGGAATTGTATCATTGTAAATGTCTCCTGTCTAGGTCAATTCACCTTAAAAGGAACTTCCATGTATAATACACAGAAGTTTAAAGAAAGTAAAACCTACGTTTTTCGCACATGGCGTAGATGTCCTTATACAGGTCAAAAACTTTACGCAAAACACTATGGGCGAAAGGCTTGGCGTATTCCATTGAGTGAATGAGAAAAAAAGCAGAAGGGGGATATTTTATTCCCCTTCTGTACATTAGAAACATAATCAAAATTGCTTGTTAGGTGGAGATTCGTTACGCAAGATAAGTTTATACATACCGGATTCAGAGGCTTGGACATCTGTGATCACGAAGTGCTCTTGAGAAGAGGGCGCTTTGCTGTTTTTAGGAGAGAGGACCACAATACTATCTTGAGGTTTTGGTGGTAAACCCCCGATATCATTGATACAAAGATCAAGTTCCTTTCTTGGAATTGTGGTGGGGATTCTGCCACCGGCGTCCGATTCTGAATGCTTAATGCCGTAAATCGCTGTGATACGAAAAGATTGCTGGTTGTCTT
>NZ_JBHINJ010000032.1:0-7671 GCF_042194855.1 Bartonella sp. CL70QHWL | reverse complement strand
GAAGAAACCCCTGTTTGATCATTGTCTTGCATGCGGCTTAGATCAATTGTTGCTGCTTGGATCTCTAAAAGATCACCAGCGGCTATCCGCCCATTCCCCGCCTCAAGCTTTGCTGCCTGTAAGTGCAAAGAACCCGTCGCTGACTGTTGACCATCACTCCCAATACCGCTTGCTAGAAGAGCATGAGACTGGAGTTTGATCAGATCGGCATGCACATCAACAGCACCGCTTGCCGCAACGCGAGCTTGCTCAGCCAATTCAACATGTTTCAAAGCCTTCAGTTCAACCGCTTCTTCTGAAAAAAGCAAATCTTTTACATGCACACTATCGTGGTGAGAACGCGCTTTTACCGCTCCTTTGGCGCGTGCTTTGGCAATCACCAGCTTGCCATCACTTGTCAATCTCATGGCGCCTGCATTGGCAACCATGTCTCCGCGCATCTTAACGCCCGCGCCTTTATCATTGGCAATCACGCGGATCTGCCCCGCATACATTCCACCAAACTCACTGGAATCAATCGCCAATTCTGGCTCTTTGCCATCAGAACCAAGAGAAGTTGCTTCGCGTTTGTTATAATCAAAATGATTGCGCCCCGCGATAACAGCCAAATCTCCTTTGACCTGTATGGGACCCCCGACACTGATCTTGCGCGAAACAAGATCAAAAATATCTAATGAACTCCCATCAGCCCCACGAGAACCTATGGTGATATCACCACCCTCAACACGCAACCCACTCAAAGCGCCATCGGCTCCAATGATCGGTTGTCCGGTCGATAAAGTCACCCGTGGAGTATTGATAAAGCCACAACCGTTACAGGTAATCCCATTGGGGTTGGCGATAATAACATCCGCCATTTGCCCGTGTACTTCGCTCACGCCTTCAAGACGCGAGCGATTGGCACTCACCACTTCATTAAGGATAACCTTTGCTGCACCGCTATAACGCAAATTGCCGTTGCCTGGCACCAATCCCCCAAGCTGTGAACGCGAAACCTCCTCAGTCGAATTGTTCAAAATCACGCCATGGGTATCAACATTGAAACTGTCATATTTGTTATGAGAAAGACCCTGTCCATTGGGGCGAACAATATCAATCAGCGGCACATCATTGCCGGCTTTCCCCACCGTGGGGCGGAAAACAGAGCCAACCCCATCAGCTGCTTTTATCCCTTGGCTCTCTTGTGCAACAGGACTTCGCGCTCCAAGCGCTTGTGCTTGCAACAACAAAGGCTGAAAAGCTAAGCAAAAACTTAAAACCAGTGAAAGCCCCTTATGGATCCCTCGCTGCAAAACACAAAGAACGCGCTTTCCTCGCTTGTATCCATATCCCAATCTATGCTTTTGATTTTTCAATCCCCGCATCTTCAGCTCCTCATAAAATTCTTTATCTCTTAAAAAAAACAACCCATATGGGTGTAAACAGCGCAGCGATATTTTTACCGCCCCTTTGCTCTAAAATCTCAATAATGCCCGTACTTGAAATAACCCTGTCGAATTTCCCTTTTCTCGCACTGTCGATTGGGTTAAAATATTCGAATAAGATACATCAATATCCGTAATGTCTCCGGTTGCATGGAAACCAAGAGTTGCCCCAACGAGGCTCCCGCCAAAACTGTTTTTGTTTGCATCATTGGCTACAGCCCCCAGATCAAGCGCCATATAAGGGGCAAATTGGCTTATAAATTTACGCCCCATTCTCGAAGAAAAACCTGGCAACAACAGCGACAATTCATTGCGCCAAAACGCCCCATTATTGCCGTAATAAATCGCCTCACGCACCCCGCGCACAGAGGAACTACCACCAAGCGATATTTGCTCTGAACTAAACAATGTGTCGGGTGATAATTGTCCTGAAAACAGCGTGTTATAGCGAAAGTTATATTGTTTGAGCGAAAAAGGACGCACGTAGCCTAGGGAAAAAGATAATTTGGAAAATTGCCCTTTGGGGGAATTTTTTGTTGCATTCTCTTGCTCTTTATCGTCATAAGCGCCAAGAATTGCCAACCCTTTATGAAACCCTATATGCGCGCTTAATTCTCCTCCAAGCCACTTGCGCGAATGATCAAGCTCAAAGGTTGCAATAGCCAATTTACGGCTGGAAACATCAACCCGACTGCCCATAATAAAATTATCAGAATATTTCCATGTCAACCGTCCCGTAAGCCAGGTCTTTCCCTCTTGATCACGGTCGATAACCCGTGAAATCCATGGAGTAAGCGATAAAGACTTACCCGCAGTCATAATATCGGAAAATATTCCCTTAACACTCGAATGATATTGGCTCCACGTCCCATCAAAACCTGTTGTCCAAGTGCCATAGGGAAGAGAAAATGATCCCGTTAGAGTATCACTATTGGGACGCTTGTGAGAAAAATGATACGGACTACCATCCATGGAGCGCTGATAGCTAAACGACCATTGATCATTGATCCCTAACAGATCATCAAAAGAAAGGCCCAAGCGCGTTTGATAAAGCCCTGTTGCTTTAGCACCAAGATTATCGCTGGAAAGCGTAATAAGCCAAGGTTTCTGTTTTTCAATATGAACATCGAGTATCGAACCACCCGAATTGCTCCCCGCACCAAGATTAATGGTAGCTTGGCGTGAGAAAAGCCGATTGATTTGATCAAGCCCTTGCTCTATCTGGCGCAGATTGGTCGGTTTTCCAATAAGGTTTGGAAAAGCCGTGGTGATTTCTCCTTGAAGTCTCCTCTCAACTTTATGCCCATCCAGAGTGATATCTTCCATCACGCCTTCAACAACAACAATCTTGAGATGACCGCCGCTTAAATCTTGCTCAGGCAAATAAGCCCGCACTGCAATATAGCCGCGCTTCATATAAAGCTTGGTCACCGCTTTGAGCACTTTATTGATTTCGGCAATCCCCAAACACCGTCCTTCCCAAAGAGAAATGGCTTCATGAAGGTCGGTGTGAGAAATCAACTGAGCACCAACAAATTCAATGCTTTTGATCAGCAAACAGGTTGTACCAGATGAAGCACCATAGGCAGATGTGGTATCATCGTCTGGCAAAAATACCCCATGGGTTTCGTTTCTACGGTGCAATCGTTGAAAACGCTGTTCTTGCGTTTGTTGTCGTTGGATGCTCTCTGATTGATTAATCGCTTTCTCACGAATGTTTTCGGCAAAACTCGGCAACGAGAAAAGGCACAAAATAGCCGCAAAAATAAAAGTGAAAAAAAATCTATGCATTCATTGTGCCCTCAAAGTGAGCAACCAAATGAACCATATCATCAGCGTCACAGAAAAAATCGCCAACCGCGTAACAATTTTTTAATTTTTTGATGAGAGTAATACTTATAACATCTGAGAGAAAAGCATAGACTGTACTGTATACACTTGCTTTATGTGTTGTGCAAACCATATCATTTCCCCCGCTTGTGAAGATTTTACAATGACACTGTTAAATGACAATCATATGCTCTATATGCTTCTTAATTTTAAGGTGTTGCATGTAATATAATCTTGAGCTTAAAGTAAAGACTCTTATTCATAGAATAGACCAAATTTATTGGAACTGTTACATATTAGAGACAACAAGAAGACTACCACTTATTATCGCTTGATAAGAAAAATAGCATGACAATCGCTTATGCTAAAATAAGAAAATGCGTAATGCCATAACTTATGAAGAATTAGCATATTTTAAAGCCGCTTATCCTAATGAAAAAACACTAAAGATGATCTGTTTTATTATGTTTACGGTCTTTTGCATTCAGAAGATTATCGCACTCGTTATGCTGATAACTTATGCAAAGAACTGCCTCGTATCCCTTGCGTAAAAACGGCTGATGACTTTTGGAAGTTTGTAACAGCAGGGCATGAATTGGGTCATTTGCACGTAAACTATGAAACTGTAGAACCTTATCCTGTGACCTTTAAAAAGGGTAATCCAAAATTAACTGATATCTCTAATCCAGAAAAGTTTTATTACGTGACAGAAATGAAATTCGCAAAAATTAAGGATAGTAAGGAAAAGAATAAATCAACTGTTATTTATAATAGCAATATCATCATGACAGATCTCCCTAAGTAAGCTTATGAGTATATCGTCAATGGCAAGCCTGCTCTTGAATGGTTTATGGGGCGTCAATGTGTAAAAACAGATAAAAAGAGTGGTATTGTGAATGATGCCAATCACTATGCTGTTGAAACCATTGGCAACCCTGCTTATCCATTAGAGTTATTTCAAAGGGTTATCACTGTAAGTTTAGAAACAATGAAAATTGTTAAGAACTTACCAAAATTAGAAATAAGAGAAACCAAATAACTTATAAAGCATGCTCACATGATAGGCATATTAACCTCACAAGGGGTATAAGGTCTTATACCTATAGGTTCTATATCACTTTTATAAATTGCTTACATACAATCTTTAAAAGGAGTATTTATATGCGTTATTCTAAAAAGAAATCATTTGCACTTTTAAATACTCTTATTTGGATTGCTTTAAGACTTTTAAGAAACCCACTCTTAAATAGAATTAGATTTTTTTACATTGCCTTTAAAAGATTATACCGTAATCTAAAATGATAGCTTTATTGTTTTCAAAAGCTTTGTTTAAAGAGAGTTATGTATATTCATTTTGCTTATAGGTTTTGTAGGTTCTTAAAACCCCCAAAACCCCTACAAAACCCCTTTAAATGTATATTATAGATTGTATTTAATATAGGTTGTTTATTTAAAAAATTAACATATTGAAATATAATGATTTTTATTTTGGATTAAAAAAATAAAATAATACGTACAAAAAGCCCCCCCAAAACTCATAACTATAAAGATCTTGATAGCATCTCTTATGAGTTACAAGATATCTTTTGAAAAGCTTTAAAGGATCACATGATTTTTATAAAGCACGTTGTAATCATTCTCTAAATCATAAGGTTATCTATTCAAAAGAACTGATTAAAATTCATAAAAGGGATTTTAATAACGTAATCAGTTTTTACTTTCATACGCTTTTCATAAGACACGTTTTAATGACACACTAAAATAATCACTTTTGTCAGTTCAATTTACTGACAGATAACTGACAAATATATATTATTAATTGTATTTAAGGTTGTGTTATCTATATAAGTTGTATCTTAAAAAGACTAACATATTGAAATATAATGCTTTTAATTTTTTATCATTTTAAAAAAATAGTATAGGGTCTAAAAAGAACTGACACAACTGACAAAAGTCTATTAAAAGGGATTTTGCTAATCTCTATAATGATCAGTTTCTATTGAGATATTTTCATAACAGACAATAAATCACAATTATCCTATTTATCGTTTCTCTTATGAAAATGAAAAATGATGCCATGGCTATAAAGAACATAACAGCTATAGAGAAAGCAAAAATGCAAATGAAAGCATTTGTTATAAGAGCGCGGTGCTATTAAGGTCGTTTAAATTAAAGCCCCTTATAAACAAAATTCACAAAAAATTTAAAATTCATTTAGTAACAAAATTGATAGGTTATAAAGTTTAAAATACGCATTATGAGAGCGTTTCTAAATATTATAAATGTATAGATTCAGAAAATAACGCAATCTTTTAAGAAAGCCAATAATATAGCTTTAAAAGCATATAAATATAAAAGAAGCAACTAATAGGCATAAGATATTATCAATACACAACGTATTTAAAAAAATACAAAAAAATATCAAAAAAGATAAAATATTGTTTGACAATAAATACGTATTTTGTTATATGAATATTCAAGTGATTAGAAAACACTTTGAAACGACAAGCGGATAGATTACGAAACAATCTTTCCAACGCTTTTAAAAATTGGCTATCTTTTATACTTTTGTTAGTATATGAGGATTTTGTCGGGTGTGTTTACACCATACAATACTCTTTATGAGAAAAGTGTAAGCAGCGGACTTGTCGCCGTGTTTTCTAGCACCCGATGCCCTCTATAGGCTGTTAATAGAAAATTTAATTACGACAAGGTTTTAATTATGAAAAATACAGTAAAAAACATCCCCGTTATCTCTAATATTGCAAATGAAACCGCGCTTGCTAATCAACAAGAGCCTGCAAAAAAATACGAATTTACCAATGAAAAATTCACTTTTGATGGTCTTACTTTACACCGTATACGTGCTCTAAGAGATTTTGATGATGTTAAGGCGGGGGACCTCGGCGGTTTTATTGAAAATGAAAGTAACTTATCCCATGATGGCAATTGCTGGGTCTATGATAATGCCGCGGTTCTTTTCAATGCAACTGTTTATGAAAATGCTAAAATTTATAATGACGCTAAAATCTTTAGAGGTGCCAAGGTGTATGGCAATGCTATCGTTAATGGCAAGGCATTGGTTTTTGATACAACCGCTCATATTTATGATAATGCAAAAATTCATGATAACGCTAAGGTCTGTGGGCATGTTTATGGTAATGCCGTAATTAGTGATAATGCTACTATTTCTAATGGTGCCAAGGTTTATGACAATGCCCGTGTCTATGAAAGTGCCTATGTTTGTGGCTATATTTTTGGCAATGCTCGTGTGTATGGCAAGTCACGCATTTATGTCTGGGCGCGCGTTTATGATAATGCCCATGTTTTTTGTAATGCTTGGATTAAGGATTATTCAAGTATCTATGGTCATGCCAAGGTTTCTGGCTCGGCTCGTGTTGGTTGCTTTGTAAGGATTTATGATCATGCCAAGGTCTATGGCAAATCAAATATTGATCATCATGTGCAAATTTATGGCAATGCTGTTGTGAATAGCCGTGCAAAAATTCGTAATGATATCTGTGATGATAATCAGTCACTAAAAGACGCTGCTTAAATAACGCGTGGGCGCGGTGGGGGCGCCCTCCTTTAAACATCTCATTTAAAAATTAAATCTCTTTATAAAGGAATTGTGCTCATGCAAAAGAAGTTTGCACTCACAAATGAAACGCGTGTATTTGGTAAACATGTTCTCTACCGTATTAAAGCATTAAAAGATTTTGCTGATATCAAAGCAGGTACTTTAGGGGGCTTTATTGAAAAGGAAGATAACCTCTCTCATGATGGCAATTGCTGGGTGTATGATGAGGCTCTTGTGTTTAAAAATGGTCACGTTTATGAAAATGCAAGAGTTTTTGGCAATGCTGTCACTTGTGGTCATATCTATGGTCATGCGCGGGTTTATGACAATGCTATCATTGCTGGCTATGTTTATGATAATGCCCATGTTTATGGCAATGCCGTTATTTCTGATAATTCCCATGTCTATGGTAATGCTCATGTGTATGGCAAGGCTATTATTTATGATAATGCCTATGTTTATGACAATGCTAGGGTTTATGAAAACGCTCGTATAGCAAATAACATGCATGTTTATGAAAATGCCAATATTCATGGAATTGCTGTTATTCGTGAAAATGTCGGCGGGTCTACTAAAATAAAAAACTATACTGAACGTCTCTCTCCTTATGGTGAATTAGAGATTGTCTGGGTCTAATCTAAAGCAGTGTAAATGAAAGCACGGGCGCGGCGGGGGCGCCCTTCTTTAAACATCTCATTCCAAATTTTAGCAAACGTTTATCACATTAAATTGTGAGGGTATCTCTATGTGCAAAAAATACGAATTAACCAGTGAAATCAAAAAAATCAAACATGCTCTTACTCGAAATATTATAAACCTTTATCGCATTAAAGCTTT